>NZ_JBYSWV010000121.1:0-542 GCF_058781555.1 Brevibacillus sp. FW306-2-1A-C05A
GTTACGACTGATTGAAACGCATGATTCGAAAGGAAATCGTATTCGAATCATCACCAATCGGTTCGACTTAGAAGCAGAAGAATTGAGCGACATCTACCGTTGGCGCTGGCAAATAGAACTGTTTTTCAAATGGATGAAACAACACGCAAAGATCAAGACGTTCTATGGAACAAGTGAAAATGCGGTCTGGAATCAAGTTTTTCTCGCTCTCATTGCTTACTGCTTGTTGCTTCTTGTAAAGCTGGAAAGAAACAGTCAGCACAGTCTGCTGCAAATCAGTAGATGGCTCAAAGTGTTTCTCTGGCAGACCTTTGAACAATGGATAGGCAGAATGGATTACCAATCCAAACGAACATCCAGAGGGCGACAGAAAAGGAAGTAAGTGTTGTTTGTTGTTGTCGATGTTGTAATAAATGTATAAAACTACCAAATGGATAGTGGCTACCTTTTGCTTGGCTGTTCTCGTTTTTGGTTGTGAAGTTGAAAATGTCATTCAGAATAATTTGACAATAGATGGATTCATTTTTTATGCAACGCTAATG
>NZ_JBYSWV010000013.1:0-100125 GCF_058781555.1 Brevibacillus sp. FW306-2-1A-C05A
CCCAGTCCAATACCGGGAATCGATCGCCGCTTAAGATAGCGTCTTTTTTTAGTGTCTACTTGACGGGGCTATGACCACAGACAGCCAGGCTTATTACTTTTTTCCGCCCAAAAACGGCGTGCTTATTTCCAGTTAACGAAATCGGACATTTGCGCGAAAGCGTCTGCCAAAGCGTGCAGGCTTTCTCCGGTCTGGTAAGCGAAAAGCGGCAAACCTACCACAAACAACAAAGCTTCTCCGATGTACTTGGCGATCATATGATCTACCTCCTTTTGGATTTTGTTCAAACAGCCAGATCCAAAAGGGAGCGGTATGTATCCTTGTCGCCATTCGCATGCCGCGCGCGCCGGAGCATGCGGAAGCGCAGCGGTTGCCTTGCTGCCATCGGATAAGTCTCAACCAGGCAAGGATTGATGGAAGGTCGATAGGTGTCACTGGAACTCCAACGAAACGCCTGTATTTGCGGGCGATGACAACGTCTGAGACAAAAAGCAGACGTAAAGCAGCCCACAAAAAGGGCGAGCAAGGCGAAGAAATCCTCCAGCGAAAGCAGCAACAGCATATCTTCCATGGCGATTCCCCTCCTTTCGTACCCATCATTCTACTCTTGTTCACATCATCAGGCAATACGTAAAAGAAGGGAGATTGCTTCTGGTCGGAATCGCTGCACTATTTGAGTTGGCCGATAGACAGGTTGACGCGGTAGTTGCCAAAGGGCAGGAGGTCGTCCAAAAAGCGGTTTAAGGCGGTGTGGTCCGCGACGTTGATTTTCAGCGTGTAGCAGCCTTCCCCGCTAATGCGATGAGCTTCGATGACTTCGCTGCGGCTTGCGACGAAGCGGGCAAAGCTCGAATGGTCGGTCGTCTTCATGAACATCGTGACCATCGCGGTGAGCGAAGGAGTCAGCTTTGCCTCGTCGACGATGGTCGTGTAGCCGATAATGACGCCTTGCTCCTCCAGTCTTCTGATCCGGTTGCCGACGGCTTGCCCGCTCAGATGGACCTGCTCGCCGATGTCTTTCCACAAAAGACGGCTGTTTTGACGCAGCAAAGCCAGAATGGCATGGTCGGTTTGGTCGAGCATGAAAATCTCCTTTCGCGGTGAAAGTGAGGCGCCGGATTTGTTTCGCGGCTACCTGCGTGCGTCTTTTACAATAAAAGCAAGTTACCACGATTATACGCCTGCGATTGGAGGAAAGAGAAGACATGCACATCCAACTTGTTCGACATGCTACGCTCAAAGTGACCTACGGCGGCCGCACGTTTTTGATCGACCCGATGTTCAGCGCGGCGGGGGAGCTGTCTGCTGTGCCAAATACGCCGCATCAGCGAGCGAATCCGCTGGTGGAGCTGCCTTTTTCCACGGAAGAAGTGCTGGATGGTGTGGAGGCGGTTTTGGTGACGCATACGCACAGAGATCATCTGGACGAAAAAGCACTCCGCTTGCTGCCCGCCGACCTGCCTGTTTTTTGCCAGCCGCCGGATGCGGACATGCTGCACCAGGAGGGCTTTTCCCATGTAAACGCGATCGAAAGCGAGCAGGAATGGCAAGGGATTCGCCTCTACCGCACAGGCGGAAGGCACGGGACAGGCGAGATCGGGAAACAGATGGGGCCAGTGTCCGGCTTTGTGTTGCAGGCACCTGGCGTGCCGACGCTGTACGTGGCAGGGGATACGGTCTGGTGTGCCGAGGTGGAGGAGGCCATCGGGCGGTTTGCTCCCGACGTGATTGTCGTGTTTGCCGGAGCGGCCCAGTTTTTGACGGGCGATCCGATCACCATGACGGGGGAGGACATCGCTCTTGTAGCGGCCGCCGCACCGGACAGCCACCTGTTCGTTGCGCACATGGAGACGTGGAATCACTGCCTGTTGTCACGCGCCGAGCTGCATAAGTTTTTGGCGAAAAGAAAGCTTCAGGACCGCGTGCGGATACCCGCAGATGGAGAGAGAATCGCCTACCCTGCTCCCCGGTAAAATCCCGACGGAAAAAGACAGATACAGCAGCTTCGCGAACGGGCGGAGCTGCTTTTTTCGTACGGTCATTTTTCGGGCTTGTCCAGCATTTGACAAATCGAATCTCACGTAATAAACTGTTTTTACGTAAATGATTAATGTCATGAGGTGTTGTTGTGGCGCACGAACAGCTTGAAACGTATGTTGTCGAGACGCCGGAGCAGGCGATGGCGCTGTTGAATCCGCTCAGGGCGGAGATTTTGAGCCGACTGGTGGAGCCTGCTTCAGCGGCAGAAGTGGCGCGGGGAATCAACGAGATTCCACAGCGCGTCAATTATCACCTGAAGGCTTTGGAAAAAGTCGGGCTGGTCAGACGGGTGGGAAGTCGGCAAGTCCGCAATCTGGTCGAGGTGCTGTATTTGGCGATCGCCCGGACTTACGTGCTCTCCGAAGGGCTGAACTGGGCGAACGACACGGTGCAGCAGATGAAGGACCAGGGGGCTTTGTCGCATTTAATCCATACGGCGGAGCGGATCAAGCGCGATGCCCTGCTCCTATTGGAGCGCTCGGATCAGGAAAAAGAAATTCCGAGTGCCACACTCGATACCAGCATTCGCCTCGCCAGCGCGGAGGAGCGGAGCGCTTTTGTCGAGGAATACGTGCAGTTGGTGAATCAGTTGGTCAAAAAGTATCAGACAGCAGCGCAGGGGCAGGAGACGTATCAGGTCATTCTCGCGGTGTATCCAAAAGAAGGAGGCGATCAGTCATGAAGGCTGAAGCCAAAGCAGCAGGCCAACCAAGGCCAGTCGTCGTGTGGGAAAGTCGGACCGAATCAAAGTGGGGCAATGTCATTGCGCTGCCTGCGAGAGACGGCGGCAGCGACGCTGTCGACAGGGAAGCCGCTGTGACCGCGTGGACAGTGGGGCCAAGCGACAACCCGGCTGTCGTCACGCAAGTCTCCTCCGGGTTTGGCAAAAGCAAGGCGGCTGTTGCGACGCCGCAGGCCAACAGCATGAGGCTGGCAGCGTAATCCATTCCATCCGTGAACAAATAATAAAGGAGGGTTTTGCATGAATCTGATTCCGGTAGTGGTGGAGCAGACGAGTTATGGAGAGCGTTCGTACGATATTTACTCCCGTTTGCTGAAAGACCGCATCATTTTTCTGGGCAGCGCCATTGACGACCAGGTTGCGAATGCGGTGGTGGCCCAACTGCTGTTTCTTGCGGCGGAAGACCCGAAAAAAGACATCCATCTGTACATCAACTCGCCTGGCGGCTCGGTGACAGCGGGAATGGCGATCATCGACACGATGCAGTTCGTCGCCCCGGACGTGTCCACAATTTGCACGGGAATGGCGGCCTCCATGGGCGCGATGCTACTGGTATCGGGAGCGCCGGGCAAACGCTACGCCCTGCCAAACGCGGAAGTCATGATTCATCAGCCGTGGGGCGGCAGCCAGGGGCAGGCGAGCGACATCAAGATCGCCGCAGAGCGAATCCTCAAGCATCGCAGCATGCTCTACTCGATTATCTCGGAGCGTACAGGCAAGCCAGTCGAGAAAATCGAAAAAGATGCCGACCGCGACTACTTCATGTCGGCAGCCGAAGCGCTTGAATACGGCTTGATTGATAATGTAATCGAAAAGCTGTAGCCGATAAAAAGATCATATGCTTGCAACGCATCCACGGACTGCTCCGCGGGTGCTTTTTCTTTTTGGCAAGCAATGGTGCATGAATTTTCCGACTAGTTTAGGGCCGATGGCGACGGGGAAAGAAAAAGGGTGGCAGCCGAGTATTTTCGACATAAATTTGTTTATTTCGACAGAAAGAGGCGCTCTGATGAAGATTAGAACGAAATTTATTCTCGCTTTTGGCGTGATTTTGGCCATCATGTTTAGCTCAGGTACATATATGTATATTCATACGAAAACATTGAAAGCTGCTTATGAAGAAATGCTCGATGACGGGGACCTTTTGACCGACTTGCGGGAGATGCAGTTTACGATCACGGGCCGAAACAATGACGAGCGCGGGTATTTGCTCACCGGAGACGAGGAATTTCGCGAGGAACTGAAGGAAAAGGCGGGCAAAGTGGAAGCCTTGTTCCAAAAAATGAACGAGTATGAGGACATTACCGCCAAGCAAAAAGAGACGCTGCAAAAAGCGCAGCAGCTATACGCGGCATATTTGGCGGCGAGCAACAAAGCGGTAGAAGCGCTTGACCAAGGCAAGCGGGAAGAGGCGCTGAGCCATCATTTCGGCATCGAGCGCCAATCGCGGAAGACGCTCGACTCGACGGTGAGCGGACTGATGGAGGACGTGCGCCAGGAAAAAGAGGCGGACACGCAGGAGCTGGCAGCGCAGGAAGCTGTGTCTGTGAACATTCAGATTGCGTTTAGTGTCGCGGGCTTTCTCATCGCTTTCGTAATCGGGGGACTGCTGGTTCGGGCGATCATTCGTCCGCTGAACCGGGTGAATGGCCAGCTTGCGGCCATAGCGGACGGAGAAGGCGACCTGACCCATGAGCTTACGGTATCATCCAACGATGAGATCGGACAGTTAGCTGCGTCGTTCAATCGGATGCTGGCGAATCTGCGCCAGCTCGTTTCGCTCATTCGCGGGCACGCCCAGCAGGTAGCGGCGGCGGCAGAGCAGTTGACGGCCAGCTCGGAGCAGACGAGCAAAGCGACCGAGCAGATCGCAGAAACGATTCAGGAAATGGCAGCAGGTGCGGACACACAGTCGCATCAAGTAGAAGAGGGCGACAAGGAAGTGCAGGAAATGGCTGCGGGCATCGAGCGTATTGCCGCCCGCGCCCAAAACGTTTCCGCTGCCGCGATGAACGCCTCAGAGCTGGCTACTGGCGGAACCCGGACGGTTCAGCTTGCGGTGGAGCAGATGAATGGCGTAGGCGAGACTATGGAGCAGCTTGCGCATGCAGTCAGCGGACTGGGAAGCCGTTCCGAGCAAATCGGGCAAATTGTCGAGGTCATCACGCAAATCGCTGGTCAGACGAACCTGCTGGCGCTCAATGCCGCGATCGAGGCGGCACGGGCGGGTGAGCAGGGCAGAGGCTTTGCGGTTGTCGCCGATGAAGTGCGAAAGCTGGCCGAGCAGGCTTCCGCGTCCGCCCAGGAGATCACGCAACTGGTTACGGCCATACGCGCAGAGACGCTCGAAGCAGTCTCGTCCATGCAAAAAGGCTCGCAAGAAGTGGCGGCCGGGATGGAGGGCGTAGCGCAGGCAGGCGAAGTCTTTTCGCACATTCGCGATGCCGTTGTCGGCGTGGCAAACGACGTGGAAAATGTCTCGGCCGCTTCCCGCGCCCTGACCAAGAGCACAGGAAAAGTCGCGTCGTCGATGGAACTGATCGCCTCCATCACGCAAACGGCCGTGACACGGACGCTGGATGTGTCCGCCGCCACCGAACAGCAGTTGGCCTCCATGCAGGAAATCCACTCTTCGGCGGCCTCGCTGGCCAATCTCGCAGAGGATTTGGAGAAGTTAATCAGCCGTTTCAAGGCGTGAGGATAAGGGAGTAACTGGGAAGCGGAAAAGCCACTTGCAGGCGTGAACAACCTGCGGGTGGCTTTTTTGACGGGCAAGACGACGAGGGAGCCGGGACAGCGGAGAGAGTCGGGTAAGCTGAGGGGGCGGGGCAAGCTGATAGAGTTGGGCCAGCGGAGAGGGCCGAGCCAGCCAAGAAAGCCGGAAAGCACCCCCACCCCCCTGAGCCTCGCTGCCCGCAATCATGCCAGCCGCCACAGGGCGAGCTTGCGATAGAGCAAAAAAATCAGCCCATTGCCGACGGCTGCGGCGAGAAATACCGCCCACGGGCCGAACGATACCGTCATGAAGCCGGAGCCGTAGATGGAAAAGACGATGCCCAGCTTGAAGATGGAGCCGGTAATGCCGCTGATCCGCCCGATCAAATGGGCCGGGGTAGTCTCCTGGCGAAACGTCCAGATGCACACATTTTCAACGGTAGAAACCAGCCCGGTGAGAAACAGCGACAGACAGAGCAACCACGTACTGCTGGCAAAAACCATGAGCAGGTAGGAGAAGCCGAGCAACAAAATCGTCGTGCCCATCAACTGCCCAATCGGAAAGCGCCGCCGCAGGGAGGCTACCACAGAGCTGCCAACAAGGCCGCCGAGACCGGCCGCGGACAGAACCAGCCCGAGCGTAGACGTGTCCAGCCGCAACTGGTCTTTGGCAAAGAAAATAATCATCGCGTCGTACATGCCGGAAGTCGCGTTGAGAAAAATGACGAGCAGGCTGATGCGCCACAGCGCCTGATTGCGCAAAAGCTCGATCCAGCCGGCCTTCAGCTCCTGCCAGAAGCCTGTTTTTGGCGCCGGGGGCGTATCGGTCTTTTCCAGAAACGAGATGGCGACAAAAGCCAGCAAATAGGCGAAGCCTGTAATCAACAAACCCGCGTGCAGGCTGGCGAGCAGCAGGATAAAGCCCGTGAGCGCCGGACCCATGATCTCGATGAACGTAGTCATGAAGGAAAAGCGGGCGTTTGCCGAGGTGAGCAGCGGTGTGGGGACAACCTGCTTGAGCATGCTGACCCGGGCATTTTGAAAGCCGTAGTGCAGGGCCATCAGCAAAAATCCGGCCACGTAGTAGTGCATGATCTGGGCCTGGCCCGCCGCTGACAAGCCGTACAGCAAAAACAGCAGCACCATTTGCCCGAACACCATCCATTGCGACCAGCGCTTTTTGGAAAAGCGGTCGACCCATACGCCAATGAACATGGCGAGCAGCAAATTGGGCAAAAACTCGATGCTTTTCATCGTCGTCATCGCCACGGGTGACTGGGTCATGTCGTACAAAATAAGCGGCAAGGCGAGTTCGTACACTTTGCTGCCGCAAGCGAGCAAAGTCGAGGTGCAAAACAGGACGAGAAACGGCCGGTTGCGCCAGAGCGAGGCGCTCTGCGGCGATTGCGGATTGGCCTTCGGTTTTGTTTGGCTGACCAGCATGGACATCATAACCCCCCTCTTTGTACTCCATTGTAGTTGGAAAAAGGGGAAGAAAAAGGGTAGAGTAATAAGAGAACAAGTTCCCCTTTTAACGAAAAGAGTGAGCGGACGATGCAGATTGTTTATCATTACTTGCGCTTGCGCCAGCATTTTGCCGACAGGCCGGAGGGCGAGGCGCTGGAGATTACGTTGAGCGAGTTGGCCGAGATTTTTTGCTGTACGGTTCGCAATGTCAAAAACATTTTGAAGCAATTCTCGGAGCAAGGCTGGATTGAGTGGATGCCGGGCCGGGGGCGCGGGCGAGGATCGCGGCTCGTCTTCGTGCGCAGTGCGGAGCAGATCGTCATCCCGCTCGCCAAGGCGCATATCCAGCACGGCGACCTGGAGCGGGCCATGCAGCTTCTCCATGAGTCGGAGCTGTCTGCAAGGGGCAGGGAACGCTTTTTCGACTGGCTCTCCGGTCAGTTTGGCTTTCGCAGTCAAACAGTGGAAACGCGCACATTGGACACGCTGCGCATGGCCTTTTACCGGACAATTCCTTTTCTCGACCCGGCGTTTGTCAACCGACGGACCGAATCGCACATGGTCAGGCAAATTTTCGATACGCTCATTCGGTACGACGAGAAGCAAAACACGTACAAGCCGCACCTGGCCCATTACTGGGAGACGAATGAGGACGGGACGAGCTGGACGTTTTATTTGCGAAAAGGCGTGTCTTTCCATCACGGGCGCGAGCTTACGGCTCATGATGTGATCTGGACGCTGGAGCGGGTAGCTGACCCAAAGACGAAATCGCCGTATTGGTGGATGCTGCAGGATGTCGTGCGCATGACTGCGCTGCGGGACACCGTACTGCAAATCGAGCTGCGCCGCCCAAACTGTTTGCTGCCCGCCTATTTGGCCTCGGATCGGCTGTCCATCGTTCCTTGGGACGTGGTGCAGCAAAAAGGGGAAGAGTACAGCCGTCTGCCAGTCGGGAGCGGGCCTTTTCGCCTGGTGGAAAACGACGAGCAGATGTTTGTGCTGGAGGCATTTCCGACTTATTTTCTCGGGAGGGCCCATTTGGATCGGGTGGAAATCTGGGTGGTGCCGCCATTCGACAAGCGCAGCGAAAAATTTTTCGCCACAGCGAAAGAGGTGCACTTCCAGACAGCGTGGAGCATGCCGAAGCCGCTGGGCAGATGGCAGGAGCTGAAGCAGGTAGAGCGGGGAGCGACTTATCTCGCCTTTAACCTGAATCGGCAAGGACCGCAGCAAATTCCCGCTTTCCGCCAGGCGCTCGATCGCATCCTTTCGCGCAAGCAAATGATCGCGGAGCTGCGCGGAAATCGTTACGGGCGCGCCTTCAGCTTTTTCCCCGAGGTCGCCGGAGTGGAGCCAGCGTTAGCCGAGCAGAGCTGCGAGAAAAAACGGACTGCCGTCATGCAAAGCGGCTACCGCGGAGAGTGCTTGAAGCTGTTTACATACGAAGGAGCGGGAAACGAAAACAACGCGGAGTGGGTACAGCGGCATTTGGCGGAGTGCGGCGTGGATGTAGAGGTGACTGTCGTGCCGATCGAGGAGTTGAAAAAGCCGGACGTGTTGCGGCAAGCCGATCTCGTTTTGGCGGGCGAAGTTTTTGATGAACAGTGGATTTTGGGCATGGTCGAGTTTTTCCGTTCGGATATCAGCTTTGTGCGTCAACTGTGGAGTCCGGCCTTGCGCGAGCAAATCGACCGCGAGCTGGAGCAGTTGATGGAGGAGCAGTCCGGGGAGTGCCAGCAAAGGAGGCTGCGCGATATCGAGCAGTTGCTCGAACAGCAATCGGCTCTCTTGTACCTGTACCATACGCGGCAGCATTCGGTCTACAACTCGGCGCTTGCCGGAGTCTCGCTGAATGCGCTCGGACAGGCCAACTACAAAGACATCTGGTTCAAACAGGAGCATGCTGCCGGTACAGATTGACGGAACACGCATGCGCGCGGGCATAAAAAAGAGGAGGTGTATTGGCTAGTTCCTCCTGCTTCTATTATAACATAAAGCTGAGGGAAATCGGAGTCTGTCCGCGAGGCGGCAATTGCGCTAAGATAGGGGTTCAATGACAAAAGCTGGGGGAGAGGCTATGAAACGTTTCCGGTTCGACAGACAGGCAGGCAAGGAGATCGAACGTTTTGATTCTGTCAGCGCTGTGTTTTCCCGTATCGTGCGCACAGACGAGCCAGTGTCTATCGGCTGCATTCATCTGCAGGCTGGCGGAGTAGTGGGCTACCATCCGGCTGTTTGCCCGCAGCTTTTTCTCGTGGTCAGCGGAGAAGGCTGGGTGCGGGGAGAGGATGACCAGCGCATTCCGATTCAGGCGGGACAGGCGGCTTTTTGGGAGACGGGAGAAGGGCACGAATCGGGAACCGAGTCCGGCATGACGGCGATCGTCATCGAAGGCGAGCGGCTCGATCCGCAAAGTTTCATGCCGCTCTTGGACGCATAGCTCTTCACGCCAACTGGGCAAAAGCGAACGAGAACATCTTGGAAAGTCGGTGTGAAACAGCAAATGACGTGGAAGACACACATGCTTCTGGGCGCAATCGCGGGCTACTGGGCGTACCCCTCCTGGGAGGGCAGCGTGATTGGAGCCACGATGGCGCTGGTGCCGGATATCGATCAGGCGCGAAGCAAGCTGGGGCATCTTTTCGGCCCTTTTTCGAAAATGCTGCAAAGAGGACTGGGCCACCGGACGATCACTCATTCCTGGGTCATCCTGCTGCTGCCGGCCCTTTTTTGGGGCGATACGCCAGCGGGCTGGGCTGCTCTTTGGGGGGTGCTGTCGCATCTGGTCAGCGATATGCTGGTGGGGCGTATTCAGCTTTTTTGGCCGCTGCGGACGGGGTGGATCGGCCTGCGGCTGTCGAAGACGCTCTATCGCACGGTAGACCGGCTCGTCTTTTACGCGGCGATCGGATTCATCATCTACATGGGATATCGGTAGAAAAAAAACCCTGCCTTGTGGACAGGGTTCTTTGCTTATCGCAGGTGCGCGGCTTACGGCATCATGAATTGCTGCACCAGCTCGGCGTTTTCTTGCATGAATTTTTGCGCTGCGGTTCCTGCTTCCTGCTGAATTTCCATCATTTGCTCGTCGGTGAGGTTTGCGAGGTTGATGGCATTATCAGCCGTCATCGCCGGAATCTCCAGCGCTTTTCCGAATTCTTGCTTGGACTTCACTTTCAGGCTGAATCCTTTTGGCATGTCAGGAGTCGGATTGTCGAAGTTGATTTTCACGCTGCCATCGGAATCGCGGCCGTTGTCTGTCGTCGTTTCGGATACGGTGATGTTCCCGTTCAAAGCGACTGGCTCGGAGTATTCATCCGCTACGACGAGAGCGAAGTCGTATTTGCCTGTTACTTTTTGGCCTTCCTTCACGGATTCGAACGTGGTAGCCAGATCCAGAGCAGGCTGCTCGTTGTCTTTGACCATCACGCTCAGCTTGCCGTTTGTTTTGCCGTTTTGCTCGGTCGCTTTGTACGTGTAGGACAGCTCGCCGTTTTTCGGGTCTTCCGGATTGTGCAGGGCGTAGCGATAGAATCTGTCTGCGCCTTTTTGGTAAGCGATGCCGCTGAAGAACAGTTGCTCTTCCTTGTTGTCTTTTCCGGTAAACATCAGCTTGCGGGACAGAATTTGGTGATCGCCGTCTACGAGCACGACCATTTTGAGCTGTTCCTTGCTTTCTGTAGTGGAGTCGTTGATGTCTTTCAGCAAGTCGTCGAAGCCTTGGTCGTAGTTTTTCTTGAATTCTTCCTTGGAAATTTCCTCTACGGCGTAGCCGCTGTCAGCCATCAATGTCGAAACATTGTGGTAGCGGGTGTAGATCAGGTCAAACAGCTTTTGGTCCGCTTTTGCCTTCTCCGCGAGCTTCGTTGCGAGGGCTTTCGCTTCTTCTTCGGTAAAGGTTACGGTGATTTCACGCGCGCTTTCCTTGAAGCCTTCTTCCGTGAAGGAAGCGTCCTTGTTGATGGTCACCTGGCTGTCCTTGATCGATTCCGCGTACAGCATCGCGTAAGGCGTCAGCGTGCTTTTCACTTCATCCTGGCTGATGCGGACAGCTTCCATCAGGTCACGATAAGTGAGGAAGCGCTTCGGCAGCTCTTGGCCGAACTTTTGGTTGAGCGCATCGCGGTCTTTCAAATCCATATAGCCATACTTGGAGTAAAACTCAGGCAGACGGAAACCGAACTGGGTGTCGTTCAGGAAATATTCAATAGTAGCCAGCTTCTTGTCCTTGAGATGGACTTCGAAGTTGCCTTGCTGCTGGTTTTTTTGCTCGTCGATGTTGCTTTGCATCACAATTTTTGCACTTTTCAACAGTTCGAGTACCTTCTGGGCTTGCGGGTCCGGGAGGGCAGCATCTACTGTAATGTCAGACAGCTCCGTAGTGGAGTGTACAGGTTTTTCCAGATATGGCTTCATGTAGTCTTCGTATTCCCCATAAGCCTTGGACATGTCAGATGAGAACTTCAGCATGCTCTCAGCTTCGGATTGCAGGTAGATCGTTTTCGCGCTTTTGAACAAGTCGAATTTGGCGTAGGCTGTTCCAAGCCCGCCCAAAATTACGACAGCAGCCGCTCCGGCAATTAACAGCGGCTTTTTCAAGCTTTTGCGTGGCGGGTTCACGTTTGTTGTGGTTTCCATGAGTTCCTCCCCTTTGTGACTATCTCTCTTTGGCGTGCGAATGCAAATGGTTTTTCGCACTCGATTTTGTATTGTACCATAAGGAGGATGGATGAAAGTGATTTCCAGTAAAATATTTCAAAAAAGAGGAAGAAAGACCCAAAAATAGGGCAGGCTGTTATGCAAATTCACCCTGGGACCGTTTTGTCTGATCCTTTCTTTCGTTTTCGGTGGGAATCGACGAAAATGGATGGTACAAGCAGGTTTTTGGGGGCTATAGAGACAAGAGATGGATAGGAGGAGATCGTGTGGACTTTCGCGTGCTGCAAACGTTTCTGGTGGCGGCTACAACCGAAAATTTTCATCAGACGGCTGAGGCGTTGTTTATCGCTCAGCCCACTGTCAGCCAACATATCCGGCAATTGGAAAAGGAGCTGGGGATCAAGCTGTTTGAACGCGTCGGCAAGCGCGTTCGGCTGACGGCAGCAGGCAAGCGCTATCTGCCGCATGCAAAAGGGCTTTTGGAACAGTGGCACCACAGCATGGAGGATTTGCAGGCGTGGCGCCAAGGGTATCGGGAAAAGCTCCAGGTGGCAGTCTCGCCGATCATTGCCCGTGCCCGCTTCTCCCATTTGCTTCACCGTTTTACCAGGCAGTATCCCGATGTCGACATCTCGATCAAAATTGCCGACTCCGTCGAGATCGGCCCGCTGGTTCAGAGTGGACAAGTAGACCTGGGACTGACCCGGATGGTGCCCGGAGAGTTCCAGTTGGACACGTACATGCTGTACGAGGACCCGGTTGTATTTGCGGTACCGCACAGCGGCGGGGACATAGACGCACCGCTGCCCGATTGGGAGCAGGAGGTGCAGTCCAACCGTTTGCTGACCCACAATCACCCGGGCTACTGGGACGAGCTGCTGCTGCTTTTGCGCCAGAGAGGGCTGGCCTTGCGCACGATGGCTGTCTCGCAGGTGGACATTACCAAACGCTTCATTGAAGACGGGCTTGGCGTCTCTTTTTTGCCACGTTCGGCCGTGAGCCGGGATTTGTTCGAAAATCGCTTTATCGAGCTGCCTACGCCGGGACTTGTGTTGCCAAAGGTCGCCTCCTACCTGCTCGTGCCCAAAGCCGGGATCAGCGAGCCTGCGAAGCACTTCATGGAGATTTTGCAGGCGCTGTATCCGCCGATGTCTCCGGTCATGCAAGGAGGAAGCAAGGCATAGCTTGGGCTGCTGTAAACCCGAATGATTACGAAATGTGATTAATAGCGGGTTTTAATTCTATTTCCCTTTCATATTGATAATCGATATACTGGAGGGAAAAGAGATGAAAAAGGAGTGGCGATCATGACAAAACAACATCCTTTGGCAATTGGTCTGGATGGAATCGCCGTAGCAGAAACAGACCTGAGCCTGGTCGATGGAATTAACGGACTGCTTGTTTACCGCGGGCATTGGGCACGCGATCTCGCTATTCATCACACATTTGAAGAAGTCGCACACCTGCTCTGGTTCGGACATATGCCAAGCGAGCAGGAGCTTACAGAATTGAAGAACAAGCTCAAAGCAAACCGCGAACTGCCGGAGCATGTCAAAGGAATCCTGAAGCTGATTCCGGCAGATGTCGATATGATGAGCGTGCTGCGCACGTGTGTTTCCGCTCTGGGCAGTTCCTCCCACGGCTTCCCGCCAACCATTGATGAGGTCATCGCGCTGGCAGCGAAAATGCCGACGATTGTCGCGTACCGCTTCGCCTGTCTGGAAGGCCGCGAGCCGCTCGACCCGAATCCGGAGCTGGATCACACGGCAAACTACCTGTACATGTTAAAAGGGGAAAAGCCGAATCCGGCTCATGTGCGGGCGCTGGATGCGTACCTGATTTTGACGCAGGAGCACGGCATGAATGCCTCTACCTTCGCAGGCCGCGTCGTCAGCTCTACAGAGTCTGACCTGATTTCTGCGGTTACGGCGGCCATCGGCACCTTGAAAGGTCCTCTGCACGGTGGCGCTCCGTCCGAAGTGACCGAGATGATCGAAGCGATCGGCACGAAGGAAAACGCGGAGCCGTGGCTTCGCAACAAGCTGGAAAACGGCGGCCGCCTGATGGGATTCGGACACCGCGTCTACAAAACCGTCGACCCGCGGGCAACCGCTTTGCGCGTCGTCGCTTCCGAGCTGTCGGCCAACGATCCGTGGTTTGACCTCGCGACACACGTAGAAAAGGTCGGCCTGCAACTGCTGGAAGAATACAAGCCAGGCCGCAAGCTCAATACAAACGTCGAGTTCTTTGCCGCCGCAGTGATGCGCGCGGTAGGGCTGGACGACAACCTGTTCACGCCGACGTTCGCCGTCAGCCGCGTGGTTGGCTGGACCGCTCACATTTTGGAGCAAGCCGCGAAAAACCGGATCATCCGTCCTCAATCGAATTACATCGGCACCATGCCGGAATAATAGAGAAGGCGTCTTGTCTTTTGTTTTGGAGAAAAGCTATCCGTTGGCGCGGGTGGCTTTTTTTGCTGCAGAAATGAGTTGGGGCAAGGCTGTACGCCGGGTCAGATCAGGCAGGGCTTGCTTGTGCAGGTGAGGTGATAAGACGGCAGTTTTCGTAAGCGAGACACCGTGCGCTGACGGTTAATTGTGGTCGTAGCGATGGACGGAGAAAATAAGAGGAAACGGTTTAGGTGCTTTGGCTTCCGGTAAGGGAGTTGGGGCTGTCTGCTTCGTATGGGTGGAGGGAAAACGCGTTAAATGAAGGGAGTCTGGGCAGGTTGCTGGTTCGAGGTTGACGATGATAAAAGGCGTGTTTTGGCTTTTAGCTGGAAGGCTGGTCGAGCGGCATCGGCAATAGACTTCCGAGTATTCGCTACCAATTCTTTTTTTCTTGCTTTTTGTAACCCATCGACGAACACATTCGCTCCTGACGAGGAAAGAGGAGAAATCCGCGAAAGCTCTTTGGGATACCGACCGGGCAGTCTAACCCCCAGCGGGTATCCCAAGAAGCTCCAGCCATCTCGTCTCATTCCTTCCCCCAACAAAAGCACCGACGAAGCAAACCATGCTGACCTTTTCCAACCGCCCCACCAGAAAATCCCCAAAGTGCAGCCAAGGGATTGCAGAGCACGCTAACTTTTGGCATGATAATGAAAAAAAGTAAGGAGTGGAACAAATGGCTTTGTTGTCTACCCCGTTTCAGTTCAAAGGATTGACCTTGAAAAATCGCGTAGTCATGCCGCCGATGTGCCAATACTCCGTGGAAGCGCAGGACGGTACGCCGACAGACTGGCACTTCGTTCATTACGTGTCCCGCGCGGTAGGAGGCACAGGCCTCATCATCGTAGAGATGACAGACGTAGAGCCGGACGGCCGCATTTCCAACTACGACCTCGGACTGTGGTCCGACGAGCAGATTCCCGCGTACAAGCGAATCGTCTCGGAAGTTCACAAATACGGCGCGAAAATCGGCATCCAGATCGGGCATGCGGGCCGCAAAGCGGAAGACGCGGAAGTTCCCGTGTCTGCATCCGCGATTGCGTTTCCAGGCTCCCGCTACAAAACGCCGCGAGCACTGACCACAGAAGAAGTCAAAGCGATGGTCGTCAAGTTTCAGGAAGCGGCAAGACGCGCGGTGGAAGCAGGCATGGACACGATCGAGATTCACGGCGCTCACGGCTACTTGATCCACCAGTTCCACTCCCCACTGACAAACGTGCGGGAAGATGAGTACGGACGCGACAAAGCTTTGTTTGGCGTGGAAGTCATCGCCGCCATCAAAGAAGTGATTCCAGCAGACATGCCGCTCATCATGCGCGTCTCTGCCGTGGAATACGTAGATGGCGGATATGGCCTGGACTACAGCACAGAGCTGTGCCGCAGATACAAGGAAGCAGGCGTCGACATTTTCCACCTGTCGAGTGGCGGCGAGGGCCCGATCGGCTCCGGCGGACGTCCGGGAATCCACCCTGGCTATCAGGTTCCGCTTGCCCGGGCGATCAAGCAGGCGCTCGATGTTCCGGTCATCGCGGTAGGGAACCTCGACGATCCGAAGCTGGCAGAAGCAGTGATTGGCAACGGCGACACAGATTTGGTTGCAGTAGGCCGCGGCATGCTGCGCGATCCGTACTGGGCGCTGCATGCAATCCACGCGCTGTCGGCTGAAGAAGCCCAGCCGCCACGGCAGTATGCGCGCGCGTTCTAAATGACATTTTTCAGAAGAAAGCGGGGCAACCTTTCATGCCGCGATGTGGCGGACATGGGGGGAAGCCCTTTTTCTTGTGCAAGGATTGACACAACCTGGAAAGACGTATAAGACAAATGTCAGTCAGTACTGACAATCGTTTTTGAGGATGAGGGAAGCATGGACAGCAATCGTCTCAGCAGCAGTGAACGACTGATGATGGCAGCCATTGATCTTATCGCGGAAAAAGGCTACAACGGTGTCACGACGCAAGAAATCGCGGCCGCGGCAGGTTTGAGTGAAAAGACGCTGTTCCGCCAGTTCGGCAGCAAGCGCAATCTGCTGGAGAGCGCTTTTGACCGTTTTCATTATACGGAGGAGATGACAAAGCTGTTTGCGGAGCGGCTCGTGTGGGATTTGCGCGCAGACCTGCTTTTGGTCAGCCGGACGTACCATGAGCTGATGAACCGAAACCGGAAAATGATCTGGATCAGCATCAAAGACGAAGGACAACTGCCAGGCTTCCGCGAGCGCACGCAAAAGCATCCCCGCCAGCTTTTGACCGGGTTGACGAATTACTTCGCAGAGATGGGCAAAAGGGGCAAAATCGTGCCAACCAATCCGGAAGTTCAGGCGACGGCTTTCATGATGATGAACTTCGGAGCGTTCATGAACAATCTGGATGGGCCGGACAACTTTTCGGGTGTCTCGCTGGAGGCGCTTATCGCGGAAAGCGTGGAGATTTTTGCTAGGGCGTTGACTCCCTAGTTTTTTTATCAAGCGAATGTCAGTCAGCAATCGTTTGCGCTGGCGCTCTTCGGCAGAATTTTGCAGGCGGCAGGGGCGGCCGCCATTCCGGCTACGGCGATGCTCATTCCCGTTCGCTATTTCCCGCCAGAGAGGCGTGGCTCTGTCCTCGGCATGACGGCAGTCGGGCTGGCGCTCGGCGGGGCGCTTGGGCCTGTGCTGTCGGCGCTCATCGTCAGCTTTGCGCATTGGCGCTGGCTGTTCGCCGTGCCGCTTTTGATTCTCGCGCCGCTGCCGTTTTACCGCAAATATTTGGCAGAGGAAGATACGCTCTCGCGCGGGTCTTTTGATTGGCTGGGCGGCGCTCTGCTCGGCGTTTCGGTCGCGCTGTTGCTTCTTGGAGTCACGAACGGTACGTGGTGGTTCCTACTTGGCAGCCTGCTTACACTGGCGCTGTTCATCGTGCGGATTCGCCGGGCTGCCGATCCGTTTGTGCAGCCGAAAATTTTTGCCAACAAACGCTACACGGCAGGACTTGTACTCGCGGTTCTTATCAACGGAATGGGGATCGCGCTGTACTACGTCAGCCCGCTGCTGCTTTCGTCCGTGCAAGAGCTGTCGACAAACTGGATCGGCTTTGTCATGGTCCCGGCAGCCGTTGCCTCGGCGCTTCTCGGCAGAGTGGGCGGGAAGCTCGCAGACAGGAAAGGGAACGCGTACCTGTTTTTTCTGGCGTCCGGCTTGCTGCTGGTCTGCTTTGGACTGCTCTCTACTTTTACGGGCATAGCGGTCATCGGGATTGCCTGCTTTTTGATCTTTGGCAATGTGGGCCAGTCGTTCATGCAAATTACGCTGGCAAATTCGATTTCCGCAACCTTGGCGAAGGAGCAGGCGGGAGTAGGGATGGGGATTTTTTCGATGCTGAACTTCATCTCCATGGGGATTGCTTCGGGGATTTACAGTAAAGTGATTGATCTTGGCGCAACGACCCAGTGGAATCCTGTGAACCCGTACGCGGCCGCCTTTGTTTACAGCAATATCTACCTGGTGCTTGCCGCTTTGCACGCGCTGATTTTCCTGTTCTACTATTTCCGCTTCGGCAAAACCCGTAGCTCCGGCTTGCAGGCCAACAGTTGAAGCGAATCCCCCAAAACGGCCAGTATGGTAGACTAAGGAAAAAAGGACGGCTGGAAAAGGGGAGGCGGTTTGCGGGAGCTGTCTGCCATCCGGTTTCGTGAAAAGGAACCGCTTTTTACGCAAATTTATCATTATCTAAAAGACGAAATCAGGCACGGCCATGTGCAGGACGAGGAATTTCTGCCTTCGATCCGCAGTTGCGCGCAATCGCTTGGCGTCAGCAAAAATACGGTGGAAGTCGCATACCAGTTGCTCGTCTCGGAAGGCTACGCCAGGAGCATCCCGAAAAAAGGCTACCAGGTCGTGTATCAGGCAGAGCGTCCTTCGATCACGCCAGCCGCAAGTCCGGGGGAAGCGCAAGCGGCGGACATTCGCATAGATTTTCGCTACGGCGATATCGAATTGGGGCGTTTTTCGTTTCAGCAGTGGAACAAACTTCGCAACCGCGTAATCGCTGACCACCAGCAGCGCTATATGGTCGAGGAGCAGCCACAGGGCGAGTTTGCCCTGCGCAAAGAGCTGGTGAAGCTGCTGCACGAGACGCGCAAAGTCGCGGCTGCGCCGGAGCAGATCATCGTCGGCGCGACTCCACAGCAGCTTGTGTCGGTTCTCGTTCAGTTGCTGGACAGGGAAAAGCAGGTCATCGGCGTGGAAAACCCCGGCTATGACGGGGCGCGAAACACGTTTGCAAACGGCGGCTATCAGGTGCGGGGCATATCCCTTGGGGCGGACGGCGTTTCTATGCAGGAGCTGGTCGATAGCGGGGCCGATGTCATGTACGTGAGTCCGTCGCAGCAGTTCATCCACAAGCTGGTCATGCCGCTCGAAAAACGGCATGCGTTGAGCGAATGGGTGCAGTCCCGGGCGTATATCGTGGAGGATGACTACGAGTGGGAGTTCAAGTACGAGGAAAGCTTTCTCCCCGCGATCCAGAGCCTGTCTCCGCAAAAGGTGGTCTACATCGGACGCCTGTCCAAAGCGCTGCTGCCTGTCTGCAACGTCAGCTATCTCGTCCTGCCGTATGAGCTGTTGGCGCGCTTTCACCAGCGGGTGCCGGAATACGATCAACCCGTTTCCAGGCTCGATCAGTTGACTTTGGCTGCATATTTGTCGGACGGCTATTGGCACAGGCACGTGCAGGCCATGCGCAAAAGCTACGCTGACAAGCGCAAGGCATTTCTTCAGGCCGTCTCCCGCTGGATGGGCGAGCGCGTGGAAGTGGAAGGGAAGGACACGGGACTGCACGCTTTTTTGACCGTGCAGAAAAAGGGCAGCGAAGCGGAGTGGATGGAGCGTGCTGCGCGGTGCGGCGTGAAGGTGTACGGAACAGCAAGGTACTGGGTGCATGACACGCGGCAGTATGCGACGGTATTGCTTGGGTACGGCGCTTTGAGCGAGCAGGAGATCGAGGAAGGCATTCGCCTGCTCGCTTCTGCCTGGTTCGGGTGACTGTACCCTTTTTTTCTGTCCCGCTCACCTTGTTCCATCTGTCCCTTCAAGCAGTGGCCCTTGCCCCTCTATGATGGACAAGAAAGCGACAAAGCAAAGGGGACAAACACGAGATGAGATTTATATTCGATCTGGACGGGACAATCTGCTTCAAAGGCCAGCCGATCTCCAAAGCCCGTTGTCAGTGAAGCGGGAAGGGTGCTAGGATGGAAATAGAAAAGTTATCAGTATTTCGACTGATGCAACGGGAACACTAAAAAGAAACCGACACGGTGCGGGAACACTATGTCGGCAGTACAAGACGGCCCCTTTCAGGGGATCGGCTCAAGTTTATTGCACGACTGACAAAATGACCGCCTTAGCCTGTCAAAGCTTTAAGGGCGGTCATTTCGTTTGGTCAGGGCAACGACGATTGCTACGACAAGGCTCAACAGTCCGACAAGAAAACCGCCAAACTGGAGCATGAGCGAAAGCGTTTCAGGAAGTACTTGCCACGCTCCCACGCTCCTTCCGTTTCCGACGCGGGAGATGAGCCGACCATCTAACTCAGCTTTGAACGGCTGAAAGAAGAAATCCGCCAGCGGCAAAGAGCGATCCAGACTGGCCCCAAGTATTATCAGACCAAATGCGCAAAATACGTATCAATTACAATATTTGTGCAAGTGTACGCCAACATAACCATCACAGCATATATCGCATAATCGAGTACAAGCTCCTTTTTATTTCTATGAAAACCTTTCCTATATATCACTTTCACAGTCCACACGACAATAACAAACCCCATGATGTAATAACCATTTTTCAAAAAGTGATAAATAGTAGTATCGCCAAGGGCATGCGGATCGGCTAGCAAAAATACGAGCATTTCTCCAAAAAAAGTATATACGACTGACAAACAGCACATGGCTACATACTTTTTCATGCATGACCACCAGCCTTTCCCTTTCCGCATGGTACTAGCCAGCCCACCCTTCATTGGAGCGGGCCGACTGACGTTCGTTACTCAGAACCAGCGATTGTCGTCATACCAGCTTGTACCTTCATGTCCCCAATATAGGCTACCCATCCTTGATTTTCCAGGAAAACCTCAATACATCACCATATTCCCCGTCTCTTTCATATGCCTTTCCGCTTTTTTCAACAGCAGGACCGTCGCCATCACCAGCACAAGCAAGACACCGACCAAAAGCGCCAATTCGGGCAGCAAGGACGCGAGCGAAGCCCCTTCCATCAGCAAACCGCGCACGAGCTGGAGAGCGTAGGTCAACGGAAAGCAAAAGGAAATCGCCTTGGCCCAGAGCGGATAAGCCATGGGCGGGAGGCGGACGCCGGAGAAAATCAGCATCGGCTCATCCAGCACGGTGTACAAAAAGCTGGAATCGCGGGAAAACAGAAACAGGACGCTCAAAAATCCACCCCAGACGATCGCCGAGCCGAGCAGGACGACAAAGGCGAGCGGCACTGCCCACCATCCGCTCAGGTGAACGCCGCCGACGAACAAAAGCGCAAGCAGCGTGAAGCAAAAGAACAGCCAGCCCCCCTCGACGAGCGAAGACAGCGAGCGCCCGTATAGAAAGGCCAGACGATTGACCGGGCTGATAAAAATCATCTCCATCGTCCCCGCCTCCCGCTCAAAGCTCATTTGCCAGGCAGACTGCACCAGGCACCAGAAAAAAATGTAGCCGAGATACCCGGTCAGCAAAAACAGGGGCAGTTGTTCCGGCGAGAGAAAGCGGGCAAGCGGCGAGTCAGCCCCCAGGCGAAAAGGGGCAAAAGAATAATACGCGGTCACAAACATGATGGCTGGCCAGATGAGCAGGCTGAAGTACACCATTTTGCTGTGAAAAGAATGGCGGTGCTCCTTCACCATTTCCGCCCACAGCAAGGAAGCGAGCTGTTTCATGCGCCTCTCCTTTCCGCCATGTGCAGGATGACGTCCTCCAGCGACGGCTGCTCGGTGTGCAGGCGCAGGACAGGCGATTGGTGGGCGGCCAAAAGCGAGAGCAGCGGAGTCGTCATATCGGTTTTGCCGCGCAAGGTCACTTCCCATGTCTGTTCGTCCGTCTCCGCGATTTCCCGCGTGCCGCCGTGGCGCAGGGCGAGCTTTTGCAGATCGGTGTCCAGCGTGTCGGAGAGGGCGGGGATCACGACGTGCAAAGCCGTCTCCAGGTGGAGCGAGCGAGTCAACTGCTCGGGCGTGTCGTGGGCGACGAGCTTTCCTTTGTCGATGATGTACACCTCGTCACACAGTTCCTCGACCTCGTGGATGTAGTGGCTGGTCAAAAGAATCGCTTTTCCGTGCTCTACAGCCAGTTCCTTGACATGCTTGCGAAGCTGTCTGGCGATGGGCGCGTCCAGCCCCAGCGTCGGCTCATCCAGGAACAGGTAGCGCGGGTCGTTGATGAGTCCGCGGGCGATTTGCAGCCGTTGCTTCATCCCTTTGGAGTAGCGCTCGACAGGCGTATCGGCCGCGTCCAGCAGTCCGACCTGCAAAAGCAAGGCGTCAATCCGGCTGCGCAGCGCCTGGCCGTGCAGTCCGTACAAGCTGCCGAAATACTGCAAGTTTTCCCGCCCGGTCAACCGCCAGTACAGCATCCGTTCGCCGCCCGCAATCATGTTGACCTTGGCCTTCACGAACCGATCGTCTTTTACCGCGTCATATCCGTCAACCGTAATCGTGCCGCTGGTCGGGGTGAGCAGCGTGGAGCACATTTTGATCGTCGTCGTCTTTCCCGCGCCGTTGATGCCCAACAGCCCGATGATTTTGCCGGGCACCATCCGAAACGAAACGTCGGAGACCGCCTCGACCTGTTTCCATTGCTGCCGGAGCCAGCCTTTTTTCTCCTTCACCCGATATACTTTCCGCACATTTTCCACAATCAGCATGAGAAAAAACCTCCTGTTATCCAAAGATTGATTCGACGACGCGCTTTTCCATCCGCCGCATGCCCCACACGCCGATCGCGAGGTAGACGAGCGACAGAGCCGCCATGTGGAAAAGCTGTGGGGAAACGGCGATCAGCGGCTTGCCCTGGATCACGCATTGGCGAAAAGCGTCCAGCGCAGGGGCAAGCGGCATGATCGCGCCCAGCGGCTGCAGCCATTCCGGCAAGTACGGGATGGGAAACGTGACGCCGGATACAAACGCCATGATGACAAACAGCGTGTTTTGCGTGATGTACGTATCGCGAAAGCGCAGCATCAGGCTGCCCAAGACGAGCGCCTGACAGAAAAACGCCCCGGTAGACAAAAGCCAGACAACGATAGCGCTCCCGATGTGGGCGTGGACAAGCGTAAGCCCGAACAAGGCGCCGACGATGACGATGACGGAAAATTCAAACACTGTGCGCATGAGCTGTTGGGCAACGTTGCCCAAAAAGTATCCTCTGCGCAGGGACGGGGTGAGCAATACCGCCTCCAGTGTTCCTTCCCGCAGCTCGGTAATGAGCGAGCGGCTGACATTCATCAGCGTGGAGACGGCAAAAGCGTAGAAGGCGCCGCCCAAAATGGCGTAGGACAAATAATCGTCTGTCCCCGTCAAATGCAAGAAACGGCCGTCCAACTGCCCGGCAAATACGTAATGATAGGCAAAGTAGGCGAACAGCACGGTGTACACGCCAGACAGGATGTGGCCGATGACGAACGACCACGGGTAGGCGCGCATCATCACCAGCGTATTGCGGACAAAGGTTGCTTTGGCAACTCGAAACACGTCAGTTCCTCCGTTCAGATGGTTTTGGCGGCGAGAGTGCAAGGCCAGGGGCAGGCATGTCGATGAACTCGTGAAGATCGACAGCCAGTTGTTCCAGCCGGGAAGTGATGCCGCGGTAAAACACGTACCGACCACGCCGCTCGCTCCAGACGAAGCCTGCCTCTACCAGCAGCTTCAAATGCTTGTTGACGGCTGGCTCGCTGATGCCGTGCAAGTCTGCCAACTGCTGCGTGCAGTAAGGGTGATCGAGCAGCGACTTGAGAATGGCCGTCCGCGTCGGATCGCTGAACACCTTCATTTTCAGCGTGAAGTCCGCGGGAATGGTTGAGGCTGTAGAGATGCCCGGAACGTCGACCGCAAAGCCGACGGAAATATGCTCCCCGCAAATGCCGAGCAGCAGGTGGGGCGAGACGAAGGTAGAGGCGCGCAGGTGGATGCCCGCCAGCTCGGAGTAGGCGAAGGTGTACGTCTGCGCTTTGTGAAACTGCAAAAAGTTCTCATGCACCTTCAGCCGAGGATGCACCTGCGCCAAAAAGCCGACCGGATCCGCGGCAATCCGCTCCTGTCCCTCGTGGACCGCGCGTACCAGCCAAGGTTCGATGCGCCGTTCCTCTGCCCGGAAAAAAGGGAGGTAGGCGTGGCAAAACTCAAGAAAACGGCGTTTTGTGGACAAGGGATGCCGCAGTAACTCCCGATGCTCCGGCTTGAGCTGCTCAAACAGATCGTCCGTGTGCCCTTGCATCCACTGTTGCAGTTGCCGGGGGTGATAGACAGGCCCCAGCATCAACTGGGCAAACTGTGCCGCATCCATTGCCTGCAACTGCTCCAGGCTGGCCTCGACGGAATGCTCGTATCGCTCCTCCCACGGCACCAGGAAGTCCATTGCATCGAGAAACTGGTTGGACATGTTGCTGAACTGGTGCAGCTTTTTCACAAGCGATGCGGGAAGCGCGGAGAGAGACTCCTGCGCCCAGCCAAGACGGCTCGTGTGGTGGTCAGGGTTGGCGAGCACGTGCAGGCTGAGAAAAAACTCGTGACCCGGTACGTACGCAATCGACAAATGCTTTTGCAGCCAAGTAGCCAGGTCTTGCATTGCGAAACCTCCTTTCTTTTCGATTAACCGTTTGGTGAATTGAATTTACGAGTGGGCAAAAGTGAAAAAATTATGCAAGAGGAAGAAACGGTTGTCAAGCGAAAAAAAGCAACCACAGACGCCGGGAGCGCGTGGTTGCTTCATGATCGTGCCCGTTACACTTCTTTTGGTTCACTCGGACTGCTGGTCTGCTCATAGGCCACCAGCGCCTGGACAGCTTGCTGCATGTCCGCAAGTTCTTGCTGCGACAAGGGATGTTCCTGGTAACGATACTGCTCGTAAAAGTCGGTGATTTTGCCTGCCAGCTCCAGTTGTGCCGCCGTCAGCGCAGGATGCTTTTGCAGCCGCTGCAAAAACTCCTGCGTCGTTTCATGCGGGTGGATCGTGACACCTTGCTTGCCCATCGTCTGCAAAAACTGGAAGTAGGCGTAGCGGGTCGCGTCGTCTGCGGGGCCAAGCGGTTTTTTGAACCATTTGGAGACATCCCATTCCGCCGCTTCGCCTTCAGCAGCGGGGGGCAGCGGGGCCAGATCAATCGCCGGGGCAGCCGTGATTGCTTTTTCCTCCTGCCAGTTGCGATTGCGCCGTTTCCACATGTACCTGCCCAACAGAAACAGCGCTACGACGACGACAAGCGAGATCAGATAAGGCTCCAGCAAGGAAAAGAGCGGTTCGCCCTGGCTGACAGGGTCCAGGGGAGGATTGCCGCCTTGCCCTTCGTTGTTCAGCACATTATGAACGCGCTGGTCTTTGTCCAATACTTGCGACAGCCCGGAAATCCACTCCGCCAGCATCTGCAAGGCAGGCTCGATCAGCATGTAAAGCCCGGTGCCAAGCGGTCCTTTCACCCACGACCAGAGCAGGCTCAACAAACCGAGCAGGGCAGAGGCAGCCGCCACATAGCCAACTGTCACAAGCAGGCGCGTCCCCAGCACCTGGCCTGCGAGCATCAGGCGGAGGCGGGCAGGCAGGCGGATGGGAAGGGCTTCCTCCCGCAGCAGGTAAGCCCCGACCGCGATCAGCACGTAGCTTGCGGTCACGAGGGCGAGCATGCCGAAGTAAGGGGCAGGCGAAAACGTCTCCGAATCAACGGCAGTTCCGTACAGAGCCGCGACAACCAACTGGATCAGGCAAACCATAAAGGCCAGAACGAACCGCCGCAGCAGACTGACATGGTTGATCCCGTTTGCAGCCGCTCCCTGAATCCGCCAAAAAAAGACGCCTGCCAGGGCGAGGGCGATCAGCCACGAGCCGAACAGAACAAAGCTGAGCACCCCGACGCCAAGCACAAACGGATAGAGCAAGAGATGCAACACGGTATGGCGGCCGCCGTGGTGATACAGCCAGCTTCCCGCGATCAGGAGCAGACAGCCAGCGAGGCAAAAGAACAGCAGCGCGCCAAAGTCTGCCGTCATCCAGCCAAGCATCATCAGCGAACCGCCAACGAGCAGCGCCTCCAGCCAAAAAGTAAGCGTCCATCGGCTCACGAGGGAAAAGCTCATCGCGCCATCACGCTCCTTTTTTCCAGACGCGCCTGTTCATACCGCCTGACCGTAGCCTGTTCCCCGGATACGTCGAGCACGGCAATGTTGTGTCCGCGCCGCACCAATCGCTCCAAAGTCGTCTGGGGCAATTCCTCCGGCCGCGCCGTCACGAGGATGATCGCTTCCTTGGCCGGACTTTCCTCCAGACGGCGGAGCAGGCTGGCTAGCGGCGTCGTCACATAATGGTGCATTTGCGCGAGTTGGGTCATGACGTGCAGATGGTGCGTCTTGCCGCTGCCGGCAGGCATGTGAAAATGCTCGCGGCCGCGCTGCTTGACGGTGAGAAGCAGCTCGTAGCCAATCGACTTTTTCCGGCACAGCATGGACAGCGCAGCAAGGCTGGATATAATCCGTTCATTGACGACATCGTTATGCCGCTGCTGCAACGGTTCATAGGACGGCAAAATATGGCCGACGATCCGCCAGTTTGGATGGGCGGTGTGCTCGAACAGCCTTGTCTCGAGCGTGCCCGTCTTGGCAGTCGCTTTCCAATGAATATGCTTGAACCGATCCCCGGGCATATACGGCCGCGCTCCCCGCAAAAAAGTGACATCCTCCTGTTGCCGTTGGCGCGAGAGCCTGCCTCCGTCCGGCTGCGTCTCTTCCAGTGACAGCGGAGGCAGCGGCAGCGGCAACGGGTAGACGAGCAGGGAAAACGATAGCGACAACGGCAAGGAAGTGACTTCCCCGGCGAACAGCGGCAATGTCTCCGATTGAATCTCCGTCAGCCAGACGGTGCCGCGCTTGTGGGGAGTAAGCGTCAAGGTTCGGGCTGCGCTCTGGCGCATGGGCAAGTCGAAGCGCAGTCGCACAATCGTCCGCTGGTTGCTCGTTTTCACTTCGTCCCCGCCGTCGGCCGTGACGTGCTCAGGCAAGGAAAAGCGCAGCCATGTCGAGGGCAACGGCAGCCAGGAGCGATTGTACAGGCGCACGGTAATCGTCACAGGCGTACCAGGCATGACGCGGGTTTGATCGCTTGTCCACTCCAGCTTGATCCATTTGGGGAGCGACTCGGCCCACCACTTTTGGGCGGCAGGCATGAAAAAGAAAAACCCGCCGAGCAGCCAAAGAAACCAACTGCCGGAAAACAGCGCGAAAAGCAGAAGCACAAAGCCGATCACATGAAAAGTTTGCTTCGTATCCATCCGGCTACACGCTTTCCTCGACGGGGGCTGGCACGCTCGACATGATCTGCGCTACCACTTCCTGCTCGGTTACATGCAGCTCCGCTTCCATGGACAGGCGGATGCGATGGACGGCGAGGCTCGGGAAAACAGCCTTCACGTCGTCCGGCAATACATAGGCGCGGCCCGAGACAAAAGCGTAAGCCTGGGCTGCGCGCAAGAGGGCGAGCATGGCGCGCGGACTGATGCCGACATCGACGGAGCGGTGGCTGCGCGTCGATTCCGTCAGGTCGATGACGTAATCTTCTACCGCCTGACTGACATGGACGGCCGTCACTTCTTTTTGCAGGGCGGCGATTTGTTCCACCGAGATCACTGGCTGCACCGTCTCCAGAGGAGAGGTGCTGCGGAATCTGCGGAGTATTTCCTTGGCGTCCTCGCGCGTGCCGTAGCCGAGTGACAGGCGGAACAGGAAGCGGTCCAACTGGGCTTCGGGCAGGGGATAGGTCCCCTCCGATTCAATTGGGTTTTGGGTGGCGATCACCAGCATCGTTGAGGGCAGCGGCAGCGTGACGCCTTCGATGGTGACCTGGCGTTCTTCCATGCATTCGAGCAGACCGGATTGGGTGCGGGGCGTTGCGCGGTTGATTTCATCCGCGAGCAAAACGTCCGCGAAAACAGGTCCTTTGCGCAGTTCAAATTCGCTCGTCCGCTGGTTGAACACGTGCAGTCCGACTACATCGGAAGGCAGCAGATCAGCGGTGAACTGCAGGCGGTTGTACGTCCCGCCGATGGCCTGCGCCAACGTTTTGGCAAGCACGGTCTTGCCCATGCCAGGCAAGTCTTCCAGCAGCACGTGCCCGCGCGCCAACAGAGCGGTCACCAGCAGGCGAACCTGCTCTTCTTTTCCTACGATTACGCGATTTACGGAAGTCAAAAGGCTATCCAGAGCGGGATGAGTCATGGAAATTCTCCTTTAAGTAGATAGGATGGAGAGGCAGTTGCTGGATTTCATTATACATGGAATATCCTATATTTTACAAATTTTTGTAAAGTAATCCCGCCGACGGCAGCGACGACAATTAACGCGCCGATGGCGACGTAGAGGGGCCGAACGCCGACGCTGTCGCTGAGTGTTCCGCCCAGCCAGATGCCTGCGGGCATGGTCGTGCGGACGATCAGCAGGCGCACGGAGAAGACGCGCCCCATCATGGCGGGCGGGACGTGGAGCTGATAGAGACGGGTGCTGTGCAACTGGAAAAACGGCGCGGCGACACCCGCCAGCACTTCTATCAAAATCGCCAGTTCGATCATATGGGTAAACCCTAGAGTGACGAAGCTCGCCCCGCCTGCGACCAGAGAGCCTAGCATGATGAGCGGCTGTTCCCGTCCATTGCGCAGCCGCGGCACGAGAAACGTCCCAAACAAGTAGCCGAACGGATAGCTGGCCAAAAACAACCCGACGTGAAAGGCAGTTCCGTGCAGCTCTCCCGCCACAAACGGAAGGTTGAGCACGAGCGTGACCCCTACCGCAAACTGTACGAGAGCCGAATACAGACTCAGATAGAGAAGCAGCGGCTTTTCCCAAAAAATCGCGAGGCCGGCTTTGAACATGGAAAACCACGATTCGGCCACCCGGGCAGGGAGGGCGGGAGCGTTTTTGCACGGGAGAAGAAAAGCTCCACTGAGCGCATAGCCGACGGCGACCAATGCCAGCACCTGATCGCCGCCGATGCTGGCGACGAGAACCCCGCCCAGCGGCGGACCTGCGATCATGGCGATGCGCAGCGCGCTGTCCAGATAGGCGTTGGCTTGCAGCAACTGGTCTTTTCGGATGAGAGCAGGAAGCAATGACTGGCTTGCCGGGACGTACAGCGGCTGGACGAGGCCGTTCACGAGCGCGGTCAAGTAGAGCGGCCACAAGGAGCCGGGCGTGGTCGCAATCGCGGCGAAGGAACAGCCGAACGCGATGCTGCGCATCCATTGCGAAAACAGCATGACGCGTTTTTTGTCATAGCGGTCGAGATACGGTCCGGCCACAAGCTGCACGACGAGCGATGGTACAAAGTAGAGCAGCCACATCTGCCCGACGGCTGCCTGCGAGCCGGTCACCTGGTAGATGATCCAGCTATTGGCGAGCGTGCCGAGCGAGGCGCCCAGCTCGGAGGTGAGCTGGCCGAGCAGGATGTAGCGGTAGGAGCGGTCTTTCCAGAGGGCGGATGTGCTCGTGGCTGCTGTCATCATTTGTCCGTGTCGAGAAACTGCCCGAGTAGCAGCGGGAGTTGCGAGAGCGCTTGGCTGCGCAGGCGATAGCGGGTTCCGCTCGTCTCGACCAGCCGGGCGGAGCGCAGCATCGACAAGTGATGATGCACCGTCGATTTGGCCATCTGGAGCGCTTCTGTCAGTTCTTGCAGCGTCAGCTCCTGTTTTGCGAGCATTTTCGCCATGCGGAGCCGCTGCTCGTCTCCGAGCGCCTTGAAGGATTGGACCAGCGTCTGCGGCGGCTGATACGGGTCGATTTGCTCGCGCAAGTTTTCATCGGCAACCGGGTAGTAAAAAATTTTGCAGCCTGCGTCATCGGCCTGCACCGTCCAGGGGCGATAGACCGCCTGCGGAATCAGCAGGACGCGGGTGACAGTCGGCTCAGGCGGATAGCTTGCTCCGGTCGCCCATTCCACCAGCGCTTCCGGGTCGAGCTTTTCTTGCATGCCGCGCTTTTGGGCAATCTCCCGTTCGAGCATGCGGCAGATGCGCTCCTCCTGCGGCTCGATGTGCGCCTGATACCAGCCTTCCATCAGCACGAGCAGGTGCTGGCGCAATTCCTCCGCGTCCACCGAAGTAATATGGGCGATGTACCGTTCGAAAAAGAGATGGCTGCGACAGGCCGCCTGCAACAGTTCGCGATCGGCGCTGCTTCCTTGCGCGGCTTTTCGCCGGGAAGCTTGCCGCGCTTCGCCCAAAAAAGGCAGTGCCTGATAGCGCAGCTCTTCTTCTGGCAACTGCCTGACGTAGCCAAGAAACGCCTCCAGCTCGGCAAAAGGCTGCTGGCGGTACTGGTGAAGCAGATGCAAAAGCGTCTTCCATGTGTTGTGCGCCTTGGCGTAAGCGACCTCGCGCTGGACAGCAGGAGGCAGCGCCTCGATTAGCTCGCGCCAGTGGGCGGGCGGCTGCTCCAGCGTGTGATGAATCTGCTCGTAAGTGGCAACGGCGATGCCCAGCGCTGCTTCAAAAAGCGGCGAAAAGGCGAATTGCACCTCGTAGGTCGTGCGTTCGCTCCCGATGTTCCATACTTTCAAGAGGGGATCATCCTTCCAGTATTTGTAGTACGTCTCATTCTAAATGTTTTGAATTGTAAATTCAATATTTTTCGTATGGCTGGTTAGATGGATTTCGAACCAGAATCGTTGAGTGTGGCAGGAAGAGGGGCGAGCGCCTGAAAGCAGCAAGCAGAAGACAGCACCCGAAAAAAGAAAAGCGGCACGCCTCTCCCGCGAGAGTTGCGTGCCACTTTTTACGAGACAAAAGCAAACTTAGTTGACAGTAGAAGGTTGAACGGCGCGTTGCAATGCCTGCTCCAGATCGCCGATGATGTCGTCGATCGCCTCTGTGCCCACCGACAGTCGGATCAGCCCTGGCGTGACCCCGGCAGCCGCCTGTTCTTCCTCATTCATCTGCTGGTGCGTCGTGCTGGCCGGATGGATGACGAGCGACTTGGAATCGCCCACGTTGGCCAGGTGCGAGAACAGCTTCACGGATTCAATCAGTGTTTTGCCTGCCTTCACGCCGCCGCGAATGCCAAAGGTGAGGATGGCGCCAGCGCCTTTTGGCAAATATTTTTGCGCGAGCGCGTAGTGGGCGTCGCCTTCAAGGCCAGGGTAGCTGACCCACTCGACCGCTGGATGCGCGGCGAGGAATTGGGCTACGGCCAGGGCGTTCTGGCTGTGGCGTTCCATGCGCAGGTGCAGCGTCTCCAAGCCTTGCAGGAACAGGAAGGAGTTGATCGGGGCCACGGCTGCGCCGATATCGCGCTGCAACTGGACACGCGCCTTGATGATGTAGGCGAGCGGTCCGACGGCTTCTGTATAGACGACGCCGTGGTAGCTCGGGTCTGGTGTCGTCAGGCCCGGGAATTTGCCGTTGTTCCAGTCGAACTTGCCGGAATCGACGATGATGCCGCCGATCGCTGTGCCGTGCCCGCCGATGAACTTGGTCGTGGAGTGGACGACGATGTCTGCGCCATGCTCGAATGGACGGCACAAGATCGGCGAAGCGAACGTGTTGTCCACGATCAGCGGCACGCCGTTTTCGTGCGCGATGTCAGCGATTGCCTGCAAGTCCGCCACGTCAATGCGAGGGTTGCCGATCGTCTCGCAAAAGAGCGCCTTTGTTTTCTCATTGATGAACGCCCGGAAGTTTTCCGGATTGGACTGATCGACAAAGTGAACCTTGATGCCAAGACGCGGCAAAGTGTGCGCAAAAAGGTTGTACGTACCGCCGTACAAGCTGCTGGATGCGACAATTTCATCCCCGGCTTGGGCGATGTTCAAAATGGAAAAGGTGATCGCTGCCTGACCAGAGGAAGTTGCCAGAGCACCGACGCCGCCTTCCAGGAGTGCCACGCGCTTTTCAAAGGCGTCCTGGGTCGGATTCATGATGCGGGTGTAAATGTTGCCGAACTCTTTTAAGCCAAACAGGTTGGCGGCGTGCTCCGTGTCGCGGAAGACGTAGGAAGTCGTCTGATAGATCGGAACGGCGCGCGAGCCTGTTACGGGATCTACTTCTTGTCCACCATGTACAGCGAGGGTTTCCGGTTTCCATTGTTGCTGGTCAGACATGCTTATCTCTCCTTTATATATGGGGATTAGGGATAAAAAAACGGAGCATTCCTCTGAGGAGAAGAAGGCTCCGGCTATACACGGGTGTGCACTCATCTCTCAGAATCTATGGATTCTGCAGGAATTAGCACCGCGCAAGGCACGCTTGCTGGTTGCCGGGTTTCACAGGGCCTGTCCCTCCACCGCTCTTGATGAACTGTTGCTTCAGTTGTTGTCATAATTGTATGAAAAACCACACTTCGCTGTCAATAATCAATAATGAGTTATCAGGTTGGATTTGGTGGGATTGAGGCGTTGAGAGATTTGTTCATGCTCACCCGTTCATGCTGTTTCCCATGACGTCCAAAGTACCTGTGTGATACGCCTTGTTGACGTGGTTTGCAGGCTGATGCCCCGCACTCCTTGAGGCGTGGCTGATTCCAGGCGCGGCTTTTCCTTTTTTCACATACAAAAGAACGGCAAATAGCGTACAAACAGCAGCAATTCCCAGTACGTACACCATATAAACTACCTCCTTTTCCAAGGGTGCTCTGCGTTTCTTGCACCCGCCTTTTTCCAAACCAAAAAGAGAATGCTGTTTTGTATAGTAGTCTTCATATATAGAATGGTTATTTTTGTAAATGTGTCACCCGCCTGTACCGACCAACCATCTCCCTGTCCAAAAACAAACCCACCCTCACACTGTCACAAATTTGTCCCTATATCTGCGCGCTTTCGCCGCCCGCGTCGTTAGAAAATGGCATGGCCCTATGATATGATGGGAGTGGCAGAAAACGACCAAACGATTGTACATATAGGAGGAACATACGCGATGAGCCATGGCGTGAAGGAAATTACCCCGCAGGAGCTGCTGGAAAAGCTCGCGGCCAACGAAAAGCTTCAGGTGATTGACGTGCGTGAGGTGGAGGAGTGGAACGAAGGCCATATCAAAGAAGCCAAGCTGATTCCGCTCGGCTTTTTGCCGCATCGCATCGACGAGCTGGACAAGGAGATCCCGGTCGTCATGGTGTGCCGCAGCGGTGCGCGCAGCCACAGAGCGACCGAATATTTGTGTGAGCTTGGCTTTGACGCTGCCAATATGGTCGGCGGCATGCTGGCTTGGCCTGGCGAGAAGGAAGTGTAAGCCGTACGGTCCATACGGTCACGACCGCACTGGCAACGCCGAGACGTTTTCCACACAAAAAGAAACATGCGCTTTTACGCGGTATAGCGGCGGACGCATGAGAGAAGCAGGGGAGGAAGAAAATCGTGAGTGAGGGAGCACAGCAACAAGGATCCGCGTTGCAGCGCCATTGGTTTACGGTGCTCGCAGGCGTGATTATCCTCGCGATTGTAGGCGTGTTGGGCTACAAATACATGGCAAAAGAGCCGATTCCCGTGATGAAGCCGATTGCCGATTTTACGTTGGACAACAGTGACGGCACTTCGTTTACGTTTTCGGAAGGCAAAGGCAAGGTGCGGCTGGTCGAGTTCATGTTCACCAACTGCCCTGACATTTGCCCGGCGACGACGTACAACATGTCCAAGCTGCAAGAGCAGCTCAAGGAGAAAAAGCTGTTCGGCGACAAGGTCGAGTTCATTTCCATCACCTTTGACCCGGATTTCGACACGCCAGAAGTGTTGCAGCAGTACGCGGCGAAGTTCAAGGCGGATCAGAGCGGCTGGAAGTTTTTGCGCGGCGATGCCCAGGCGGTGGAAAAGGTGACGAAGGATTTCGGGATTGCCGTATTGAAGCAGCCTGACGGTTCCTTTGCCCATACCGCCCGCATGTTCCTCGTCGATGGCGATGGAAACATGCGCCGCGCCTACGGCATGGCAGCCGACATGGACATGGAGCAGATGCTGAAGGAAATGGAGCAGCTTGCGGACTAATCAGGCTGATTCCTCGTACGTGATCTGCACGACATGCTCGGTTTGATTTTCAAATTCAATATGCACGAGTAACGCCCACCTGCGATTGCCCTCCTGGAGCAAGAGTTTGAACGTCTCCTCTGACGTGGTGGGCGTTTTTGCTGTGCGCCCGACGTGCAGGTAGTCGACGATCTGGGCATGCGGATATTTTTTCATCGTCTCCTGCATCGCCAATCTGCCCCATTTGGCATATGGCGGCTGGGCGCAGGCAGGGGCATACTGGAAGAAGAATAACAGCAGGCTTGCTGCGATGGCGGTCAGGACGCTTCGCGCGAGGCGAACGGATACAGAGGCTTGCATGGCGTAAGACCCCCTTTTTTGTATTGGAAAACAAGCTTGCCCTCTATTTTGAAGCCTTTTTTTCATGTCATTCGTAGAAAATATTTACAATTTGGAAAGCGGGGGATTTCATGTACTACTTGCTCATTCCCTTATTTGGTGTTCCGCTCATCCTGGCGATTTTTGCGCTGCGCTCTCGCCGGAGCGGCTTCTGGAAAAAATGGTGGCCGCCTGTCGTGTCAGCGCTGCTGATTTACGGAGGCTGCCTCGCTGCCAACGTGTATTGGCAAGTACAGTACGGCATTCCGGTGCTTCCGACCAAAGCCGATCTGGAGCTGTTTCTTTATTTTTGCCTGTTCCTCGTCTTCGTGTTTTTTATTATGTACCTCGTCTTTTTCTTTGTGATGCGCAAACCGTTCTGGAAAATGAATCTGTTGTTTCTCGCCACGTCGTCTGGTCTGTTTCTCCTGTTTGCCGGGGCTTTTTTAGGCATGGGGCCGTTTATGTCGAAGGTGGAGTACGTCTCGGTTGTGCAGAGTGTAAAAAACAAGTGGCAGGCCGTGCCCGTGCAGGCGTCGAGCAATAAGCCGATTGACGTCACGCTCGTCTACAGCAAAAGGGACTGTCTGAAAAGGTGTGCTGGCCAACCTTACGACAGCCTGATTTTGGTCCGGAACCAGTCGGGGCAGCCGCTGGGCATTGAGCTTTTGGTTCGCCTGCAAAACGAAAGCGGGGCCGTCATCGAAGACAAACAGGCGTTGCCGCTCAAGCTCGCTGCGGGGGAAATCGCGCCGGTATGGACAGAAGATACAAACATGGAAGAAAACTTTTGGGAGCGGGTCAGTACGGTCACGGATGAGAGAGTAGCGGCGATTGCGTATCAGTTTTCTATTATTGACCGAAGATGAATGTGTCGAATTGTCAAGACTGGATGAAACGAACGCCTCGCGTTGTGTTACAATAAGAATGGCATGCTTGGTTCGGGTTCCCAAAATCATGCACGATGATGTTAGGAGGAAAGAGTTTGAGCGACGTTAAGATTTTCGCGATGGGCGGCCTCGGCGAGATCGGAAAAAATATGTATTGCGTCGAGTATGAGGACGAAATTATCATCATTGACTGCGGGGTGAAGTTCCCCGAGAATGAAATGTTCGGTATTGATCTGGTCATCCCCGATATTTCCTATTTGGTGGACAACCAGCACAAGATTAAAGCACTTTTGTTAACGCACGGACATGAGGATCACATCGGAGCGATTCCTTATATTTTCAAGCAAATTAACGTGCCGATCTACGGTGGTCGTCTGACCCTGGGCTTGGTCAAGGCGAAGCTGGAAGAGCATCGCATGCAAAATGACGTGAAGATGATTCCGATCTCAGAAGATACGGAAATCCCCTTCAACCGCCTGAAAGCGTCCTTTTTCCGCACGAATCACAGCATTCCGGATTCGTTCGGGGTTGTGATTCATACGCCGGAAGGGATGGTCATTCATACAGGTGACTTCAAATTCGATATGACGCCAGTCGGACAGACGACCGAGTACGGCAAGATTGCGAAAATCGGGGCGAGCGGCGACGTTTTGGCGCTGCTCTCTGACAGTACGAACAGCGAGCGCTACGGCTTCACCATGTCGGAGCGCACCGTTGGCGAAGGGATTCTCGACGTGGTGCGCAAAGCGCGCGGGCGGATCATCCTGGCGACATTCGCGTCCAACGTGCATCGCCTGCAGCAAGTAGTAGACGCTGCCGAGCAGTGCAATCGCAAAGTAGCGGTGATAGGCCGCAGCATGGAAAAAGTGTTCCTGATCGGACAAGAACTGGGCTACATCCAGATGCCGGAGGGCATGCTGATTGATATCAAGCACATTGACAACTACGCCGACAATCAGGTGCTGATTATTTGCACCGGAAGCCAAGGCGAGCCGATGGCGGCATTGACCCGAATCGCTTCCGGATCGCACCGGACCGTGTCGATCTACCCGGAGGATACCGTCATTATCTCGGCTTCCCCGATTCCAGGCAACACGATCAATGTCAGCAGGACGATTGACAAGCTGTACCGCGCGGGCGCGAACGTCGTGCTCAGCCACGTGTTTGACATTCACGCGTCCGGTCACGGCAGCAGCGAGGAGTTGAAGCTCATGCTCAACTTCATTCGTCCCAAGTACTTTATCCCGATTCACGGGGAGTACCGGATGTTGAAGACGCACGCGAAGCTGGCGCAGCAGGTAGGAATTGAGGAGAGCAACATTTTCCTCATGGACAACGGCGAGGTGCTGAACTGCAACCGCGAAAAGGCATGGCTCAGCAAAGTTCACGCCGGCATCGTCCTGATCGACGGCAGCGGCATCGGCGACGTGGGCAACATCGTCCTGCGCGACCGCAAGCATTTGGCAGAGGATGGCCTGATGGTCGTGGTCGTCAGCCTCGATATGAAAAACTTCAAGATTCTCACCGGACCTGACATTGTCAGCCGCGGCTTTGTGTACGTGCGCGGTTCGGAATCGCTCATCCAGGAAGCGACGCTGTTGGTTCGCCAGCGCCTCCAGGAAGCGTTGGACAAGAAGATCAAGGAATGGTCGGAGTTGAAGTCCCAGATCAACGAAGTCATCAAGCCGTTTATTTACGAAAAGACGGGCCGCAATCCGATGATTCTCACCATTTTGATGGAAGTGTAGGACTGGAGCACTTCTTCGTTCTCCCGGGGACGCGATCGGGTTATAATAATACGTAAATGGATACGTGATACAAAGGAGAGGTTGCCCCATGATGTCTTATGAAGCATATATGAGCCAAGTAATTCAACCGATGCGCGACGAACTGACGCGCAACGGATTTGTAGAGCTGCGCACAGCAGAAGAGGTTGAGCAGACGCTGCCAAACGCAAAAGGTCTGACGCTGGTAGTCGTAAACTCGGTTTGCGGCTGCGCGGCAGGGCTGGCTCGTCCGGCAGTGGTTCATTCCTTGAACCATTCCACCAAGCCAGACAACATTTACACTGTATTTGCAGGACAAGACAAGGAAGCGACAGCGAAAGCCCGCGAGTACTTTGAAGGCTACGCGCCATCTTCCCCGTCTTTTGCGATCATGAAGGACGGCAAAATCATGACGATGATCGAGCGTCATCAGATTGAGAACAACGACCTGCAAACGATCTCCAACCTGTTGACTACCGCTTACGACACGTACAAATAAGCTAGCATGGCCATGACAAGACGCTCGCGAACGGGCGTCTTGTTTCACATCCCGATGAACCTGAAAGGAGCTGCCCGCAGCATGCAGACCCGATCGTTTGGACGAGATCCGCATCAAGTCTCTTTGCTCGGCTTCGGCGCCCAGCGAATTGTGGACGAGCACGATTGCACCGAGGAGCAGGCAATCGCCATCATTCGGCGCGCCGTAGAAGCAGGAGTCAATTACTTTGATACAGCCCCTACATACAGCGCTGGACAGTCGGAGACACGGGTAGGACTGGGGCTTGCAGGCTTGCGCGACCGCGTGTGGATCGCGACGAAGACGGGAGGACGCACGCGCGACCTGGCCCTGAAAGATTTGGAGGGCAGCTTGAAGCGGCTGCAGACCGATTACGTCGACGAGTGGCGGATGCACAACATCATGCAGCCGCACGATCTGGAGGCGATTTTTGCAAAAGGAGGCGCGCTGGAAGCGATGCTGGAAGCGCGAGAGCAAGGCTTGATCCGCAAAATCAGCATCAGCGGGCACACAGACCCGCGCCTGCTGGCAGAAGCGATTCGCCGCTTTCCTTTTGACAGCGCCCTCGTCGCTTTGTCTGCTCTCGATCATTTCATCTACAGCTTTGCGCACGATTTCGTTCCGCAAGCGGTGGAAAAAGGCGTCGCGGTCATCGGCATGAAAGTGATGGGGCTGGGCAAGCTGGCTCCGTGGACAGAGCAAGCGCTGCGCTATACGTGGAGTCTCCCCGTTTCGACGGCGATCCTCGGCGTGAGCAGAATGGACGAGCTGGAAGCGGACTTGGCCGCGGCCAACGCCTTCGTGCCGATGACGGACATCGAACGCGTGGAGCTGTTTCAACAGATCATGCCGCTGGTGCGCCCGGACGTGCTGCGCTGGAAGGCGCGCGAATGGATGGCTGGCGAATGGTATCAGTTGCCGGAGCTGTCTTTTTGACAAAAGCGAAAGTCTCTTCTGATTTTCTGGAAGGGGCTTTCTTTTTGTTTTTTAGAGCGTGGCTGGAAACAAGCTGGTGGTGATAACCGGAGCTAGGCGAGGATTGGGCAGGTCGATGGCAGAGCGATTTCACGAAGCAGGCTGGAGCGTGGCAGGCTGTGGCCGTTCGGCCGTGGCGCTCGATCCGGGCGGCAGTATTGACACCTCCATGCTGCGTTCCTGCTCGCCGCAGGAAGTGGCAATGACCCCGGCCAGCGAGGTGCCGATGGCCATTCCCAGGTTGTTCGCGACATATACGATGTTGAACAGCTCTCGGCGCTGCTCTTTCCAGCGAAAGCCGATGAACGCCTGAATCGCCGGGAACGACAGGTTGAAGGTAAAGCCAAGCCCGGTCATCAGCGCGATGTAAACAGGCCAGCTATTCGTGAGCGGAATCGACAACTGGATGAGTCCTTGAACCAGCAAGGCCCCGACGATCAGCCGTTTGGCGCCCAGGCGGTGAAAAAGCGTCCCGCCGACGAACTGCCTCACAATTCCTGCCAGCGATTAAACCATCAGCACAAAGCCTGCCTCGGTCATGGAGCGTTGCAAAATCGTATGTACGTACAAAGTGGTAAGCGGCCACATGAAAGCGCTGCCGGAAGAGTTGATGAAGCTCGCAACCAGGAAGAACAGGGCTTCTCGCGGATACCGCTGCAAAAAGGAAGTGGGAGAAATCACGGCCGGTCACCCCTTTGGGATTGTGTTGCTTGTAGTATAACGAACATTTTAAACATTGCAAACATAAAAATATAAAAAGTGAAAAGCACCCAAATAAAGGCTGCTCCACATCCTATAGATTCGAGTATACTAAACAAGTGGTGAGATGAGTTCATGTGATACAGAGAATAAAAGGTGGAGTAGTTCTTTATGCGAATGTGGAAACGGGTGTTGCTCCTGATGTTTGTCGCGATTGCCGCGACAGCAGGTTATTACGGATACTCTTTTTATCAGTTTGCTCACAATATTCAAGAGCCGAATGTCATTCGGCCAGCCCCGCCGGATGGCGGTGCCGCGACGAAAGCGGCGGAGATTCCGGAATGGGATGGCGAAGAGCGGGTGAACATCCTGTTGATGGGGGTGGACCGCAGGGGAATGAAAAATAACGGGCTCCCCCGTTCGGACTCGATGATGCTCGTCAGTATCGACCCGGCCTCCAAGCGCTACGACGTATTTTCCATTTTGCGCGACACGTACGTAGACATTCCGGGGAACGGCAGCTCGCGCATCAACTCGGCGATCGTGGAGGGCGGACCGGAACTGGCGATGAAGACCGTCAGCCAGTTTACAGGGCTTCCGGTGGACCGCTACGTCATCACCGACTTTGAAGGCTTCAAGGCTTTGATTGACTCTGTCGGTGGTGTCGAGATTGATGTGGAAAAAAATATGTACTATCACGACCCGACCGATAAAGGCATCTACGACATCAATTTGAAAAAGGGACTGCAGCAACTGGATGGCAACAAGGCTCTGCAATACGTTCGTTTTCGCCATGACGCCACATCGGACTACACGCGCACAGAGCGTCAGCGCAAGCTGCTGACGGCTGTGGTGAGCCAGATGAAGAGCGGCACGACCTTGATTCAATTGCCGTCCATCCTGAAAGAAGTGACGCCGTATATCCAGACGAATATCAGTTCCATGGATATGCTGAGGCTGTCTGCGCTTGGGCTGAAATTAAACACCGCGGAGCCAGGCAACTACCAATTGCCGCCAATGGGGATGTTCCGCGAATCCCATCGGGCAGGCGCGGTGCTCATTCCGGATGTCGACCAGATCCAGTCTTTTATCAAGGAAAAGCTGGAACCGCCAGCAGAAGAAGCGGTTTCGCAAACGAATAGCACGACCGATAGCAACGAAAACAGCACGCCAAATTGAGCGTGCTGTTTTTTTGTGTTTTCGGGCAGACTAACCATGATTTGCTATGTATGGGGGTGAGGGGAATGGACCAGGAGATTGCGCGTAAATGGTTTTCCCATACAGGGGACTTGCGAACGGAACATATCGACGAGCCGGACGGCCGCATGCGGCTGTATTTTTTGACCAGCATGGCGGATGCCAAGTCGTTTACAGCGAGCTCATCCCGAAGCTGAGAGAAATTTGTCTGGCTGAGGCAAGCATAGGGGAAGTGGAGCGGCAGCTCGGGGGAGCCGGGAGCAATCGGGTCTATCACACCCAGGAGGCGATTCAGCGCCTGCTCGAAGGCTATCGCCCAAGGAAGCGTTTCTCATCAAGCTCGTGCACGGGAAATTCCGGATTGGCAGCTACGACACGTCCGTCCCGGCGCAAATTTTCGGGAAGACCGACAAGAACCGCGGCAATCCCAAGGATATGGTGCACCTTGCTTTTGACACGATTTCCAGCAACGCCCGAATCAAGCTGGAGCAAGTATCGCCGCCGGTGTTCGATATTCGCATACGCTTGAAGGCGAGAATCCTTGAGAAAGCGACGTTTCATTTTCACGTCAATGCCACCATCATTCGCAACGGAGTAATGGATTAAAAAAGTTTTTCCTGTGATTGCTATTGACGGGATATTTTCAAAAAGGATATAATCCGGTTTGTATCATGAAAATATGAAAAACGAACATAATATACGTGGAAATCTTTCTTATCAAGAGAGGCGGAGGGACAGGCCCGATGAAGCCCGGCAACCGGTTCATTTTTTGAAATGGACGTCGCGGTGCCAATTCCTACAAGATTGGTTGGATCTTGATAGATGAGAAGGGTGGATGCGAACGTATACATGCGTTGCAGCCCCTTTTTCGTTTATGAAAAAGGGGTTTTTACGTTTTTCACAAGGATTTTGCTGGGAGGTGGATGCGTTGATTCAATTGAAAAATTTGCATAAAAGCTATCAAGTGCAGGGCAAGACGATTCCGGCGTTGCTCGGGATTGATCTTTCTATAGATAAAGGGGAAATTTACGGGATTATCGGCCATTCCGGGGCGGGGAAAAGTACCTTGATCCGCTGCATCAACCTGCTGGAGCGCCCTACGTCGGGACAAGTCATCGTCGATGGGGTCGACCTGACCAAGCTCGACGATGTCAAGCTGCAGGAAAAGCGCCGCGAGATCGGGATGATTTTCCAGCACTTCAACCTGCTGTCCTCGTCCACCGTCGGGGAAAATGTCGCGTTTCCGCTCAAGCTGGCCAAGCGTCCGAAGGCGGAGATTCAGAAAAAAGTGGACGATCTGCTCAAGCTGGTAGGGCTGGAAGCGCACCGGGACAAATACCCGTCCCAGTTGTCCGGCGGCCAGAAGCAGCGCGTCGGCATCGCACGGGCGCTGGCAAACGATCCGAAAGTGCTGCTGTGTGACGAAGCGACCTCGGCGCTCGATCCGCAGACGACCAACTCGATTTTGGCGCTGCTTTTGGACATCAACCGCAAGCTGGGATTGACCATCGTGCTGATTACGCACGAGATGCACGTCATCCGCTCCATTTGCGACCGCGTAGGCGTGATCGACGGCGGAAAAATCGTCGAGTCGGGTGAGGTGCTGGACGTGTTCCTCAAGCCGCAGCATCCGACTACGCAGGAATTTGTCGAGCAGGTGGCAGATTCCACCGAGCTGCGCGAAGCTGTCGCGCACGAAAAAGCAGCGGGGAACCGCACGATTGCGCGCGTCACCTTCCTGGGAGAAAAGACGTACCAGCCGATTTTGTTCCAGACGATGCAGGAGACAGGCACAGTATTCAGCATTTTGCAGGGAACGATTTCCCGCATGAAGGATACGCCGTACGGCCAACTGGTCGTCGAACTGGAAGGCGATGTCCGTCAAAACGAAAAAACCATCGAGACGTTGCGTCAGCGTGGCTTGGAAGTAGAGGTGATATAGATGGACTGGACAATGGAAAATGTGGATTGGTCGGAGATCGCTGAGGGTACACTAGACACACTGACGATGCTGGGTTTCTCCACGTTGTTTACGATCCTGATCGGCTTGCCGCTGGGAATCATTTTATTCCTTACTTCACGTGGACAGTTGCTGCAAAACAAGGCGTTTTACTCGGTTGCTTCATTCATCGTCAACGTATTGCGTTCCGTGCCGTTCATCATTCTGATGATCTTGCTGATTCCGGTCACGAAACTGATCGTCGGCACTTCGCTCGGCGTACTCGGAGCGATTCCGCCGCTCGTGATCGGGGCCGCCCCGTTTTTTGCGCGGCTGGTGGAAACCTCTCTGCGCGAGGTAGATCGCGGAGTCATTGAGGCCGCCCAGTCGATGGGGGCGTCCAATTGGCAAATCATCTGGAACGTCCTGCTGCCAGAGTCTCGTCCGGGACTGGTGGCCGGAATTACGATTACGACCGTTGCGCTCGTGTCCTACACGGCCATGTCCGGGGTAATCGGCGGCGGCGGTCTGGGCGACTTGGCTATCCGTTACGGTTATCAGCGCTTCCAGACCGATGTCATGATTGTCACTGTCGTCATTTTGCTCGTGTTGGTGCAGATCTTACAGTCGCTGGGTGATCGCCTGGTATTGCGTTTCAGCCGCAAGTAAGGTCTTTCCCATAGAAGTTTGCAAGTACAAAGATCAAAAAAAGTAGGGGGAAATCATTTATGAAAAAGCTAGTCGTATCTGTACTTTCTACCGTATTGGCATTTTCTTTGGCAGCGTGCGGAGGCAAAACGGAGACTGCTCCAGCTCCAGCCGAAGGCGGCGCACAAGGCGGACAACAAGAAGTGACATTGAAAGTAGGCGCTTCTCCGGTTCCACACGCAGCAATCCTGAAGCACATCGCACCAAAACTGAAAGAACAAGGCGTAAACCTGGAAGTACAAGAGTTCACCGACTACGTACAACCAAACGTACAGCTCAACGAAAAACAACTCGACGCAAACTTCTTCCAGCACAAGCCTTACCTGGAAGACTTCAATAAAGGACAAAACATGGATCTGCAACCTGTAGTTGCGGTTCACATCGAGCCATTTGGCGCTTACAGCAAAAAAGTGAAATCGGTTGACGAACTGGCGGAAGGCGCAACTATCGCGCTGCCAAACGACCCGACCAATAGCGGCCGCGCCCTCGCTCTCCTGGAGAAAAACGGCGTCATCAAGCTCAAAGAAGGCGCTGGCATCAGCGGAACTGTGAAAGACATTGTGGAAAACAAGAAAAACCTGAAGTTCAAAGAGGTTGAAGCAGCGATGCTGCCGCGCGTTCTGGAAGAAGTGGACCTGGCGCTGATTAACACCAACTACGCGCTCGAAGCGAAGCTCGTGCCAACCAAAGACGCTCTGTTCATCGAAGACAAGGAATCTCCATATGCGAACTTCCTGGTAGCTCGTCCTGACAACAAAGACTCCGAAGCCATCCAAAAGCTGGCGAAGGAATTGAACTCCCCTGAAGTGAAAAAATTCATTGAAGACGAATACAAAGGTTCCATCATTCCGGCATTCTAAGGAAAAGTAATTGATGGATCAACAAATAAACCCAATTGGCCCTTTAAGGCTGTTGGGTTTATTTCTGTTTACAAAAGAATAAATATTCATAAAATTTAATTAAATATCACCGAACCCCATTTTCAAGAAATCTGTCGTCGAGTATATTGTGGTGGCGATAGAAAAAATTTGATAAGGGGGAAAATTCTGATGAAGGGAACATTCAAAATGTTTGTCGGCCTGACATTGGTGGTCGGAAGTCTTTTGGCAGGCTGTGGAGGCAGTCCGACTTCGACTGCACCTGCTGCTGCTCCTGCGGGTGAGGCTTCGTCTGGCGCGCCTGCCAGCACAAAGCCGCAAGTGTTTCGGGCCAATCTGACCAGCGAGCCATCGACGGCAGACCCTGGGCTCGCCAAGGACACTACCTCAGGGGCGATCGTCCGTGCCACTTTTGACGGCTTGACCAGGCTGGACAAAGACGCGAAGCCGATGAACTCGGTTGCGTCTGATGTGAAAATATCCGACGACAAACGGGTGTACACGTTCACGATTCGCGACTCCAAGTGGAGCAACGGCGATCCGGTGACGGCGCACGACTTTGAATTTGCCTGGAAACGCGTCCTCGATCCAAAGCTGGGAGCCGAGTATGCGTATCAGCTCTACTACATCAAAAATGCGGAAAAAGTACACACAGGCAAGGCGCAAGCAGACGAGCTGGGGGTAAAAGCTCTGGATGACAAGACGCTGGAAGTAACATTGGAAAACCCGACACCGTTCTTCCTGGAACTGACGGCATTTTACACGTATTATCCTGTAGACAAAAAGGTCGTAGAGGCCAATCCGAACTGGGCGAATGAAGCAGCAACACACGTGAGCAACGGGCCATTCAAGATGACGGCCTGGGAGCACAAGAGCAAGATCGTTTTGGAGAAGAACGAAAACTATTGGGACAAAGACGCTGTCAAGCTGGACCGGATCGAGTTTGCCATGATTGAGGATGATAACACAGCGCTGTCCATGTTTGAAAACGGCGAGCTGGACTGGGCGGGTCAACCGCTTGGCGGCCTGCCAACCGATGCGATTCCGTCCCTGAAAGAAGCAGGCAAACTCGTCGTTCATCCAAAGGCGACGATGTATTGGTACAAAATCAATACCACCAAAGGAGTGCTGCAAAACGTAAAAATTCGCAAAGCACTCGCTTATGCGGTTGATCGCCAAAGCATCGTGGACAACATCACACAGGTCGGCCAGGTGCCTACGATGGGGATGCTGCCGCAATCCATGATTATCAAGCCGGAGGGCTACTTCCGCGACAACGACGTGGAGGCAGCGAAAAAGCTGCTGGCGGAAGGCATGCAGGAGTTGGGGCTGAGTCAGCTTCCGACCATCACCATGTCGTACAACCCGACAGACCGCCACAAAAAAATCGCCGAAGCCATGCAGGACCAGTGGAAGCGCAACCTTGGCATCGACGTGAAGCTGGCGATCAAGGAATTTAAGGTGCATTTGCAAGATTTGCATGAACTGAATTACGAGATTGGCCGTTTGGGCTGGAATGCCGATTTTAACGATCCGATCAACTACCTGGAGATGTTCCGCGATGCGAAGACCGGAAACAACGACACAGGCTGGGAGAACGCGCGCTACAAGGAGCTGCTGCAACAGTCGGCCATGGAGAGCGATCCGGAGAAGCGCAAGCAGCTTTTTGCGGAAGCCGAGCAAATTTTCATGGATGCCATGCCTGTAATCCCGCTGTTTACGGACGTGGATGTCTGGGTGCAGAGTGATAAGGTAAAAGGCGTGCAAGTGGACGGACTGGGCTTTATTGATCTGAAGTGGGCGGAAATGGTCGAGTAACAGGCAAAAACCCCAGAGGCGAAGTGCCGAGGCAGCTCGCTGCTGGGGTTTTCCTTCCTTTTTGCCCGGAATTAATAGCCAAAATCCAACGTTTTTCCGGTTTCTGCATATGTTTTGATGTTGGAGAGAATCATCGGCCAATGGTTGCTCGCGTTGGCGAAGGAAGGGTGATCTTCGGTCCACTGGTCGTTAATCAGCGTCAGCCGCGTGCATCCGCCAACAGGCTCCAATTGGAAAGTAACGCGCGATTGAAGCTCGGCGTGGTTGGCGTGGTACGAAGGGCCGGGATGTTCCAGGAAGCTGAAGGTTTGCTGCGGCTCAAACGCCAAAACCTTGCCGTATACATGGACAGTTTCGTCGCCATCATTTCCGGGACCGACATAAGCGAGATCGTCCCCTACCTGAAAAGTAGAGCGAATGACAGAGCCAAAAAACGTATGCTTGACTCCTTCTTCCGAGGTAAGAACGTGCCAGACGTGCTCCGGGGTGGCCCCGATGTAAAAATCGAAACGCAGTTCCATAGCAGTGCCTCCTGTTTCCATTCATTTTCAAATTGTAATCGTTTGCTGTTGCTACTACTCTTAGTATAGGCAGATAATGGAGGGGCGTATTGTAAAAATGCGACAGGAGGCGGCGCTATGGAAAAAAAGCAGGGCATGCTGCCAAAAGGTGTGCTGCATGCCATGCTTGGCGGAAAAAAGTTTTCGCTGCAAAGGTATGAACCAGGCGGCGACGTCGGTTACTTCGTCCAGCATTACTGGGTGGTCAGGTGGGATTTGCGCGGGCAAGCTCCTTACTCCCAAACCATTTTGGCCCACCCCAATGTGAATCTGGTGTTTGAAAAGGTCGCCACAGGCATATTCGGTGTCGCTTTGTCCACGTCCTCGCATTTGCTGGCTGGCCAAGGCCATGTGTTCGGAGTGAAGTTCAAACCAGGCGGCTTTTATCCATTTTGGCAAAAGCCGGTTTCGCAGTTGTACGGCACGGTTACTACGTTGGAAGAAGTGTTTCAGGTGGAGACAGCCCCGCTGGAAGCCGAGATGCTTGCCATGCCGGAAGACGCCCAGATGGTTCGCCGCATCGAAGCGTTTTTGGGCGAGCGTCTGCCGGAGCGCGATCCGAATGTAAAGAGAGTAAGCGAGCTGGTCGGCTTGATTCAGGCAGATCGGACGGTGCTGAAGGTAGAGGATGCGAGCCGACTGTCCGGAATGAGCATCCGGACGATGCAGCGCTTGTTTGTCCGCTATGTTGGCGTCAGTCCGAAATCGGTAATCCAGCGCTACCGACTGCACGAAGCGGCGCAGATGATCGACCAGGGAGCCGTCAGCGACTGGCTGGACTTGTCCATCGCGCTCGGCTACTACGACCACTCGCATTTTATCCGCGACTTCCGGGCGATTGTCGGTGTATCGCCGCAAGAATACCGGCAGACCCAAACTTTATAATTGTAAACAAAGTCCCCTGTGACGTCGCTTTTTCGCGATGGGAGGGGGCTTTTTGTTTTGCCTCGGTGAGCGGCGATACTCCTAAGATTTGCATAGTTTTTCTTGTGCGAGGCATACTTCATGTAATGAAGAATGTGAATTTATTTCCCTTAATATAATTTGATCTTTGAATAAAACATAATTAAACTTGCTTAAAATGTCTTCAATATTACTAAAAATGCAGTATATTTGTTGAAGTAGCTTTCCATGGAGTGTTACACATACAAAGGGGGTCAACACTAATGAAAAAAAGCGTATTTGCAGCGATGAGTTCCATCCTGGTTCTGAGTGCGGCGCTGGCTGGCTGTGGCGGCGGCGAGAAAGCAGGCGAGCAAGGAAATTCTGCTGGAAGTGAACAAACTAGCGGTCCAAAAGTTCTGCGCATGAACATGAAGAGTGAGCCGCCGACGGCTGACCCTGGCTTGGCTGAAGATTCCACATCCGGTGCTGTTTTGCGTGCGACTTTTGATGGTTTGACTCGTATCGGTGAAGATGGCAAACCGCATGAGTCCGTAGCGGAAAAAATCGACGTTTCTGAAGATGGACTTACTTATACATTCCACCTGCGCGACAGCAAATGGAGCAACGGTGACCCGGTAACAGCGAAAGACTTTGAATACGCGTGGAAGCGAGCGCTCGATCCGAAGCTCGGCTCCACTTATGCTTACCAATTGTACTACCTGAAAAACGCTGAGGAGTACAACACCGGAAAAGCGAAAGCAGAAGATGTGGGCGTGAAAGCAACCGATGACAAAACATTGGTTGTTACGTTGAAAAACCCGACTCCGTTCTTCCTGGAGCTGACTGCTTTCTACACCTACTACCCGGTGAACCAAAAAGTGGTCGAATCCACACAAAACTGGGCGGGTGACGCCAAAACGCACGTAGGTAACGGTCCGTTCAAGATCGAGACTTGGGAGCATAAGAGCAAGCTCATTCTCGCGAAAAACGAAAACTACTGGGATAAAGATGCTGTAAAACTGGACAAGATCGACTTCTCCATGGTAGAGGATGAAAACACCGAGCTGTCCATGTTTGACAACGGCGACCTCGATTGGGCAGGTGCTCCTACAAGCGCACTCCCAACAGATGCAATCCCGGCACTGAAAGAGTCCGGCAAAATGCAAACCCGTGCGATTGCGGGTACGTACCTGTACAAATTCAACACGGAGAAACCGCCGTTCAACAACGCGAAAATCCGTAAAGCGTTCGCTTATGCGATTGACCGCAAAACGATCATCGACAACGTAACGCAAGCGAACCAGGAGCCGGCAATGGGTCTGGTACCTCCAACAATGGCTGTGGCAACTAGCCCGTACTTCAAGGACGGCGACGTGGAAACAGCGAAAAAACTGCTGGAGGAAGGGATGAAGGAAGAAGGCATCACCAAGCTGCCAACTCTGACTCTTTCCTATAATACGTCCGAAGGTCACAAGAAAATCGCGGAAGCTATCCAAGACCAATGGAAAAAAGCGCTCGGCGTAGAAGTGAAGCTGGAAAACAAAGAGTGGAAAGTATTCCTGGACGACCTGCACCAAGGCAAGTTCCAGATCGCTCGCTCTAGCTGGACTGGCGACTACAACGATCCGTACACCTTCCTGGATCTGTTCAAACTGAAAAAAGGCAGCAACAACGATACCAACTGGGAAAATCCCAAGTATCAAGAGCTGCTGAACCAATCCGCGGTGGAAAAAGACCCGGAAAAACGCAAACAAATCCTGGCGCAAGCGGAAGCGCTGCTCATGGACGAAATGCCAGCCGCGCCAATTTACTACTACACGCATTCCTATGTGAAGAGCGACAAAGTACAAGGCGTTGTGCTCGACGGTCTCGGCTTCGTAGACTGGAAATGGGCAGACATTAAATAAGAAAGCCAAGCGAACGATAAGAAGAAGGGCGAATAGCCCTTCTTTTTTTTGCGAAAAATAAAGCGCAAAGGATGGGAGATTCTTCATCTATCAACAAAATGGGGAGGAGAGCTGTTCGCAACTATAAATATTTGTAAAATTCAAACAAGGCGTGGGACAAGCCTCTCACTGACGCTGTCTCATGGTAATCTTGTGTGCAGCAAAGAAAAAGGTGGGGAGGTCCATGGAGAAAACCGCGATAAATCAACATTTTCAAGCTGTCTATACTAACGGGAATCATTTTCCATCGAGTTTTATCAATAAATTATTTTTTATAAATCATTAATCATCTTTATAAATAAATAAAAATTTATTAAATCATTCTAAAACATATTTAAAAATAATATAAAAGCATGTATATTGAAAAAAGATTTAGAAAAGGGGGATTACTTGTATGAAAAAGAATGTTTTCGTAGCAATGAGTTCTATCCTCGTTCTTGGTGCGGCACTCGCAGGATGCGGCGGCGGCAACCAAGCAGCGCCAGCAGATAACAACGCAGCAGGCAATAAAACAGAAACCACTGCACCAGCAGCGGGACCAAAAGTACTGAAATTGAACCTGCACTCCGAGCCGCCAACAGCAGACCCAGGTATCGCGGAAGACACTACTTCCAGCACAATCATCACTGCTACCTTCGAAGGTCTGACTCGCGTAGGCAAAGACAACAAAGTGCATGAAGCAGCAGCAGAAAGCTATACCGTATCTGAAGACGGTAAAAAATATACATTCAAAATTCGCGATGCAAAATGGAGCAACGGCGATCCTGTAACAGCGAAAGACTTCGAATTCGCCTGGAAACGCGCGCTCGATCCGAAAACAGCTTCCAACTACGCTTACCAACTGTACTATGTGAAGGGTGCGGAAGCATTCAACAAAGGTACTGGTAAAGTAGAAGACGTTGGCGTAAAAGCGCTCGACGACAAAACACTGGAAGTGGAACTGACAAACCCAACTCCGTTCTTCCTGGAGCTGGTAGCGTTCAAAACATACTTCCCGGTTCACCAAAAAACAGTTGAAGCCAACGACAAATGGGCTACTGACGCGAAAACAATCGTGGGTAACGGTCCATTCAAAATGGAAACATGGGAACACAAGAGCAAACTGGTTGTCGTGAAAAACGAGAACTACTGGGATAAAGACAACGTAAAACTGGACAAAATCGAGTTCTCCATGGTAGAGGATGAGAACACTGAGCTGTCCATGTTTGAAAACGGCGAGCTGGATTGGGCAGGTGCTCCAACTTCCGCATTGCCAACTGACGCGATTCCTGCTCTGAAAGAGTCTGGAAAAATGACAACCCAACCAATCGCGGGTACTTACTTCTACCGCTTCAACACAGAAAAAGCGCCATTCAACAACGCGAAAATCCGTAAAGCGTTTGCTTACGCGATCGACCGTCAAAGCCTGATCGACAACATCCTCCAGGCAGGTCAGTTGCCAGCAACCGGTTATGTACCACCGAGCATGGCTCTGAACAAAGATGGCTACTTCAAGGACAAAGACCTCGAAACAGCGAAAAAATTGCTGGAAGAAGGTATGAAAGAAGCTGGCATCAGCAAGCTGCCAACTCTGACTCTGTCCTACAACACTTCCGAAGGTCACAAAAAGATCGCAGAAGCAATCCAAGACCAATGGAAGAAAAACCTCGGTGTAGACGTGAAGCTGGAAAACAAAGAGTGGAAAGTATACCTGGATGACGTACACCAAGGTAAATACCAAGTAGCTCGCGCTGGTTGGCTGGGTGACTTCAACGATCCGATCAACTTCCTGGAAATGTTCAAGGAAAAAGACGGCGGAAACAACGATACTCGTTGGGAAAATCCGAAGTACAAAGAGCTGCTGAACCAATCCGCTCTGGAAACAGATCCGGAAAAACGGAAAGCGATCCTGGCTGAAGCTGAGCAAATCCTGATGGATGAAATGCCAGTCATGCCAATCTACTTCTACACGCAATCTTGGGTGAAAAACGACAAGGTTGACGGCGTAATCATCGACGGTCTGGGTGCTGTTGACTACAAATACGCTGACATCAAACAATAATAGAAGCAAAGCAACCGATTTAAGGAAGAGGGGCGTTTTTGACGCTTCTCTTCTTTTTTGTTTGAAAAGCGGGTGTTGATCGGGGCTGAAAATTCTCACCCGAAAAGGGGCGAACCATTTTTTTCCTAGTCGAGTTGCATCAAAACTAACTAAAAGAAAAAACATCCAAAAATCCCTTTATCTTGTATACTGATGATGGAAGTGTATACAAAAAAACGAGGTGCTTGATCGTGAAAAAGAATGTCGTTGCAGTCGCAGGTGCGATGCTGATTCTCGGCGGGAGCTTGGCAGGGTATGCGGATGCCGGGCAAGCGGCGGAGCCAAAAGCAAAAGTATTAAGAATGAACATGCATTCCAATCCCCCAACCGTAGATCCGGGCATTGCTGAAGATTCAACGTCCGGCACAATAAGCAGGGCAATCTTCGAAGGGTTGACTCGTTTGGGCAAAGACGGAAAAGTACATGTAGCAGCGGCAGAAAGCTATACCGTTTCGGCTGACGGCAAAACTTATACGTTCAAAATTCGCCCTGCCAAATGGAGCAATGGCGATCCGGTCACCGCCTATGACTTCGAATACGCCTGGAAACGTGCGCTAAGCCCCAAGACAGCATCGAATTACGCCTACCAGCTCTACTATTTAAAAGGAGCGGAAGCGTATAACAAGGGAACCGGGACGGCGAGTGACGTTGGTGTCAAAGCCATCGACGCCAAAACATTGGTTGTGGAACTGACGAATCCGACCCCGTTTTTCACGGAGTTGACGGCTTTTTACACCTATTATCCTGTTAACAAAAAAGTCGTGGAAGCCGACAAGGAATGGGCAAGCAATCCCAAGACGATAGTAGGGAACGGTCCGTTTCAAATCGAGACATGGAAGCCCAAGCACCAGCTCGTTCTGACGAAAAACCAGAACTACTGGGACAAACAAAATGTAAAATTGGACAAGATTGATTTTTCTATGATTGATGACGGGTATATAGAGCTGGAGATGTTTCGCAACGGCGATCTGGATTGGGCAGGCGCCCCTTTGTCTGAAGTCCCCATGGATTTCGAGCTTTCCTGGAAGTCGCCTGCGCTGTTTCATACGCAAGCGATCGCGGGCACTTACTTCTACCGCTTCAACACAGAGCAAGCGCCTTTTCACAATGCCAAAATCCGCAAAGCTTTTGCTTATGCACTGGATCGTCAAGCTTTGGTGGAGACCATGTTGGCCAACCACCTTCCCGCGACAGGTTTTGTGCCGCCGAGCATGGCTGTTGCATATGGTGGCTACTTTACAGACAATCACACAGAAGAGGCCAAAAAGCTGCTTCAGGAGGGCATGAAGGAAGCGGGAATCGCAAAACTTCCTCCCATCACCGTCTCCTATAACACGTCGATGGGCCATAAAGCGATTGCTGAAGAAATCAGGGACCAGTGGAAGAAAAAGCTCGGGGTAGACGTGAAGCTGGAAAACAAAGAGTGGAAAGTATACATAGAGGACGTACACCAGGGGAAATACCAGATTGCGCGTGCGGGTTGGCTTGCCGACTTCAACGATCCGATCAACTTTTTGGAAATGTTCAAGGACAAAAACGGCGGAAACAACGACACGGGCTGGGAACACCCCAAATACAAAGAGCTCTTGAACCAATCCGCTTTGGAGCAGGACCCGGAAAAACGGAAGGCGATTTTGGCCAAGGCCGAGCAAATTTTAATGGACGAAATGCCGATTATGCCGATCTACTACTATGCCCAGAGCTGGCTGCAAAGCGAGAAGGTCGACGGCGCGATTTTGGACGGACTCGGCATGATCGACTTCAAGTACGTCGATATCAAGCCTTAATCTTATAGAGGAAATGATTCAAAGAAGAGGGGTGCCGCTGCCCTTCTTCTTTTTTTCTCCCGCATGGACAAATGACCAATCCATTGTGCTCCTGGCTACATAGAGTAAAAAGGAACAAACTGCAACCAGGGGGGATCGCTGTGGATATTGGCAAACTGCTCAGTATTGTAAGGTCAATTCCCAAGGATAAGCTGAAGACGGATGCAGGCTTGAAGGAAGTCATCCGCGATTTGGGCAAAAAAGCCGGCAAAAACTTCACGGATAAGGAACTGAACGGATATGTGGCGCAGTTTCGGCATATGTCCAAGACGGAAAACGTCGGCAGCCTGCTGAACAAGCTTTCCAAAAAAGGCGTCAACGCCAAAGACATCGACAGCCTGAAAAAGCGCTTTAAATAAAGGGGGGCTTACCAGGAGGGAGGTGGGATTATCGCTGCCAAAACGAGAAAGAAAAAGAAACAGGCCGGTGCCCAGGGGCAACTGATAGAGACGATGAACAAGCTGGCGGATGCGCACAATGTGAGCAATGCTCAGGTGATGCGCGAGATGAGCCAGATGAAGCAAGAACTGCAGGACATGAAGGATACGCTCGGAAGGCTGAAGGCCGCTCCCAATCAGGGGCCGCGGCGCAGCATTCTGTTTGGACCGCGCCGGCGTCCGATTCCCGTGCAGTCCGTCCCTGAGAAAGCAAAGCCTGCGATTTCCATTGAGGATTTGCTGCCATTGCTGCCGCATTTGAGCGGGGCTATCCCGCAACTGAAAAATCCGAAGGTGGCCGATTCCATCAAAGTGCTGTCCAATCCGGCCGTCCTGTCCATGATTCAACAGTTTATCGCCAACGGCGGCTTGAACATGCTGAAAGCGCCTGTAGAAGAAGTGAGCAGACGAGAACGGCGCGGGTTGTTTCGCTAATCGACAACTTTCTTGGTTTTCTGGACTGCTTCTTTGTCAAAAAGGAGCAGTCTTTTGTCTTTTTGGTACGAAAAGACTATAAACTTTACAGATGTTGACGCGTCTAATAGAATGGTGAACGTTGCACAATGGTCTAACGCCACACAACAGAACAGACATCACGGAGGAGGTCAGGATGAAAAGACGATTTTACCCTCTGCTTCTGGCGCTGCTGGTCCTGCTGCTTATCCCCGGTTGGGCGGCTGCGGCAAGTAGTGCAACTGAGGAAGCCGTCAACCTGATGATCGGTGGACAAGCAGTGACCCCGGACGTGCCACCAGTTATCAAGAGCGGGCGGACATTGGTTCCCGTGCGTGTCATCGCAGAAGGTTTGGGCGCGGATGTCGCCTGGAACGAAGCGAAGCGGACAGCGGTGATTACACGGGGTACGACGCAGCTTTCCCTCACATTGGACTCGCGCACAGCGCTATTGAACGGCAAGCAGGTAAAGCTGGATACGCCGCCTGTCATCTCCCAGCAGCGCATGCTGCTCCCTCTGCGGTTTGTCGGGGAATCGCTCGGGATCACTGTAGGGTGGGACAACAGCTCCCGCACCGTCATTGCTAACGAAACGCCACAGGTTACGCTGAACGGCCGTGCTCCTGAAAAAGCGATCAAGCTGTATCAAGTGTCGGACACCATGTACGTGTCTGCCGATGCGGTCGCGGAGCAGGTCGGACAAAAAGGCTTTGTATGGAATCGCCCGGAACGCGGCATGACGATCGACAGTCAACTGGTTCTTCCGATTGAGCAAGTAGAGGACGAGCTAGGCGGTTCGATCACTTGGAACAAGAAAAAGAATCTGCTTGAAATCGAAAGACTCAATCGGCTGACAGGTGTTACAAAGGATGGGGATCGCGTACATATTGAGATGAAGCTGCCCGTGCAGGCCAATTCTTTTGTGCTCACAGGCCCCCATCGCATCGTGCTGGACCTCCCGCAAACCGCTTTGGCGGACGATTTGGTGGAAGAGTTGAAAAAGAACGAAGAAAACGGCAGTATCGGAGAGTCAGAGGAGCGCAAGCAAGCAGCTTCTTCCGGCGAAGAGGACGAGCAGTCAGCAGCCAGCGAGCCAAAAGAAGAGCCGCTGATCGCAAGCCTGCGGTACAGCCAGTACAGTGCTTCGCCAGAGACCGTGCGTGTCGTGATTGAGCTGAACCAGAAGAGCGAGTATAATCTGGCCTATACAAAAGACGGCATTGAAGTGAAGCTGACGCCCAAGCCTAAGAAAACAGGCTACCTGATCGTAGTCGACGCGGGTCATGGCGGAAAAGACCCAGGTGCATTGGGCGTGGCGGGCAACCACGAGAAAGACTACACGCTGGCTGTCGCCAACAAAGTAGTCGCTTTGCTGAAGCAATATCCGGAGTTTCAAGTAGTGCCTGTGCGCACGACAGATGTGTTCTACGAGCTGTCCGAGCGTGTGGCAATCGCGAATGAGCTGGAGGCGGACCTGTTCTTGTCCATTCACGCCAACTCGTTCCCGAAACCGACGACAGGTGGTACGGAAACCTTCTATTACAATGCAAACAGCAAGACGTTTGCGCAATTGGTGCACAAGCACCTGCAAGGAGCAACGCAGTTCCCGGATCGGGGAGTCAAGGCGAGCGGCTTTTACGTTATCAAGAACACGAAAATGCCAGCCGTGTTGACAGAGACAGGCTTCCTGTCCAATCCGCAAGAAAATGCGCTGCTGACCTCGCCTGCATTCCAGGACAAAATCGCGAAAGCCCTCGTTGAGGCTATCCGTGAATACTATCAGTCTTATCAGTAAGGGAGGCTTTCACGATGAAAAAAAGTCGGATGATCTGGGTGGCGGCTTTGGCTGTGCTGCTAATGGCTGGTTGCGGACAAAATGCGGCTCCTGCACCGCAGCCTACGGCACCTGTTGAACAGCCATCTGGCACGAACACTGACCCATCGACAGCAGAGCCGACACTCAACAAACAGGTCGTTACCGTCTACTATTCCGACGGCGACCTGATGGAGCTGCAAAAAGAGGAACAAGAAATCACTTTTGCAGAAGACATCGAAAAGTACAAGAAAACCCTCTCGCTTCTGGAGAAGCCGACAAAAGCAGAAGAGCACTTTCCGCTCTGGAAAGACTTCCGATACCATGACATCACTTTTGCGGATGGCACGCTGACGATTGATGCCGACAGCAAAAACCAGTACAACCTCGGCTCAAGCGGCGAAGGGATGGCGCTGGACGCGCTGAAGAAAACCTTTTTTCAGTTCCCGGAAGTAAAGCAAATCGTCTTCCTGGAAGATGGCAAAAAAGTCGAATCGTTGATGGGCCATGTCGATGTATCGGAGCCATTGACGCGCGACAACTAAACAGGCAATCGCCGAGTGAAGGCGGCACAACCTGGTAGCATCCAGGCTGTGCCGCCTTTTTGCTGTTTCGTCAAGCGGCTTGTTTTCGTTTTATACAGGGTTGGCTCCATCTTTAAAAAAGCTTAACAATCGCATCACAATCCTACAACATTCGACCTGTATAGTTTGTACTTGTAAGAGAGAAAAACAAACCGAACCTGTTAAGGAGGATTTTCATCCAATGAAAAAACTCAGCAAAATGTTTATGGCGCTGACATTTGTAGGGGCACTGCTCGCCGGATGTGGCAGCAACAGTGCGGCTCCATCGCAACAACAACCAGCGCAGCAACAACCAGCTACCCCGGCTCCGGAAAGCAACTCTGGTTCGACTACAACAACATCCGGTGAACCGATCACAGCAGTTGGTTCCACCGCTTTGCAGCCTCTGGTCGAGCAAACGGCCAAAGACTTTATGGCGAAAAATCAAGGTGTACAAATTCAAGTACAAGGCGGGGGAAGCGGAACAGGGCTGAGCCAGGTAGCAAGCGGCGCAGCAACAATCGGTAACTCTGACATTTTCGCAGAAGAGAAAAAAGGCATTCCGGCAAACGAACTGGTTGACCATAAAGTAGCCGTTGTCGGAATGGCAGCAGCGGTTAGCCCGCAAGTAAAAGTAGACAACCTGACCAAGCAACAACTGATCGACATCTTCACTGGCAAAATCACCAACTGGAAAGAAGTTGGCGGCGATGACATGAAAATCACGCTGGTGAACCGTCCGAAGTCTTCCGGTACTCGTGCAACATTCAGCAAATTCGCACTGGACGGAAAAGAAGAAGCAGAAGGCATCACAGAGGATTCCTCCGGTACTGTTCGCAAAATCATTGCCGAAACACCGGGCGCAATCGGCTACCTGGCTCTGTCCTACTTCAATGACTCCGTAAAAGCATTGAAACTGGATGGCGTGGAAGCAAACGCAGAAAACATCGCAACGAACAAATACCCAGTGTGGGCATACGAGCACATGTACACAAAAGGCGAGCCTACTGGCAACGCAAAAGCGTTCCTGGATTACATCCTGTCTGAAGAAGTGCAAAAGAAAACGATTGTCGATCTGGGCTTCCTGCCAATCACAGACATGAAAGTAGAACGCGACGCTGAAGGAAAAGTAACACAAAAATAAGACACTCACGGGTCAACAGCAAAATAGAGGGGTGGAGGGGCCTTACCCCTCATTTTGCTTGCGCGAAAGCCGTTTTCTTTCTAGGAGGGAGAACATGAACCATCGTATTGAAGGGGTAGAGACAAATCGCCAATCGCTGATTGCGCGAAAAATGCTGACATATAACAAACGTCAATTTACAGAGAACATGACGGGCCGAACGATTGCCATGGTCTGTGCGGCCTTGCTGGTCATCGTCGTTTTGTCGATTACGTACTTCATCGCTTCAAAAGGGCTGTCCACCTTTTTTGTCGACGGCGTCAGTATCAGCGAATTTTTAACACAGGTGAAATGGGACCCGGAGGGCGAGCCTGCACTTTACGGTGTGTTCCCGTTCATTCTCGGATCGTTTTTGGTGACGGCTTTGGCTGCGTTGATCGCGGCACCGCTCGGGATCGGGGCGGCTATTTTCATGACGGAAATTTTTCCGGGCTTCGGCAAAAAAGTGTTGAAGCCGGTGATCGAGCTTTTGGTTGGCATTCCATCCGTTGTGTACGGATATGTTGGTCTTACTCTTCTGGTTCCTTTTATTCGCGAACAATTTGACGTTCTTGGTTTCAGTCTTTTGGCAGGGGGGCTTGTGCTTGCCCTGATGATCCTGCCTACGATCACCAGCGTGGCGACAGACGCCATTGAAGCCGTACCGCAAGATTTGCGCAACGCTTCTCTCGCTTTGGGAGCCACACGCTGGCAGACGATCTGGAATGTGGTGCTGCACTCTTCGCTTCCCGGCTGCCTGACCGCGGTTGTATTGGGGATGGCTCGCGCTTTTGGCGAAGCGCTCGCCGTACAGATGGTCATCGGGAACACGACGAAGCTTCCGGGCAGTCTCTTGGACCCGATCAGCACGTTGACCAGCGGCATCACGCTGAACATGGGGAATACGATTCAGGGAACCCCGTACAACAATGCACTCTGGTCCATGGCGCTTCTGCTGCTTCTGATGTCGTTCGTCTTCATTATGATCTTGCGCTTTTTGGGCAGAAAGAGGCTGGTGAAGTAGATGAGAGCGAGACTGATGGACCGCGTTGCTACGATCGTTTTGACGTTGATTGCCGCTTTGATTATCGGCACGCTCATTGGCTTGCTCGGCTTCATTTTGACGCAAGGCTGGCACAAGCTGAACCTGGACTTTTTGACCTCGCCGCCAGATATCGTCAATGCAGGGGGCGGGATTGGTCCGCAGTTGTTCAACTCGTTTTATTTGCTGGTCTTGACCATGCTGATCGCCTTGCCGATTGGAATCGGAGCAGGTATTTATATGGCTGAATACGCGCCGGATAACAAGTTTACGCAGTTTATCCGCATGAGTATAGAAGTGCTTTCTTCTTTGCCGTCCATTGTCGTTGGTTTGTTTGGCTTGCTCGTCTTCGTAAACATGACAGGCTGGGGCTATACGCTTTTCTCCGGTGCCCTCGCGCTGACCGTCTTCAACCTGCCGCTGCTCGTGCGCGTGACAGAGGATGCGTTGCGCAACGTGCCGCGCAGCCAAAAAGAAGCGAGCCTGGCGCTTGGCATCACCAAATGGCGGACAATTGTCTCCGTCATTCTTCCGGCGGCTTTGCCTGGGATCATTACGGGGGCGATTCTCGCTTCCGGACGCGTCTTCGGGGAAGCGGCTGCCTTGCTGTTTACCGCAGGGATGTCTTCACCGAACCTGAACTTTGCTGATTTCTCGCTGAACAGCCCGACTTCGCCGCTGAATCCGTTCCGCCCGGCCGAAACGTTGGCTGTGCATATCTGGAAAGTAAACAGCGAAGGGCTGACGCCGGATGCGCGCGACGTGGCGGATGGCGCTGCCGCTGTGCTGATTATTGCCGTGCTGCTCTTTAACGTCTCGGCCCGCTGGTTCGGGACGTGGGTGTACAAAAAGATGACGTCAGGTTCCAACTAAGGAGAGGTGATAGCGATGTCCGTACTCACCATGCAAGATACGATTATTCAGACGAACAATGTCTCGGTTTACTACGGGGATAAGCAAGCGGTCAAAAATATTTCGATGGACATTGAACGCAACTCGGTGACGGCCTTTATCGGGCCGTCCGGCTGCGGGAAGTCCACGCTTTTGCGCAGCCTGAACCGGATGAACGATCTCGTGCCTTCCTGCCGCGTCACAGGCTCCATCGTCGTCGACGGCATTGACATCAACAGCCAGCAGGTCAACATCGAGAGCTTGCGGCAAATCGTCGGAATGGTGTTTCAGCGCGCCAATCCGTTTTTTAAATCGATTTATGAAAATATCGCCTTCGCTCCGCGCTTTCACGGAATGACAGACCGCCGCGAGCTGGATGAGCTGGTCGAGACGAGCTTGCGCAAAGCGGCGTTGTGGGACGAGGTAAAAGACCGTCTGCGCGACTCTGCGCTCTCCCTGTCAGGAGGACAGCAGCAGCGCCTGTGCATCGCCCGCGCCATTGCCATGCAGCCGACGATTTTGCTTCTGGATGAGCCGGCTTCCGCGCTCGACCCGATCTCGACGATGAAAATTGAAGAGCTGGTCACGCAGCTAAAGGAAGAGTACACGATCGTGATCGTGACGCACAATCTGCACCAGGCGGCCCGCATCTCGGACAAAACGGCATTCTTTTTGCTCGGGGAGCTGATCGAGATGGACGAGACCGCAAAAATTTTCACCTCGCCGGAAAACGATAAGACCGAAGCGTATATTAGCGGCCGTTTTGGCTGAACCGCACAAAAAAATGCCTTCCTTGCGCCTGACGCGCAAACGGAGGGCTTTTTGCATGGTGCAACGCAGCCTGGAATGGGTGTGCTACAGCGCCGTGCAGCTTGCCGGGGCCGACGTTTTCTCCTACCTGTTTCTCTACAGATGTGCAATCGTACAAGAAAAAAGCCTTCTATGCAGAAGGCTTTTCCACTGCCCGGAAAAAGCGGATTTCCTGCTCCAAATCTTCCACGATGCCCGCCAGCCGCTCGGAATCGTGCAGGAACTGCTCCGAGAGGGAGAGGCTTTCCTGGTTGGCCGCGACCGCTTGCTGTGTGCCCGAGACGACTTCCTGGGCGGATTCCGCCAGGCTGTCCACGCGGCGGGAGATGATCTGGCTTTGGCTTGCGATGGATTCGGCCAGATGTCTGATCGTTTCAAACTGCGCGGTGAGCGCTTCGCTGATGGCGAAGGTTTGCTGGAAAATATCCGTTGCCTGATGCAGCGTCGAAATGCCGTTGACCGTGGCGTGATCGGTCGTTTCCAGACATGCGGCCACCCGTTCCATCCGGTTTTCCCCTGAAGCGATGACTTGTTGAATGCGGGCCGTCGCTTCTTCTGTCTGTTCAGACAGGAGGCGAATTTCGTCCGCGACGATCCCGAAGCCGAGTCCCGCCTGGCCGGCTCGTGATGCTTCGATGCGGGCGTTGAAAGACAGCAGCTTCGTTCGTTGGGAGATCGAGGAGATCCAGCCGAGAATCTCGCGGATGTCGTCCATGCTCTCGCGCATCGAGCCCATCGCCTGGAGGGAGGCTTTCATGTCTGTCGATATTTTTTGCATGTTGTCCTTCAGCAAATCAATCGAGGTAGCCGCTTTGGCGCTCTGCTCCCGCGACTTTTCGTTTTGCCTGACCGCTGTTTCCATCGACTGTGTAATGCGTGTCATTTCTGCTGTAATTCCGGCCATCGTGGCGTGGATGTCGTCGATTTGCACCTGCTGGTTGTCCATTTCTTGCGCCAGCCGCTCGGTGACGGAGACGACCTCTGTCTGCATGGCGTGAGAGTGTCGCGAGCCTTTGCCCACATGCTCGGCCACCTGTTTGACGTCGGCGATCACGTGCTGGATTTTGCCGATGATGGTGCGGATTTGCCCGCTCATCCGATTGAAGCTGTCGGCGAGCTGGCGGATTTCGTCGTTGGTCTGGACGTGCATCGTCTGAAACAGGTCGCCTTCGCTGAACGCCGTCATTTTTTGCTGCACCTCTTTGACGGGCTTGATAATCTTGCGGACGTACAAGTAGAGCAGCAATGCCAACGAGCCTAATCCGACGAGGGAGACCGCGAGTATCGTCAACTGCAGGCGGCGCACCTCCTGTTTGACCTCGGATACGGACTGCACGACGATCATGCCCCATTTGAGCGCCGGGTCGAATTTGTAGGCGGCAAAGGCGTCCATGCCGTTTATATGAAACGATTCAAAGCCGGAATTGCCCGCAATGACATTGGCGACGACAGGCAGCTCGGTCAGGAGCGGGCGCTGCAGGGCGTAGGCTTTATCCGGGTGAGCGAGCAGCTTCCCTTGCTGGTCGACAATCATGGCGTATCCGGTTTGCCCCAGCTTGATCTGTCCGATTGATTCACTGAGCTTCGGCACGGAGACGAAGGCCACGACGACGCCGACAGGCTCTTCCTCCTCGTTGCGCAAAGCCATGGAGACAGCGATCTTCGGAAATTCCGTGGCGGAAAACTGAAAGACGTCCGAGACGAATGCGTTTGGCTTGTCCCAGGCGCCTTTGTACCAGTCGGCTGTTCGCGGATCGTAGGAGCTGTCCAGCGGCGAGCCGGGGAAGGTCAAATACCGCCCGTCTGCTGTCACGACTTGTATTTCGGAAATGGTTGGATTGTTGTTCACCATGTCGGTAAAAATGCCGAAGCTTTGACTGTTCGTGACCTTGCTGTTTTTGTACGTGGAAGCATAGGAAGCCAAGGCGGTGATGATGGACTGGACGCGGCTGTTCACTTCCTGCAAGGCGGCACTCGATGCATCGTGGAGCTGCTGCTTTGTCTTTTCGTTGAGCGTGCTCTCGGATTGATAACTGATAAAAAAAGCGGCGATCGCCATCATGCTGACAACCATGGTCAGAATCCCGAAAAATAATCTGGTGAAAATCGAACGGTACTGAAACGACGTGTTGCCCAATGTTCGTATTTTTCTCGGCATTACATGCTCTCCCCTTATTCGACAAAACGTTCAGCTTTATTGTAGGGGGTACTATGGGGAGCGTATATGGTTTGTCAGAAACATTTACCATAACTTTACCTGGCTTTAAAACTTTAAGGAAACTTAATATACTTCACATCAAAGCATAACATTCGCACGCTATAGTGGTTGGGAAGACAGATGCTACAACCGCGAAGGAGCGAAGGACGCATGAGTGTTATTTCGGTGAGAGAGTTAAATCTCTTCTACGGTAACAAACAAGCCCTCTACAATATAAATCTCGATGTTGAGCCGAATTCCATTACCGCGCTGATCGGGCCGTCCGGTTGCGGGAAGTCCACGTTTTTGCGAACGCTGAACCGGATGAACGACTCGGTGCCAAATACGAAAATCACCGGCGTGGTAAAAGTGTTCGATGAAGACATTTACAGTTCCAGCGTGGAAGTCGAGCGCTTGCGCAAAAATATCGGGATGGTGTTCCAACACCCGAATCCGTTCCCGAAAAGCATCTACGACAATGTCACGTACGGACCGCGCCTGCATGGCCTGATGGATCGCCACAAGCTCGACGAGATCGTGGAGACAAGCCTCAAGGCCGCAGCGCTGTGGGACGAGGTGAAAGACGTGTTGAAAAAGCCCGCAACCGGGCTGTCCGGCGGGCAGCAGCAACGGCTCTGTATCGCCCGGGCGCTCGCTGTTCAGCCGCAGGTGATTTTGATGGATGAACCGACATCCGCTCTCGACCCGATCTCCACAGCCAAAATCGAGGAGTTGCTGGAGGAGCTGAAAGACACGTACACGATTGTCATCGTTACGCACAACATGCAGCAGGCGGCGCGCATCTCCGACAAAACGGCGTTTTTCCTCAACGGAGAGCTTGTCGAGTTTGACCAGACGCCAACGATTTTCCAAAATCCCCGGGACAAACGGACAGAAGACTACATTACTGGCCGTTTCGGATAACAACTGTTTGTAGTAAGGTAGAGGAGCGGCCCGCTTGCGGGTTCGCTCTTTTTTGCATGGAGGGGAGACATAGCAGGTGGTCTGGATTTCCTTGTTCATTTTTATCGTCACGTTGACGCTGGTCATCTGGCAGCCAAGAGGCTTGTCGATCGGCTATCCCGCCGTCGGGGGAGCGGTGCTGGCGCTGTTGACGGGCGTGGTGTCTCTCGACGATGTGGCCGAAGTGACCTCGATCGTTTGGAACGCCACGTTTGCGCTGGTCGGCATCATCATCATTTCGCTACTGCTGGACGAGATCGGCTTTTTTGAATGGGCGGCCTTGCACATGGCCCGTTTGGCAAAAGGAAATGGCCGGCTGATGTTCGCCTACGTCATTTTGCTCGGGACATTGGTGTCGGCCCTGTTCACCAATGACGGCACGGCGCTGATTCTGACTCCGATTGTGCTCGCGCAGGTTCGGGCACTCAAGCTGGACGGGGGTGCGGTTGTGGCGTTTGTCATGGCCAGCGGCTTTATCGCGGACACCAGTTCGTTGCCGTTTGTCGTCAGCAACCTCGTCAACATCGTATCCGCCGACTATTTTGACATCGGCTTTGCCGAGTACGCGGTGCGGATGGTGTTGCCTACCTTGTTTTCCGTAGCAGGGAGTTTGTTGGTTTTATTCCTTTATTATCGCAAAAGCATCCCGCATTACGTGGATTTGTCCCAACTGAAACAACCCGGTGAAGCCATTCGTGATGCAAGACTGTTCCGCCTGGCGTGGCCGATCCTCGCTGTGCTTTTGCTCGGCTTTTTCATTAGCGAGTCCATCCATGTCCCGGTGTCGTTTATCATTGCTTCCGCCGCCCTCGTCTTCTGTCTTGCCGCCCGAAAAAGCAAGGCGATTGCCATGGGCCGAATCATGCAGGAGGCGCCGTGGGTCGTCGTCATTTTTTCTATCGGGATGTATATCGTGGTCTGGGGCTTGCACAATGCGAGGCTGACCGATCTGGTAAAAGCGGCGCTCGATACGCTGATGGAGTACGGTTTGCTTGCGACGACGCTCGGGACGGGGCTGATTGCCGCTGTCTTGTCTTCGGCGATGAACAACCTGCCTACCGTGATGTTCAATGCATTGGCGATTGGCAGCACGCAGGCGGAAGGCGTCTTTCGCGAAGCGATGATCTACGCCAACGTCATCGGAAGCGATTTGGGGCCGAAAATTACGCCGATTGGCTCGCTCGCCACGCTGCTCTGGCTGCACGTGCTGGGGCGCAAAGCGGTCAAAATCACCTGGGGGCAATACTTTCGTACGGGGATCGTGCTGACGGTACCGACCTTGCTGATCGCTTTGCTCGGGCTGTACCTGATGCTTGTTTTGGGAAACGAGCAATGACAAAAGCTTGCTGATGCAACAGCTCAGCAGGCTTTTTCTTTTTGCCGGAATAAGAGAGGCGGTCAGGGGAAAAATAGGCGCAACGTGCGTAAAAAGGAGGATGTTTCCATGTGGCAGAGCTGGCCGATAGAGCGTGTGCTCATTTTGTTTACGGGACTGGCGTTTGTCTTGATTGCCGTGCAGGTCACCCTTTTTCATTCCAGGCAAAACTTCCGCCATTGGGCGATGTGGGTGCCTGTCATTGAGCTGCCTATTTTTGCGGTGACGGCGATTGTTTTATCGTTCGTAAATGCGGGATGGCTGCGCGTAGTGTTTGCCTTGATGATGTTCGTCGGGATGGGCGGCGGCGTGTACGGGGCTTACTTGCATGCTGCCGGAGTCAGACAGCGGGTAGGAGGCTTTTCGCAATCGCAAAACTTCCTCGTCGGCCCGCCCGTCATTTTGCCTCTGCTCATTACTGCCATCGCGGCTTTGGGGCTTCTTGCCCTTTTCTGGGGGTGAAGATAGATGGCCAAGCATAGACGTTATCCTTCCTATGACGTGTGGGAGCAGCATCAAAACTGGGACGTTCACACGAGACAAGTCGTCGGAGCCAGAAAAATGCCGCAGGTTGCCCATCGGTACTTGCAGCAGGCGGAAGCTTTGCTGTTGCAGGCAATCGTAAGCGTCCTCGTCGACGACCATCGGCTGGAGGTGCTGACCTTTGTTGTCGCGCACCTGGACGATTCGCTGGCGAGCGCGATCGGGGAGGCGCAGCGCAAGGTCGGGGTTCCGCCGAAAAAAGAGCTGTACCGTCTGGGACTGGCAGGGGTGGAGGCGGAGAGCCACGCCGGGTACGGGACGGAATTTGGCGCGCTTTCTGCCGCAGAACAGCAGGAGGTGCTGAGGCAAATCTCCACGGGCAACGGCAAGGATACAGAGGCATGGAGCCAGGTCGCTCCCGTCGATTTTTTCAAAAAGCTGCTGCATGACACAGTGCAGGCGTATTACTCGCATCCGCTCGTCTGGTCAGATATCGGCTACGGCGGGCCTGCTTATCCCCGCGGTTATGTGCGTGTGGAAAAAGGATTGACGGACCCATGGGAGGCGAGGGCAAATGGCGAATAAAGAGCAGGAGCAGCGCGCAGGCGATAGCCAGGAACGCGGTACACGGCAGATGGAAAACAGGAAATACGCCGACGGAGCGGATGTATGCATCGTCGGAGCGGGAGCCGCAGGAGGCGTGCTGGCATATGAGCTGGCAAAAGCTGGCTTGCGCGTCGTCGTGCTGGAGGCAGGGCCTTTTTGGGACCCGCAGCGCGACTTTGCCAGCGACGAACTGGAGATGCAGCGTCTGGCCTGGCAGGAGACGAGGCTGGTAGCGGGAAACGATCCTCTGCGCCTCGGGCACAACAACTCCGGCCGGGGAGTCGGCGGAGGAACGGTGCATTTTACCGGGGTGTTTTTGCGGTTTCACGAGAGCGATTTTATGACGAAAACGATAGATGGCGTAGGGGAAGACTGGCCGATCACGTACCGCGATTTGGCCCCGTACTACGACAAGATCGAGCGGGAAATTGCCGTTTCTGGCCCGAGCCATTTTCCTTGGGGCGCTTTTCAGGGACCCTACCCTTACCCGGTCCGCGAGCCGATCAGCGCGAATGCGCAGTTGTTCCGGGAAGGCTGCGACAAGCTCGGGATCGAGAGTGTGGTCGCTCCGCTGGCGATTTTGTCGGCTCCGTTCGACGGACGTCCGCCCTGTATCAACCGCGGCTTTTGCAACCAGGGATGCATGCCCAACGCCAAATACAGCGGCCTGATCCACCATATTCCGAAGGCCATTGCGGAAGGGGCCGAGGTGCTGTCAGACTGTATGGTCACGGAAATTCTCATGGCTGGCGACCGGGTCAGCGGCGTCTTGTTCTCGCACAACGGGCTGATGCATCGGCAAATGGCGCGGGTCGTCATCCTCGCCGGCTTTGTCGTGGAGACGCCCAGGCTGCTGTTCAATTCCGCGACCTCGCGCTTTCCCGACGGGCTGGCCAACTCCAGCGGCTGGGTAGGCAAGGCGATCATGCCGCATTCCAGCCATGACGTCTACGGCCGCCTCCCGGAAGAAGTGCGCCTGTACAAAGGGACGCCAGTGCTTGCCCTGACCCAGCATTTTTACGAGACAGACCGGGAACGCGGCTTTGCCAGAGGGTACACCTTGAGCGCACACGGGGCAAGACCTGTTTCCATGGCGGGGGCAATTGCGACGGAGCGGGAAGACCAGACCTTTTTATGGGGAAAACAACTGCGGGAAACGATGCTCGACTACAACATGTACGGGCGAATCACGCTTGTCGGCGAAGTTTTGCCTCACCCTGACAATGCCGTCACGCTCAGCGGGGAAAAAGACGAGTACGGAATGCCGGTGCCCAAGGTCACTTTCAGCTATCAGGAAAACGATCGCAAACTCTATCAGCATGCGATCGGCCAAATGAACCGGATCATGGAAGCCATGGGCGGCAAGCCGGAGCACGTCGTCTCCGATACCGCGCATTTGATGGGTGGCTGCCGGATGGGGAACGACCCTGCGCAATCGGTTGTGAATGAATTTGGGCAGTCGCACGACATTCCCAATCTTTTCATAGCGGGCGCTTCCACGTTCGTGACATCGGGTGGCAGCAACCCGACAAATACAGTAATGGCGCTGGCTGCGCGCACCGCAGACAAGCTGGTCGAAGCGATGCGGCAACGCGATGTTTAAGAAGTGTTCAAGGAACTTTTACGTTCATATCTTCCCCATCTTATAAGCCATATAGTATACTGGGAAACAGATATGCAAGGCAAAGGTGGGTTCGTATGGAAACGGATTTGATGCAGGTTTTGTTTTTGTCCGAGGTTTATAAGCTGCTTGGTGACAAGACGCGCTTGACGATCATGGCTCTTTTGCAAGTACAATCGTTATGTGTCCGTGATCTCGTGGAGATTCTGCAAACTTCCCAACCCTCTGTTTCCCAGCACTTAGCTAAGCTAAAGACACATGGTTTGGTCAAAGAGCGTCGCAAGGGACCATGGGTATTTTACTCCGTTAATACAGAATGCTCTCCTGCAGTCAAGCAAATCTTGTCACACTTGCCGGATATGTCACCGATTGTCAAACAAAAATCAGCCGAGAGTGAACCTTCCTTCGGCTGATCGGTCGTAGGAAGCGTTGGATCAGTTAAGATCCAACGCTTTTTTTAGTTCTTCCTTGTCGAAGCCGTGAATGACGAATTGCTCCCCGTTTTCCTTTTCGATAAACGTAACAGGGGTCATGCTGGCGCCAAGGTTGATTGCTTCCTGGAAATACGCATCGTTTTTGCGGATATCTCTGTCTTCAAAAGCGACGTTTTGGGATGCCAGCCACATTTTTTCTTCCTGGCAAGGGCCGCACGTAGTTTGGGTATAGACAATAACGGTTTGAGCCATACAGGTGCTCCTCTCAAGTGTAGTCGAACAACATAATTCGCGGTTGCTGACGGATTTCCTGCGCAGCAAAACAGTTATAGGATGCCCCGTCCTGCCCGAAAAGGACGCAGCCGTCCGCGCCGTTCTGTGATGCCTCGATCTGGAAAAATGAGGATGGATACCAGCGAGGGGGGCGGTACAAATTATATTCAGTGACGTCGAGGAGGTGAATGGAACGATGCCTAAACAAAACAAGCAAAACGGTTTGAACAAAGCAAACCAAGCAGCTCAGGCGCAAAACACTGCGACTGAATTCGCGAGCGAAACAAACGTAGCGGAAGTTCGTCGTCAAAACCAGCAATCCGCTCAAAAATCCGGCCAACAAGCAGGTCAAGCTACTGAGTAGTAGCTATGGACAACAACCCTCGCTATATGCGGGGGTTTTTTCGTTTTTTCATCCGCGCTTGCAAAAAGGCCGAGGAGGATGGTACTGTGACAGCAGAATCTACAAGCTGGGAGGGCGAGAGTCCCATGATTATCGGCATTGGCGTGGATATCGTGGAGATTGAGCGGATCGCCGCCTTGATGAAGCGACAGGAAAAGGCGATCGGACGGTTTTTGACCGAAGCAGAAAAGAAGCTGCTGGCTGGCAAAGCGGAATCGAGACAAGCGGAAATGGTGGCGGGCAGGTTTGCGGCGAAGGAAGCCGGAGCGAAAGCGCTCGGGACAGGCATCGGCCATGCGCTCGGCTTTTTGGATATGGAAATTACCCCGAGCGAGACGGGCAAGCCGATGATGCGAGTAGACGGCGACGTTTTGACCAGGCTCGGTTTGGACCCGCAGCGCGTTCGCGTACACGTAAGCATTTCCCACAGTCAGACACACGCCATGGCACAGGTAGTTGTGGAAGAACTGTAAACTTGTCTGCATATTGGGACGAGGATGGACATACATTTATATCGCGTAGATCAGGAGGGACTACCTGCTCTTACACAGGAAGGGTAAGTCTTCAGCCGATCAAGCGATATCGCGTCCTTTTGTACCCAGTACAGCATTTTGACACGATGAGCGCGGCCAGAGGCGAAAGACTGACAGATTTCCCAGGAAATAGACAGGGGTGCCCTTCTTTGTCGAAAAAGTTGACAAGGAGGAGTTCATTGAATGAAGAGGGCAGCTTTACCACTGGTGTTATTGTTGGTCTTTACGTTGCTGCTCGGCGGTTGCTTCGGTCAGAAAACACCGGAAGATGTGGTGAGTGACCTGAACGGGACGCTGGGAAAAATGAGCGGGTACAAGTCTCAGGCAGTTTTGACCATGCAGACGGGCTCTACTCCAATGGAGTACGACGTTCAGGTTTGGTATGAAAAGCCCACCAACTATCGGGTAGCTCTTACTTCCAAACAGCGCGGAATCACGCAGATCATTTTGCGCAACAACGAGGGAGTATTTGTACTGACTCCACATCTGAACAAGAGCTTCCGCTTCCAGAGCGGATGGCCGGAAAACAACGGCCCCCTGTATTTGTACGAGACGCTGGCGAAGAGTATCATCGACGACACGGAGCGTCAGATGAAGATGGAGGAAAAGCAGTACGTGTTTGAGGTGAAAGCCAATTACACCGGCAATCGCTCTCTGACCAAGCAAAAAATTTGGCTGACCGAAGACTTCAAGCCTACCCATGCAGAGATTATGGATTCGAGCATGAAGCCGCTGGTGAAAATCGACTTTACCGAATTTTCGTTCAATCCGACATTTGACAAGGATGCCTTTGACAAAGATCGCAACATGACGACCAGCTCGTTGACGGCGATTCCTACCATGGCAGGGGCGAATGGACAGGTTGCCCAGCAGCCGAACAGCCAGTTTGGCGTCATCGTTCCAACGTATGTGCCGGAAGGAGTCAAACAGGGCGATATCGAGCCTGTCACGCGCGACGGCGTGAGAACGGTCATCCTCAATTACAAGGGAGCTTACAACTACAAGCTGATCGAAGCCCGTCCGACAGAAGCATCCGTCTCGTATGAACAGGGCATGCCGGTCAACCTCGGCTTTACGGTTGGGGTGCTGGCGCAAACGGGTGAAAACACGCGACTTCTGACGTGGGAGCTGGACGGAGTAGAATTTACGATCGCCGGCGATTTGCCTGAAGAAGAGATGGTGAATGTCGCCCAGTCGACATATGGTCTCGGCGGGAAATAAGAAAGAAAATACGGGAGAGGGGACGGGGCGTGACCGTCCTCTTTTTTTGTGCATAGGGGAAGCTTTTGGCTCTTACAAATACTCCTTGACTTTCCCGCAAGTTTTCCATTTTTCTCAAACAGGAATCTAATAAAGCCCCTGTACACTTGGACTTGTACCAGGGAGATGCGGTACATAACTACAGCAGATGAAAGGGTTGAGCAAATATGTTTAGCAAAGCAAAACTGGGTATGCTTTTGGGCACGATGGCAGCGGTTCTGAGTATCGGGAGCTTGGGCAGCGCCTTGGCAGCAGATACAGCGCAAACAGAGGCGCAAGCACAGCAATTGAACAAACCGGCAGAGGTGAAGTTCGCATTCAACAAGCTGGGTCACCCGGGCGGATTCGCGAAAGGAATCTCCTTCAAAGAAAACACTGAGCTGTTGTCCTTGCTGAAGCTGGATGCAGCCAAGCTGGAGGAAGAGCTGAAAGCAGGCAAGACGCTGGCAGCCATAGCGGAAGCGCAAGGCGTGTCTGTGGATGACGTCGTAGCGCTGTTGCTCAAACAGCAGGAGGCCAAGCTGAAAGAAGCGGTCGAAGCAGGCAAGCTGACACAGGAGCAAGCCGATAAGATGAACGAAAACGCGGCAGAGCGCGTAAAAGAAATGGTGCAAAACACGCATCCGGGCAAAGGACCAGGCAAAGGCTTCGGATTTGGATTTGGCTTCGACAAAAACGAAGAACTGCTGTCCTTGCTGAAACTCGACGCCGCCAAACTGCAAGAAGAGCTGAAAGCAGGCAAGACATTGGCAGCCGTAGCGGAAGCGCAAGGTGTATCTGTGGATGATGTGGTAGCCCTGCTGGTAAAAGAACAGGAAGCCAAATTGAAGGAAGCGGTCGAAGCAGGCAAGCTGACGCAGGAGCAAGCGGACAAGCGCAGCGAGGAGCTGGCTTCCATGGTGCAAAAAATGGTGGAAGGCAGCTTTGAGAAAATCGCCATCCGCAAACATGACCTGAAAAAAGAAGAGCAAGGCACAGCGAGCGAGCAATAACAGCGCTGCAAACAAGTCAGGCGGGAGCACATCTCGCCTGGCTTTTTGCGTCTCTGTCGCTGTCTCCGTCTCCCTTCCTCCGCATATGGCAGGCCGGACTGCATGGCGAGATATCTTTCGCCACGCAAAATAACGCTCCGGGATCGCGCGCAGTCGGCCGATTTGCCCCTGTAAGCTCGCGTGTGCAGGAGGAAAAAGGACAAACCCCGAATTGACACGCAGCAGGAAAACACGATACATTCAAGGTAACTTATACCGTAATGAGGTGGCATGCTGTAAGATGAAAAAACCGTCTACCGATGTTTTGTACCAGGAAGAGTCGACCTACGTGGACATGCTGTTGCGAAAAAGCTGGAGTATGCGCATCGCAGAGACTGTCGCCTTCGTTTTGGGCATGATGATTCTCGCCCAGTTTTTTCCGAGCAATGACACGACCTTCAAAGTGCTTGCCTTTGCGATTGCCATTGCGGTCGTCGGCCTGGCACCGTTCCTGTACAAGGCGACCATGCGTCCTGTGTACAAGCTGACGAAGACTCACCTGATTGTCAGCATCTCTGGCAAAGAAACCAGCTACCCGCTGTCAGAAGTGGAGCAAGTTTACGAAGGCCGCCATTTCTACCGTTTGGGAGGCAAAAAAGAATCGCTGATGGTTTCCAGGCAGTTTCTCAGCCATTTGAATGAGCGCTTGTTTTACTATCATAAAGGGAACAAGAGGAGATAGAAATGAAACCGTTTTGTCGTGACACTTGGGTTGAGGTTGATTTGGACGCCATCCGGGCCAATGTCGAGACGTTCCGCGGCCACTTGCCGAAAAGCACGGGCATTATGGCTGTCGTCAAGGCAGACGGCTACGGTCATGGCGCTGTGCATGTCGCCAGAGAGGCGCTGGCAAGCGGTGCCGACTCTTTGGCAGTAGCGATGCTCGATGAAGCGATCATCCTGCGGACAGCGGGCATAGACGCGCCGATACTGGTGCTCGGGTACACCCCGGCTGATTCGGTCGAGCAAGCCAGCAGGCTGAATGTAGAACTGACGGCGTACAGCCCGGAATGGATCGTTTCAGCGAATCAGCGGCTGGAACAGGCTGAGCTTCGCCCTGTCGGTGTGCACGTCAAAACCGACACAGGCATGGGACGCCTGGGCGTTCGGACGACAGATGATTTGCTCGAAGTGGTAGCGGCGCTTGAAAACAGCGCCAAGCTGGAATGGACAGGCATTTTCACGCACTTTGCCTGCGCGGATGAACCGGATACGACCCATGTGCGACGACAACACGAGACGTTTCAATCCTTTTTGCAGGCGCTGCGCGAGCAAGGGAAAAAGTTGCCGAAAGTTCACTGCTGCAATACGGCGGCAGCGATCGCTTTTCCCGATTGGGGGTATGATACGATCCGTTTAGGCATAGGTTTATACGGATTGTATCCTTCTCCGTACATGAAAGAGCGAGCGGACGTCCCTCTTGTCCCTGCTCTTTCCCTGAAAACCAGAATTGCGCATGTAAAGACCGCTGTAGAGCCGTTTACGGTCAGCTATGGCGCTACGTACACAGCAAAGCTTGGCGAGCGGATCGCGACGCTGCCGATCGGATACGCAGACGGGTACTCCCGCCTCTTGTCCAATCGGGGAGAAGTGTTGTACAATGGTTCCCGCTATCCAATTGTCGGGCGAGTCTGCATGGACCAGATCATGGTCAGGCTGGAGCCGGGCGCAGGGCAGGTCGATGAGGAGATCGTTCTGTACGGTAAGCAGGGAGACGAGGAAATCTCGCTGGATGAGGTTGCCGCTTTGCTCGGAACGATCAACTACGAAGTTCCCTGCATGCTGAATTACCGGATTCCGCGCGTCTATGTTCGCAACAAGGAAGTGGCCGAAGTGTTCCATCCATTGGCGATGAAACACGCGCCAGGAAAAAGTGTAAATAACTAGCAAACAAAAACCAGCAGGAATTTTGTATTGGAGCGCGAATATTAGTTAAGCGCAAATGTGGGCTTTTTTGCCTGAAAAGCGTACGGATAGGTATATTTTTGCAATGGTTTCGACATAATGGTATTGTTCATGCTGGCTGTTCTTTCAAGAACTGGCATGGTAGATGGAAGTTACGGTCATGGTTGGAGGTGGATTTGTCTTGTCGAAGTCAAACACGAAACGCATCATGATCAGTTTGCCGCAACACTTGCTACAAGAAGTGGATGGCGTCATTCAAAAGGAGAAATCCAATCGCAGCGAGTTCATTCGCCAGGCGATGCATTTGTATTTGAAGGAGCGTAAAAAACGTACGATCCGCGAGACAATGCAAAAAGGGTATATGGAGATGGCGAAGATTAATCTGAAAATGGCATCGGAGGCTTTTGGCGCTGAAGAAGAGGCTGACCATACTCTTGTCCGCTTAGTTAGCGGGGTGTGACCAGTGATTGTCAAACGTGGCGATGTATTTTTCGCGGACCTGTCACCGGTCGTTGGCTCTGAGCAAGGAGGCGTGCGGCCTGTTTTAGTCATTCAGAACGACATTGGAAATCGATTTAGTCCGACGGTCATCGTCGCCGCCATTACGGCCCAAATTCAGAAGGCAAAACTGCCTACGCATGTGGAAATTGACGCAAAAACATATGGATTTGATCGTGACTCCGTCATTTTGTTGGAACAAATACGAACCATTGACAAACAGAGGCTGACTGATAAGATTACCCATCTTGACGACGAGATGATGGATCGGGTCAATGAGTCTTTGCAAATCAGCTTGGGACTCATTGATTTCTAAAAATGAATCAGGCACTGGAGAGGAAAAGCCACTTGGGTGAAGCAAGTGGTTTTTTTGCTATGGGGGCAGGAATCGCTGTATGTGTAGCGAATGTGTTTGGTGAGAATAGTAGACAAAAAGTGACACGATTTGCTATTACTTCCGAGGTAGAGAAAAAAACTTCGATCGCATTCATTTCATTATTTCTACCTATTAAGTGAGGGCGGAAGGGGTTTTTTGATTGTGGCAGAGCTGTAGTCCTGAGACAATCAAGATAGAACGAGAAGCAGACATAGTGACAGCGAGGCAAGTGGGGCGAAATATGTCGAGACAGCTCGGCTTCGGTACAATCATGCAGTCCCGAATCGCCACTTCCATCTCTGAACTGGCTCGCAACATTTTTTTGTACGCGGGCACTGGGACGATTACCATAGCGCCGATCGAACAAAACGGTGTGATCGGCTTGCAGTTGACAGCAATAGATGCGGGGCCGGGAATCCCGGACATCCGCAAGGCATTGGAAGACGGCTACTCCACTTCCGGTGCGCTAGGAGCAGGGCTGCCTGGGGTCAGGCGGATGATGGATGAATTTGAGATCCACAGCTCTCCTGGCGAGGGCACGCGTGTTGTCGTCGTGAAGTGGAACAGCCCGATAGAGGAGGGGGTAGATAGATGGTAACCCGAAGCCTGGAAGAAGAGTACGTAAAGCTTCTTCGGGATTACCTGAACGGCCCAGGCGAGGATCAGCTATACGTCGCCCAGCAGATGGGCAAATGGCTGCTCGCGCGCAATGTTTCGCCAGAGGAACTGACAGACATGCATGGGCGGGCATTGGAAAAGCTGGGGGAGGTACCGGAGTTCGTGCGTGCCTCCTTTTCTGTCCTGACCGAAGTGATGATTGAATACGGCAATGAACACCGATCCGTACATAGCTGGCGAAGCCGGCATCAACAGATGGAGGCAGAGCTGACCGTGGCGCAGACGATGCAGCAGACGCTTTTGCCGAGCCAACTGCCCGTTTACCCCGGACTGGAAATTGGCCTTGTCAGCATAGCCGCCAAGCAAATGTCGGGGGACTACTACGATTTTATTTGCCAGGATGCAGAGCGGTTTTGCCTGACTGTCGCAGATATTACCGGAAAAGGCATTTCCGCGGCCATGTGCATGTCCATGCTCAAATACGCGATAGACAGCTTGCGGGAAATGCCGCTTGGCCCTGACGAAATGCTTCACCACCTCAACCGGATTGTCGGGCGCAATATCGACCCCAGCATGTTTGTGACCATGCTCTACGGGTCTTACGATACACACGAGCATTGTTTCCGTTACGCAGTGGCGGGGCACGAGCCAGGCTTTTTGTACCGGGCTGCGGAAGGCGCGTTTTACGATTTGGCGGGCCAAGGCTCCGTGCTGGGACTCAGCCCGAACAGTGAATACGAAGTGCAGGAGGTTCGCCTGGAACCGGGAGATGTTCTGATTCTTCTGACGGATGGTGTAACAGAATGCAAAAAAAGCCGATATTATTTGCAAAGGGATGAGCTCGTACTTCAGATGCAAGCCGAAGTGGGCGTCCATGCCCAGAAAATGGCGAACGCCCTGTACAACAGGCTGCTTACGCTCTCCCAATTTGAACTGCTGGATGATTACACCATGATCGTACTTCGCAGAACATGAAGCAATGCAAAGGAGGGAGATGGCGATGGATTTGTTTTTGGAAACAACCAGCCAGGAAACAGAGCATCGAGTGGTCCTCGGGGGCGATATTGACGCGCATACCGGACCAAAAGTGAAGGAGACGCTCATGTCCCTCGCGAATGAGCCAGGCACAAGCCACCTCTTGGTTGATTTGGAAGCCGTCGAGTACATGGACAGCACGGGCATAGGAATTTTCATCGCGGTCATGAAAGCGTGCAAGCAAAAGGAATGCGCGTTTGAGGTTCAAAAGTTGTCTCCACGCGTGGAAAGGCTGTTTCGCATCACGGGCTTGTACGAACATATTGCCATCCGCAAAGGAGAGAGCGAGTAATGGCTCAACAAAAACCTCAAGCTGACGTGATCCGGTTGACGCTGCCCAATCAGACGGAATATTTGGGCGTAGCGCGGCTCACTGTGTCCGGGATCGCGAATCGCATGGGCTTTTCCTATGAGGAGATTGAGGACATCAAGCTGGCGGTAGGGGAAGCGTGCACGAATGCAGTGAAACACGCGTACAAGCAAAAAGAAGAGCTTGGCTTTATCCACATAGAATGTCAGGTTTGCCGGGATCGTCTGTGTATCGAGGTAAGCGATCAAGGCGTAGGGTTTGCGAGTGAACTGATGCCGGAACAACTGACACCGATTTTTGCAGGCAGAGACCTGGAGGATCTGGATGAGGGAGGTCTGGGGCTTTATCTGATCCACACGCTCATGGATGAAGTCGTGATTCGCTCTGAATCGGGAGTGGCGGTCTCCATGACCAAGTATGTTCGGCGGGATGGGGTGGCTGGCGATGACTGGACAAGCTCGGAAACGGAAGTATAGTCCGGAGGAGCTGCGGCAGCTCATTCACCTGTATGGGCAGACGCGAGATGACAGCCTGCAGGAGCAACTGGTGACAGCCTATACTCCTCTGGTAGAGACGTTGGCCAAAAAGTTTGTGCGCGGACAAGTCATGTACGAAGACCTCGTTCAAGTGGGTATGATCGGCTTGCTGGCTTCTTTGCGCCGGTTCGATCCTTCCTTCGACAGAACGTTTGAAAGCTTTGCGATCCCGACCATCGTCGGGGAAATCAAGCGGTATATCCGGGACAAGACGTGGAGCGTGCACGTTCCGCGTCGCGTGAAGGAGCTCAGCCCCAAGATCAAGCGTGTGGTGGACGAGCTTACAGCCAAGCTGCAGCGTTCGCCGCAAATCTCAGACATCGCAAGCTGTCTGGGCGTGACGGAAGAGGCTGTCCTGGAAACGCTGGAGATGGGGCGGAGCTACCATTCCCTGTCGATGGACAGCGAGCTGGAAGCAGACAACGACGGCAACACGATCACACTGCTGGACCTCGTCGGCCAGCAGGAAGCGGGCTACGGACAAGTCGAGCAAAACCTGATGCTCGACCGGGCACTGCACGTTCTGGACAAGCGCGAAAAAGAAATCATACATTTAACCTTTTATCAAAATTTGAGCCAGAAGCAGGCCGGAGACATCATGGGCATGTCCCAGATGCACATTTCCCGTTTGCAGCGCAGGGCGCTGGGCAAGTTGCGGGAGGCTTTGCGGGTAGAACAACTGGAAACGGCAAAGACAGCGACATAGACATAACGGGAAAATGGGAAGAGGGGCGTGTGCGCCTCTTTTTTTTGTACAGATAAGAATTTATAAGATTCTTATCCAGTGTAAGGGCAACTAAGGCTGCGTCAATGGCTTGGCGCAGCCAAGTTTTCTAACGCTTTTCCAGACGTTTCTAGCAAATGTGGTACAATAAACGGCGAAGTACGAGCGCAGGAGGAATGTATGGAGCTTACATTGATGATCCAGACAATCGCCCAGGATACGGGCGTCAAACCTCATCAGGTGGAACGCACGGTTGCCCTTTTGGATGAAGGCAATACGGTTCCCTTCATTGCCCGTTATCGCAAGGAGATGACCGGGCAGTTGGACGAAACGCAAATTCGGGCGATCGAGGAACGCGTGCGTTATTTGCGCAACTTGTCAGTACGAAAAGAAGAAGTCGTCCGGCTCATCGAGGAGCAGGGCAAGCTGACGGAAGAGCTGAAAGCAGCGATTGAGCGGGCGACGAAGCTGCAAGAGGTGGAAGACCTCTACAGGCCGTACCGGCAAAAACGCCGCACGCGCGCGACGATGGCCAAGGAAAAAGGGCTGGAGCCGCTCGCCAACTACTTGCTGAGCTTGCCCAAGACAGGCGATCCCGAACAGGAAGTACAAAAATACGTAGACGCGGAAAAAGGCGTAGACACGATCGCGCAAGCCTTGCAGGGGGCGATGGACATCGTCGCCGAGCACTTTTCCGACGATCCGGATATCCGCCAGTGGGTTCGCCAGCGCACCGTGCAAAAAGGGCTGCTTCTGACCGAGCAAAAGGCGGAAGAAGCAGACGAGAAAAACGTCTATCAAATGTACTACGCATACAGCGAGCCGTTGAAAAAGGTCGTTCCGCACCGCGTGCTCGCCATCAACCGCGGCGAGAGCGAAGGCATCTTGAAGGTGACGGTAGAAGCGCCTGTGGCGGAAATTTTGGCCTGGATGCAGCGGCGGCTCATTCCCCGCGACACCGTCGTGCGCTCTTTGCTGGAACAGACGATTGAAGACGCGTACAAGCGCCTGATCGCCCCGTCGATTGAGCGTGAGGTGCGCGCGGAGCTGACAGAGGTGGCAGAAGAACGGGCCATCCACATTTTTGCGGAAAACTTGCGCAATCTGCTCCTGCAGCCTCCCGTCAAAGGCAAAGTCGTCCTGGGCGTCGACCCGGCATTCCGGACGGGCTGCAAGCTGGCAGTCGTCGATGAGACGGGCAAGCTGCTGGAAGTAGCGGTAGTCTACCCGACCCCTCCGGCAAACAAGGTGGCAGAGGCTTCGGCCAAAGTCCGGCAACTGATCGAAAAGTATGACGTCAGTGTGATCGCGATCGGCAACGGTACAGCTTCCCGGGAGACCGAGCAGTTCATTGCCAACCTTCTGAAAGAGTTGAAGCGCCAGGTGATGTACATCATCGTCAATGAGGCGGGGGCGTCGGTGTATTCGGCTTCCGCGCTGGCCAAGGAAGAGTTTCCGGACCTCGATGTGGCGGAGCGCAGTGCTGCCTCCATCGCGCGGCGTCTGCAAGACCCGCTGGCCGAGTTGGTCAAAATCGACCCGAAATCGGTTGGCGTAGGCCAGTACCAGCACGATGTATCCCAGGCGAAGTTGGCGGACAGCTTGCAATTTGTCGTCGAATCGGCGGTCAACCACGTCGGGGTAGACGTCAACACCGCTTCTCCTTCGCTTTTGCAATACGTTTCCGGCATCAGCAAACAGGTAGCGGGCAACATCGTGAAAAAGCGCGAAGAGATCGGCATGTTCACGTCGCGCGCCCAGTTGAAGGAGGTCCCGCGGCTGGGAGCCAAGACGTATGAGCAGTGTATCGGCTTTTTGCGCATCGTCGGGGGAACCGATCCGTTGGACAAGACCCCGATTCACCCGGAGTCGTACCCGGCTACGCACAAGCTGCTGGCGATGATCGAGATTGCGCCGCAGGAGATCGGCAGCGAGCGTTGCAAGGAGCGCCTGCAGTCGCTGAATATCGAGCAGACGGCAGAGCGGCTCGGAATCGGCGTGCCGACGCTGACAGACATCGTGGAAAGCCTCCTGCGTCCCGGACGCGACCCGCGCGACGAGCTGCCGAAACCGCTTTTGCGCAGCGATGTGCTACAGCTCTCTGACCTTGGCGTCGGAATGAAGCTGCAAGGCACCGTCCGCAACGTGGTCGACTTCGGCGCGTTTGTAGATATCGGTTTGAAAAATGACGGCCTCGTCCACATTTCTCGCCTGAAAAAAGGCTTCGTCAAGCATCCGCTCGACGTCGTCACCGTGGGAGATATCGTCGACGTGTGGGTCGTAGAGATCGACGAAAAACGCCAGCGCGTGGGGCTGACCATGATCGCTCCTGGCGAGGCGTAAGACACATAAAAAGGCGGCCTCCTGCTACTCGGGACGGCCGCCATGTTTTTCCCAATATAAGAACCAGCAACTGTTCAGCAAACGAATTTGTCGAACGTCCTTCCCGCTGAAGGCACGCTGCAACTGCTTACGCATCCACTGGGGCATGTAGGTACCTCCTGGAATTATTCGCCTATTGGCAATGTATGCACAAAGGCGACCAGGAGGTACTTATTTTCCAAAAAACTTATTCTTCGTCACGCAAAAATTCCAGTTGGGCTTGCAGGGCGCGAATCTCGGTCAACAGCGAGATCAAAGGGTACTGGCTCTCCGGGAGAGCAGCGAAACGCTCTTCCAGACTGCTGACGTAATCCAGTCCATCCACGATAGCCAGCTCGCTTCCCAGAAGCTCCAGGTCAGCGCACTCTGCCAGAACGGTCGGCAGCTCAGGCCGATCGGCGATGGTCAGCTTGTCGATCTCCTTGTGCAGTCGCTTGAACAGGGCCACAAGCTGGTACATATGCGTTTGTGGCAGCGCAACGAACTTCAGCCCGACTTTTTCCTGCAAAATCAAATAGCGCATAAGCTCCTCCAAACCAATCTACTTTTCTTCCACCCAGTGTAGCCCATCTATCTGGCACTTTTCAACAGGAACTGCTATCGTGAACAGTAGAGAGGAGCGTTAGAGAGGACATGACCGATACGGAATTGCAAAAGCTGGTGGAGCAAATATCCAGTCAATTTTTCGCCAAGCCGTTTCGCCATCGGGCCCGCTTCAACAGCAGACTGCGCACGACAGGCGGGCGGTATTTGCTGCGCTCTCACGACATCGAATTGAATCCCAAACATCTGGAGGAGCACGGAGAGGCGGAGCTGGTTGCGATCATCAAGCATGAGCTGTGCCACTATCACCTGCACCTGGAGAAAAAAGGCTATCGCCACGCAGACCAGGACTTTCGCAGGCTGCTTGCCCAAGTCGGCGGAAGCCGGTATTGCCAGCAGGTCGGCACGGGACGCACGGTTTTGCCTTATCGCTATGAGCTCGTCTGCCGGGCGTGCGGGATGACGTATAAACGCAAGCGCAAAATGGACCCTTCCCGCTATCGCTGCGGGCGCTGCAGAGGGGGGCTGGAGCTGCGAGAGCTGAAAAAGTAGCGGCTTCGCTGTGGGCACCGGCTTTCTTGCGCGCATTTTGACAGCAGAGGTATAATGGACTCACTATGCAAAAAAGGAGCGTTTGTGGTGGCACATGATGAATTTTCCCTGATCCGGCAATGGACGAGCCGTTCGGACGGACAGGAGAAAGACGGCTTGACCGTCGGGCTCGGGGACGATGCCGCCGTTTTTTCTCCTGCGCCAGAGATGGAAGTCGTGGCCTGCTGTGACGCGATGGTTGAGACGGTCCATTTTTTAAAAGAAACAATGAGCCCAAGCGACATCGGCTACAAGGCGGTCACGAGCAACGTAAGCGACGTCGCGGCGATGGGCGGCTACGCCCGCTATGCGCTGGTCAGCATCGCAGTAGCGCCGCACTGGACGCCGGAGGAATGCCAGGGTATCTACGACGGCATCTACGCTGCGTGCGAAGCGTACAACGTGAGAGTCATCGGCGGCGATACCGTTTCCGCCCCGGATGCTCTGCACTTGTCTGTCACCGTGCTGGGCGAAGTAGAAAAAGGACGCGCGATTCGCCGCTCGCAGGCGCGGCCGGGACAGGTCGTTTTCGTGACGGGACACGTAGGCAGCTCTGCTGCCGGCTTGCATTTGCTGCTGCGTGATGGCAAGGCAACGGTTGAGTCGTTCGGTCGCTGGGCGAAACTGATAGAAGCCCACCAGCGTCCGCGCGCGCAGGTGGAGGCGGGCAGGCTGCTTCTGGAATCGGGGGCGTGCGGGGCGTTAAATGACGTGAGCGACGGCTTGGCTTCTGAGCTGTGGGAGATCGCCGAGGCAAGCGCCGTCAGCATGTGCGTCGATGCGGACAAGATTCCTGTCAGGGAGGATGTTCGCGCCTATGCGCTTCTGAGCGGAAAAGACCCGCTGGAGTGGGCGTTTTACGGCGGAGAGGACTATCAACTGGTAGGAACGCTGGAAAAAAGCCAGGTGGAGGCGGTGCGTGCGAGGTTCGCGGCGGCAGGCATTTTGCTGACCGTCATTGGCGAGGTGGAGGAAGGCAAGCCCGCCCAGCCGAAGCTGTCCCTGCGCTCGGGCGATAGCCGCACCGATCTGCCCAAGGCAGGCTACAATCATTTCAGGCAGCGGGAGTAAGCGAGGAGTGGATGAAAAATGGGCTATACTTGGAAGCTTGCGGGCGCAGAGGAAACGCAGCGCTTTGCCGAGCAACTGGCGAAAAGTCTGGCGCCAGGCGACTTCCTGGCGCTGGAAGGCGGTCTGGGGGCCGGAAAGACGACGTTTACCCAAGGGCTGGCGCGCGGACTTGGCGTTCGCCAGGTAGTGAACAGTCCGACGTTTACGATCATAAAAGAATATCAGGGGCGTTTGCCGCTTTATCATATGGACGTCTACCGCGTGGGCGATGATCCCGATTCTCTCGGCCTGGACGATTACTTTTTTGGCGAAGGGGTTTGTGTGGTAGAGTGGGCTTCGCTGCTTGCGGATTACTTGCCGGCGGATCGTCTGACGGTCTATCTGCGCACGGCAGGCGAGGAAGCGCGGAGCATCGAGCTTTGTCCCCAGGGAGAGCGTTACGTGAAATTGTGTGAGGAGTTTGATTTTGATGCGCGTACTGGCGATTGATACATCCAATCTGGTGTTGAGCGTTGCGGTTGTGGAGGAGGAGCGCGTCCTCGCCGAAATGACGACGAACCAGCAAAAAAACCATTCGGTGAGGCTGATGGACTGCATCAGCGAGCTGCTGGATGCGACCGGAACTTCTCCCGAGCAACTGAGCGGCTTTGGGGTAGCGAACGGACCAGGCTCCTATACAGGAGTGCGCATCGGGGTGGCTACGGCAAAAAGCATGGCCTGGTCGCTGAATGTGCCTGTCATCGGCGTGTCCAGCCTGGAGGTTGTCGCCATGAATGCCTTGGGCTTTCCCGGGCTGATCGTGCCGTTGTTTGACGCTCGCCGGGGACAGGTGTACGCGGGCTGCTACCGCACAAACGGCCTGGAATCGGTAGAAGTGCAGGGGAAGGAAAAAATCGTCTTGCTGCAGGAGTGGCTGCCGCAGCTCAGGGACTTGGCGCAGGGAGAGCCTGTTTTGTTTTTGGGCGAAGATGTGCGGATTCATCGGAAGGCGATTGAGCAGGAGCTGGGGGAGCAGGCCCGGTTTGCCTCTCCTGCCGCCAACCACCCGCGCGCAGCCCACATCGGGTATGCGGCGTTGCGCCGACTGCAGGACGGAGGCAGTGCGCACGAGCTTGTCCCTGAATATTTGCAGCTAGCGGAGGCAGAAGCGAAGTGGCTTGCCCAAAAGCAGGCGGGGGCCGTAAAGGAGTAGAAGCATGAGCCAACCAATTGACCTGGAATATCGTTTCATGACGATGCAGGACGTCGGGGCTGTGGCCGAGCTGGAACGGTTGTCGTTTTCCACCCCCTGGCCGCATGAAGCGTTCGTCAACGAGTTGACGAAAAACCCGAACGCCCGCTATGTCGTCGTCGTCCACCAAAATCGGATCGTCGCATACTGTGGCATGTGGATCGTGGTTGATGAGGCCCATATTACCAACGTGGCCGTACATCCGCTGTTTCGCGGGAAAAAAATCGGCCTGGGGCTCATGATTAAGATGATGGGAGTCGCGAGAATGTTTGGAGCGAAAAGCATGACGCTGGAAGTTCGGCCCTCCAACACCGTAGCGCGCAACATGTACACCAAGCTCGGCTTCCGGGAGCATGGCGTGCGCAAAGGATACTATTCGGATAACAATGAGGACGCAATCATTATGTGGGTGACTTTGTAATGAACAAGACCAAGACGTCGCGCTACGAGATGCGCATACAAGAAGCTTACGAGGCGCAGAAAAAGTCCGGCGCGCCTGTGTACATTTTAGGGATTGAAACCAGTTGCGACGAGACTTCGGCATCTGTGGTCCGCGATGGCCGGGAGGTGCTGTCCAACGTCATCGCTTCTCAAGCCGATATTCACAAGCGCTTCGGCGGCGTCGTGCCGGAAGTCGCTTCCCGCAGGCACGTGGAAAACATCACGCTGACGATCGAGCAGGCTTTGGCAGAAGCAGACAAAAAGCTGGAGGACATTTCCGCCATTGCAGTGACATACGGCCCTGGCCTCGTAGGTGCGCTCCTCGTGGGAGTGGCAGCGGCGAAAGCCATTTCACTGGCGCGCGGAATCCCGCTCATCGGCGTTCATCATATCGCAGGCCACATTTACGCGAACCGGCTGGTGGCTGAGATGAACTTCCCGCTCATCGCCCTGGTCGTCTCCGGCGGCCATACCGAACTCGTCTGGATGAAGGAGCACGGACAGTTTGAGATTTTGGGAGAAACGCGGGATGACGCCGCTGGCGAAGCCTACGACAAGGTAGCGCGCGCGCTGAATCTGCCGTACCCGGGCGGGCCGCACATCGACCGCCTCGCACACGAAGGGGAAGCGAATGTCCCTTTGCCGCGCTCCTGGCTGGAACCGGATTCGTACGATTTCAGCTTCAGCGGCTTGAAGTCGGCCGTGCTCAACACGCTGCACAACGCCGCGCAGCGGGGAGAGACGATCGAGCCGGCGAATTTGGCCGCGAGCTTCCAGGACTCCGTAACAGAGGTGCTGGTGGAAAAAACGATCCGCGCAGTGCGTGCCTGCCAGGCGAAGCAAGTGCTGCTGGCAGGCGGCGTAGCAGCGAATCGCGGTCTGCGGGAACGGCTGCAGGCACGCTGCGAGGCGGAAGGAATCCCGCTCGTCATCCCGCCGCTGTCGCTTTGCACGGACAACGCCGCCATGATCGCGGCAGCAGGCTATATCAAGTATGAAAAAGGGCAGTTCGCCGCGCTCGATTTGAACGGCGTGCCTGGGTTGTCGCTGAACGAAAACGAGCAGTAGCCTGGATCGAACAGCAAAGTCCATTCCTTGCGGGGATGGGCTTTTTTGCGTTCCGCGAGTCTTGTCGTCTGGAAAGCCCGACCGTGGGAAAAGAACTTGCTGCCAGTCTCTCCCCGCCAGGAGAGCTGTGCGCCGCCTTTGATTCCGCCCTCGTTCCTGCTGTTGCCCAAGCGTTTTCAGCATTATCCACAAGATCAGGATAACTTTCCGGGTTGTTCTCACAGTCGCCTGTGAATACTGGTGATAACGCGAAAAATGGCCGGGAAATTCACGTATAGCCTGTGGATTATTTTGTGGAATATGTGGATAAAAGACTCTGGTTATCAACAGGAGGTACGCCGTGAAGACAAAATTCGTGTGGCTTTTCTTGGTCATCCTGATTTTGTTTGCTCATACAAATTGCGGAAATTCGCTTGCTGCCAACGAAAAGCGCCAGGTCGTCGTGCTGTTTGTAGACGGGCTGTCTTTTTCCGATCTGGAAAAGCTGAAACGCCTGCCGCCTGTGGATAAATGGATCGGCGAGGCGGCAGCAGGTGCCTTATCCATGCGCACGCCGGGGCCACGGACAGCGGCCAACGGTTACTTGCTGATGGGCAGCGGCGCCCAGGCTCTCTATACCGAGCGCAGCGGTACGGCCTATCACCCGCAAGAAGCGCTCTCCCCCAAAGAGACGGCAGGAGAGCGGATGCAGGAGCTGGGCGGTTACCAAGCGCAGGACCTGGCGCGTTCTGCCATCGTTTTTCCCGGTATTTTCCGGCTGCACGAGGATAACCGGGACAAACCGTATTCCTCCCGGCTTGGGCTGTTGGGCACGACGCTTGCCGCGCACAAGATTCGGGTAGCTTCCTACGGCAACGGCGATGTCGAGGAAGCCAGGCAGCGGCACGCTGTCCTGTTTGCCATGGACCAGGAGGGAAGAGTTCCGGCAGGGGATGTGTCCGGCAAAAGCACGTTGTTCGCGCAGGGCTATCCGTTCGGGGTGAAAACGAATTACAGCTACTTGCGCGAGCGGATTCAGGCAGACCGCACATCCGGCCTGATTGCGGTACAGCTTTCCGACTTGTCCCGCCTGTACCAGCTTGGCCCGGACATGGAGCCGGGGCAGTTTGCCAGACAGTATCAACGGGTTTTGCACGATCTGTCGCAGTTTCTCGACGAGCTGCTCTCCGCGCGCGGGGAAAACCAACTGGTGCTGCTCGTGTCGCCAGCAGTCAACCCGGTAGCCGTAAAAGAAAAGGCGCTGCTGTCGCCGCTTTTGAGCTGGTCAGGAGAAGGAGCGGGGCTGCTGACCTCAGCGACTACGCGGCAGGCCGGCCTGGTAAGCGGACTTGACGTATTGCCGACGGTGTTGTCCTGGCTGGACGTGCCTGTTCCGAAAGGCTTGGCGGGTCATGTCATGCACAGCACGGAGAGGGGGACGCTGCCGCTGTTGAGCCATCAGGTGGAGAACATTCATCATACGTACGCCACGCGCTCTTCTGTCCTCTATACGTACGTCATGCTGCAAATTGTGACGTTGGCGTTCGCGGCATTGCTGTGGCTGTGGGGCAGGAGAAGAGAAGGCGCAGGCTTGTCCCGTATACGCAGAGGTGTCCGTCTGGCGCTGCTCGCGCTGCTCTGGTTTCCCTTTTTGCTGTTGGCCGAGAGTTTGCTCGATTGGCAGGTTCACGGTTCAGTCGTTCTCGGGGCGTTGATTATGGCCGCGCTGGCAGCGGCCTTTTGGCAGGAAAACCACTCCCTTGCCCGCGTCACGCTGACCGCAAGCGCCGTAAACGTTGCCGCCTTGCTGCTCGACGGCTGGTCGGGGGCAACGCTGATGCGGCAGTCGTTTCTCGGCTACGACCCGGTGATCGGGGCGCGTTTTTACGGCTTGGGCAATGAATACGAAGGCGTCATGATCGGAGGAACGATCATGCTGGTCGCTTCCTTGTACCAGCTTTACCGGGAGCGGAGCCGGGCGCTTTTCGGGGCGAGCCTGCTGCTGCCTGCTGCCTCGGCCGCTATGTGCGGCATTGTCCTGTACTACATGGTCGCGCCGGATTTGGGCACGGACGCAGGCGGCTTTCTCGCCGGGCTGGTCGGCTTTTTTGTCGCCTTTTCCCGGCTGCACGGCTGGCGCATAGGCAAAAAAGGCCTCCTGCTTCTGGCAGGCGGCCTCATGCTTGGCGTTATAGGGTTGATGGCGGCGAGCCTCGTTTCCGATCAGCCTCCCACTCACGTCGGTAGAGTAGCCCAGCAAATAATGGCAGGCGAGTGGGCGGAGATCGGGCAGATGGTCGAGCGGAAGCTGGCGATGAACTTGCGTTTGATTCGCGTCTCGATCTGGAGCAAGGTGTTTGCCGTTTCGCTCATCGTACTCGGGCTGCTCGCCTTGAAAAACGACCGCTTTCTCCGTCATCTGGCACAGGATACGCCGTATTTGGTAAAAGGCTTCGCGGGCGTCATTGCTGGAGCGCTGGCGGGACTTGCGCTCAACGACTCGGGAATCGTGACCGCTGCGACCTGCATTTCGTTTCTCGTCGTGCCCGCTCTGTACGCGGCGCTGGAGGAGCCGACACAGGAGCGCTGCTCGACGTGAGTCGCAAGTGAAGCGCGACGACACCGCCTGCATACGTTCATGCGGTCAGACAGTCGCTATTCCTCCGACAGCGTGCTCCATTCGTCGTACAACTGCTCCAGCTCCTGCTTGGCGGCTTGGATCAGGTCGTTGCGCTCTTTGGCTTGCACGTGATCGCTGTAGATTTCCGGGAGGCACAGCTCTTCCTCCCATTTGACGATGTCGGCTTCCCGCTTTTGAATCGTCGCCTCGATTTCTTCCAAACGGCGCTGGCGTTGACGCTCGCGCCTTTTTGCTTCCTTGTCCAGCTCGTAGGACGATTTTTCCGGTTGGGCTGCGGCAGTAGACCCCTGCTTTTTCACAGGCTGCGCCGCTTGCTCGGCGGCAAGCTCTGCCAGCTCCTGCTTTTTCTCCACGTAGTAATCGTAGTTGCCCAAGTAGCTCGTCACGCCATCGCCCGTCAGCTCCAGCACGCGGCTGGCTATCTTGTTCAGGAAGTAGCGGTCGTGGGAGACGAACAGGATCGTGCCCGGATAGTCGTAGAGCGCGTTTTCCAGCACTTCTTTGCTGAAAATGTCCAGGTGGTTCGTCGGCTCGTCAAAAATCAGGAAGTTGGCCTGCTTCAACATCAGCTTCGCCAGCGAGACACGCGCGCGCTCCCCGCCGGACAGATCGCTGATTTTCTTTTGCACATCGTCGCCGCTGAACAGGAAGTTGCCGAGCAGCGTCCGCACGTCTTTTTCCAGCATGTGCGGATACTCGTCCCATATTTCGCCGAGCACCGTGTTGCGCTCATTCAGATTGCGATGCTCCTGGTCGTAGTAGCCGATCGTCACATTGCTGCCGAAATGCACGTCGCCCGCGAGCGCCTTCAGTTGCCCGACAATCGTTTTCAGCAAAGTCGACTTGCCGATCCCGTTTGGCCCGACCAGTGCGACACGTTCCTCGCGTTCGATTTCAAACGTCAGGCCGCGGGAGAGGACGGCATCCGGGTAGCCGACAGACAGGTTGTTCGCCTTCATGACGATCGTTCCGCTCATTTTGGCTACGTCGAAGGAAAAATTCACGGACTTGTTGTGCATGATCGGTTTGTCCATGCGCTCCATTTTTTCCAGCGTCTTACGCCTGCTCTGCGCCCGTTTGGTCGTGGTGGCGCGAGCGATGTTGCGGGCGATGAAGTCTTCCAGCTTGGCGATTTCCTCCTGCTGCTTCTCGAAGCGCTTCAGCTCCTGCTCGAGACGAGCTGCCTTTTCATCGAGGAAGCGGCTGTAGTTGCCCACGTAACGCGTAGCGCGAGTCCGCTCGATTTCATAGACGACCGTCACCAGCTTGTCGAGGAAGTAGCGGTCGTGGGAGACGACGAGAATCGCGCCCTGATAGTTTTGCAAATACGTCTCCAACCAGGTGAGTGTCTCGATATCCAGGTAGTTGGTCGGCTCGTCCAGCAAAAGAATCGTAGGGGATTGCAGCAGCAGCTTGGCTAGTGCCAGCCTTGTTTTCTGTCCGCCGCTCAACGTCTTGATCGGGGTCTGGTAGTCCATGTCCGCAAAGCGCAAGCCGTGCAGGACTCCGCGAATGGCGCCTTCGTAGCTGTAGCCGCCTTTTTCCTTGAACGTTTCCGAGCGGAGCGAATAGTTTTCCAAAATTTGCTGATAGCGCTTTTCGTCCGCAAGCACGGCCGGGTCGCCCATTTTGGCCTCCAGCTCCCGCAGTTCTTGTTCCTCTGCCCGCAAATGGTCGAAGACGCTCAACAGCTCATCCCAAATACATCGCTCGGATTCAAGCCCGCCGTTTTGGGCCAAGTAGCCGACCGTCACATCTTTCGGGATGCGGACCAGCCCGCTGTCGTAGCTCAGCTCGCCCGCGAGTATTTTCATCAGCGTCGATTTGCCCGCGCCGTTCACGCCGACAAGCCCGACCCGCTCTCCTGTTTGTATTTGCAGAGAGATGTCTTGTAGAATGGTTTCGATGCCATATGTTTTTTCTATATGTTCAGCCTGCAGCAAAATCATCTGATTCACCTCTTTATATAGTAATGCAAGTGTAGCCTAGAGACGGCGCACGGGACAAGCCTTCAGGGGGCGGTCCTTGTGCGGCAAGGAGAGGGAAGAGGTTGCCATGGACCAAAAAACGAATAAAAAACAGTTGCGAAGCCATATTTTGGAGAGGCGCAAAGCCATGCCGCCAAACGAGCGCCAGCAATACGCTGCCCGGATATGCCGCCATCTGCTGGAAAATGAGCGGCTCGCGGCAGCGGGGGCAATCATGGCCTTTCATCCTTTTGGAGACGAGGCAGACATTTTGCCGTTCATTCAGGAGGTGATGAAAAGAGGGCAGGAAATATGGCTGCCACTCGCCCTTGTCGAGCAGCGCCGCCTGATTCCTTACCGCTATACAGGACCGGAAATGCTCAAGCAGGGCGTGTACGGGATCATGGAGCCGGACCCGGCAAAGGCAGAGGAAGCAGAGCTTGCCCGCCTGGACGCCGTAGTCGTGCCCGGTGTGGCGTTTGACAGGCAGGGCGGCAGAATGGGCTACGGCGGAGGTTTTTACGATCGGTTCCTTGCCGGGCTGGACAAACCGCCTTTTTTGCTCGGCGTCGGCTTTTCCATGCAGGTAGTCGAGCATGTCCCACTTGAGCCTCACGATATTCGTCTGGATGGAATGGTGACGGAAAACGGCTTTTTCCAATCGTGAAGGTTTTGTGTCAGGAGGTTCCTTTTTCTTGTTGTGCCCTCTACACTATGGACAAAAAAGTGTACAATACTAACGAATGAGAAAACGGAGGAATGAACTGTGGGTAAATGGAAGGTAGGCGTTATCTCGGCGAGTGATTCGATTGCCAGAGGGGGCCGGGCTGATGATCGGATTCCCATCATCCGCAATCTGACAAGGGATTGGCTGGACGTAGATGTAGCTGTCTACCGTGCCGTTACTGATGATATGGAAGAGCTGCAGGAAAACATGATTGAGCTGGTGGACCGCGAAAAATGCGACCTGCTGATCGTGACCGGGGGAACTGGACTGAGCCCGCGCGATGTGACGCCGGAAGTGACCGCCTGGGTGATTGACAGACCAGTGCCAGGACTTGCGGAAGAAATGCGCCGCGCCGGCTTGCAGCAGTCCCGACGGGCGATGCTGACACGCGCGGTAGCGGGTACACGCGGCAACTCGCTCATCATTAACCTTCCCGGAAATTCAAAAGGGGTAGAAATCTGTTTCAACGCCATCGGCGACATGCTCGCGGATGCTTTGCACATTTTGCAAGGGACAGGCGAAGCCAATGAAGATTGGGGAGGATTGGGTTGGTAGAAAAACCGAAAATGCGGGAAGTTCCGGTGCGAGAAGCGATCGGCATGATGCTGCCGCACGACATGACGCAAATTTTGCCTGGTGAGTTTAAAGGCCGCCTGTTTAAAAAAGGACATGTTATCACGGAGGCGGATATCGAGCCGCTTTTGTCCATTGGCAAGGAACACATTTACGTGCTGGAGATGCCAGAAGGCTTCATTCACGAGGAAGAGGCGGGCATGCGGATCGCCAAGGCTGTATCCGGTCAAGGCTTGACGCTGACGCCTCCGTACGAGGGCAAAGTCTCGATGAAAGCATCGCGGACGGGTCTTGCCAAAGTCAACGAGGAAGCGGTACACGCCATCAATGCATTGGAGGGCATTGCCTTCTCCACGATGTACGGCGATCAGATCGTGCACCCCGGCCACACGCTGGCTGCCACCCGAATCATTCCGTTGATTATCGAAGAAGAGCGCATTGTGGAGCTGGAGAAGCTAGCTAAGCAGTTTGACGGCCCGATCATCGAGGTGAAGCTGTTCCAGGAGAAGCAGGTCGGCCTTGTGACGACCGGAAGCGAAGTGTTTTCCGGCCGGATCGAAGACAAGTTCGGCGCTGTGATCCGCAACAAGGTGGAAGCGCTCGGCTCTACCGTAGTCGATCAACGTTTTGCTCCGGACGATAAAGAAGCGATTGAAAAACAAATTCTTACGTTCCTCGACGAAGGCGTTGATCTGGTGCTCGTCACAGGCGGCATGTCCGTCGACCCGGATGACAGGACGCCGGGAGCGATTGCCGGAGTGGGAGCGGAAGTGGTCCGTTACGGCACGCCGATGCTGCCAGGCTCGATGCTGATGGTCGCCTATAAAGGGGACGTCCCGATCCTCGGTCTGCCCGGAGCCGTGATGCATGAGCCGTTTACCTCATTCGATGTATTTTTGCCGCGCATTCTTGCAGGAGAACGAATAGTCGCTTCCGACATGACGAGACTCGGTTATGGCGGTTTACGGAAGTGCTAGCTGGTTAGACTGTCAAATAACAGGAAAAAGGAGTGAAAAGCATGAGTACGATTGGGATTCCTGGATTAATTTTGATTCTGGTGTTGGCGCTGGTGCTCTTTGGGCCGAAAAAGCTTCCGGAACTGGGACGAGCAGTAGGCCATACGTTGAAAGAGTTTAAAAACGCAACGCGCAGCCTGACGAGCGACGACGACGATGACGAAGAAGCGAAAAAGAAGGAGCTGGCTGCAAAAGAAGCACCAGCCAAAACGGCTGTCGTCACGGAGAAGGACGCCTTTGACCGCGAAAAAATCGAGCGGGAAGTGCGTGAACGCCTGGAGCGCGAGCGTCTGGAAAAAGAAATTCGCGAAAAGCTGGAAAAGGAACGCCTTCAGATGGAAAAAGAGCAGCAGAAGGCCTAATCAGGTAAGGTGGTTGCCATGAAAGATCAGGAAATGACAGTGGTTGAACACCTAACGGAGCTGCGCAAGCGCATCATATGGGTGCTGGCTGTTTTCGTTGTCGCACTGATAGCCGGCTTTTTCTTTGCCGGTCCGTTGATTGAGTATTTGAAGCAAGAGCCGATCGCCGATGGCGTGCCGATTATTTCCTTGCATCCATCCGATGCTCTTCGCGTCTACATGCAGTTTGCCTTTTTGATTGGCGCGGTAGTAGCGCTGCCCGTTGCGCTCTATCATCTCTGGCGCTTCGTCTCGCCAGGCTTGCAGGAGCATGAGCGGCGCGGTTCGCTTTACTTTATTCCGGCGGCTTGTTTGCTTTTCATCACGGGCATTTTGTTTGGGTATTACGTCGTTTTTCCGATGATTATGCAGTTTATGACCGGCATGACCGCGACCATCGGGGCTGATCCGAACTACGGAATCGCTGAGTACTTCGGCTTCCTGTTCAACATGGTCATCCCTTTTGGCATCCTGTTTCAATTGCCGATTATCGTGATGTTTCTGACCCGTCTGCGCATCCTCAATCCGATGCGGCTGGCAAAGGTGAGACGGTTCGCCTATTTTGGGCTGGCTGTAGTCGGCATTACGTTGACGCCTCCCGAGATCGTCAGCGACATTATGGTGACGATCCCGCTTTTGCTGCTCTATGAGCTGAGCATTTGGCTGTCGCGCATCGTCTACCGCAAGCAACTGCGCGAAGAAGCGGAGTGGGAAAAAGAATTTGGCGGCTTTGAAACGGACGAGCTGGTACGATAAGGACGATCACAGAGAAGACCCCTTGCTATCGGGACGGATAGCAGCGGGTCTTTTTTGATGAAAAAAATCGGCTGGGCAAGGCTGTCACCGCTGGGCAGCAGCCACGATGCGAATGATCGCAAACAGGTAGGAGATACTAGAAAAGTTAGGAAGGGGAGGTGTTAGGGCAACATGTGGCTAATTTTATGCTTGACCTTGTTTTTTTCGGCTGGCTCCGCCAATGGCGGAGAGCAGGTAGAGCTGTTCGATTCGGACAAGCAGCAGGTTGTCGCGACGTTTGCCAATTCGGACGTGTTTCAAAAAGAGGCGCAGCAACTGTTACGCACCGTAAGCGGGCGCGTGTTGGAGCTGAATCCGTCGCTCGACCACGTGATGATCGTCAAAATCCCGCTGGCACCGCCGCAGAGGTTGCAGCATGCCCCGTCTGGCATCGACACGGAGATCGCGGAGATGTTCGTCATCATGCCGAAAAAAGAAGGCAGGCGCCCGTGGCTGATTTTGCACACCAAAGAATACGAGACAGTCGTAGTCGAGTTTTCCGGAGCGGTGGATCAGCTCAGGGCGAGCGTCCGTTTGCGCTGACAGCGGCTTACTTGCTCGGCGTGAGGAAGGTTTGGGTGAAATAGTCGGTAATGACGCCGACGCCAAGCTGGGTGAAGTCTTTTTCCAGGATGTTTTTCCTGTGGCCGGGGCTGTTCATCCAGCTTTCATGCGCTTCGATTGCGTCGGGATAGCCTGCTGCGATGTTTTCTCCCGCCATGCTGTAGGCGATTTTGGCCTGCTTCAGACGATCAAACGGGCTGCTTCCGGTCGTCGCGGAAACATGATCGAAGTAATCGTTCGTTTCCATGTCCAGGCTGTGGGCTCTGGCTACTTTTGCAGCTTCCTCGTTCCATTGCAGGGGAGGCAGCTTGTAGCGGTAGCGGGAGACATTGACGAGATCGAGCGTTTGCCGCTCATTGGCCAGGTTGACCTGTTCCCGTTCGCCCACGCTCAAGGCCGGAGGATCGAAATCCGGGGCTTGCCCCTGGTACGACCATTTCGTTTCGTAAAACCCGCCGCGCAATAGCATTTGCGTGTCGATCAGGCGCAGTCCGGTCACTTTGCTGCCATTTTGCTTGTCCAGGTAAAAAATGTGCGGGATGCCGTTCTTCATGACGAGCGGACGCTGCTGCTTCTGGTTGGTAATCTGGATGGTGGCTCCCATATAGGAAAAGGTGAGCGTATTTTGCGGGCTGTATTGCCGCTCCAGCGCTTGCAGGCTGCTGCCCACCCCGATGTTGCCCAGCATTGCGGTCGGAGCGAGAGAGTACAGGTCCACTACTTTGCCGTTGGCGATGCCCACCTGGACGTAGCGGGCCGGATCGCGGTTGTACACCCACCATTCGTAGCCAAGGCTGCTCGGGTCTTTGCGCGCCGGCTCGCCCAGCAGCTTGCGGACTTCCTCGGCAGGCGTCCCGATAGTCAGCCCGAACAGCGTAGCGGACTCTTGCTGCGAAGAGGCGTCTGTGGCTGTAGCTTTTGCCGGAGCAGTTGGCGCCGGCGCGCTTGCGGGTATAGCCTCGTCCGGTTTGGGAGCAGCCGGAGAAGTGCTGTTGTCGGCAGGCAGCTCCGTCGGGATCGTCGGCGGCTGACCGACCCAGGCAAAATGAGAGGCTTTGTCCCAGCCAACTGGTTTGTTCAGGTGCCGTCCGATCATGGAAAGCGGGACGTAGAGCGTTCCCCGATACTCCAGGGAAGCGGGCACCTCCTGGCCTCTTTCTACGTAATACCCTTGCTTTCCGCCAGTGGCGATTTGGCGTCCGTCCCAAAAGATGGCGGAAGGGTAGATGTTTACCCGTATAAAGGAAGTGGTGTCCGATGAGAACAAACGGCTGATTCCCAGCACACCGAGGGCAATCAGGCCGATCCAGAGCCATTTATGCATGGAACATATCCCTCCTTGGCAGGCTTGTCTGATCGTTTGTTTGATTTATATGAGCCGGTCTGTTTGCTAGAACCGTTTTGCTAGAAAAATCATTTGCTAGAGAAACTGCAAATGGAGACTAGCGGTTGAGAAAAAATGAGGGAAACTACTTGCAAAGTACATAGCGATTCATTATTATAGGAATTGGGTGTTAGCACTCATAACAAGTGAGTGCTAACAACAGAAAAATTTGTTTACCTACATTTTTTGAGGAGGGTGTTTTTAGTGCTTAAGCCATTGGGTGACCGTGTGGTAATCGAAGCTATCTCCAAAGACGAAACGACTGCAAGCGGTATCGTTTTGCCTGATACTGCAAAGGAAAAACCGCAAGAAGGCCGAGTAATCGCAGTTGGTTCTGGCCGTGTTGCCGACAACGGCGAGCGCATCGCTTTGGAAGTAAAAGAAGGCGATAAAGTAATCTTCTCCAAATACGCTGGTACTGAAGTAAAGGTAGACAATAAAGAATACCTCGTGCTGCGCGAATCCGATATCCTCGCGATCATCGGTTAAGGCTCTTGACATAGGAAGTCGAACGACAATACACATAACAGGAGGTTGAGTTTTAGATGGCAAAACAAGTCAAATTCTCTGAAGACGCTCGCCGCTCCATGCTCCGCGGTGTGGAAACTTTGGCAAACGCAGTGAAAGTAACTCTCGGACCAAAAGGACGCAACGTGGTTCTGGAGAAAAAATTCGGTTCTCCGCTGATTACAAACGACGGCGTAACCATCGCGAAAGAAATCGAGCTGGAAGACGCTTACGAAAACATGGGTGCGCAACTGGTTAAAGAAGTTGCTACCAAAACGAACGACATCGCAGGTGACGGTACTACTACTGCAACCGTTCTGGCTGCAGCTATGATCCGCGAAGGTCTGAAAAACGTAACAGCCGGCGCTAACCCGATGGTAATCCGTCGCGGTATGGAAAAAGCTGTTCGTGCTGCTGTAGAAGAAATCAAATCCATCGCGAAGCCAGTTGAGAACAAGTCCTCCATCGCACAAGTTGCTGCGATCTCCGCTGACGATCAAGAAGTGGGTAACCTGATCGCAGAAGCTATGGAAAAAGTGGGCAAAGACGGCGTCATCACCGTTGAAGAGTCCAAAGGCTTCGTAACTGAGCTGGAAGTAGTAGAAGGTATGCAATTTGACCGCGGCTACGCTTCCCCTTACATGATTACTGACACTGACAAGATGGAAGCGGTTCTGAACAACCCTTACATCCTGATTACTGACAAAAAAATCTCCAACATCCAGGAAGTTCTGCCTGTACTGGAGCAAGTGGTACAAAGCGGCAAACCGCTCCTGATTATCGCAGAAGACGTGGAAGGCGAAGCGCTGGCTACTCTCGTAGTGAACAAACTGCGTGGTACCTTCACAGCCGTAGCGGTGAAAGCTCCTGGCTTCGGCGATCGCCGCAAAGCTATGCTGCAAGACATCGCTGCTCTGACTGGCGGCGAAGTAATCACAGAAGAGCTGGGTCTGGACCTGAAATCCACTAAGCTGGAGCAACTGGGCCGCGCTGGCAAAATCGTGGTTACCAAAGAAAACACAACTATCGTTGAAGGTGCTGGCGACAAAGCAGCTATCGAAAGCCGCGTATCCCAAATCCGTCAACAAATCGAAGACACTACTTCCGACTTCGATCGCGAAAAACTGCAAGAGCGTCTGGCTAAACTGGCTGGCGGCGTAGCAGTTATCAAAGTCGGTGCAGCTACTGAAACCGAACTGAAAGAGAAAAAACTCCGCATCGAGGACGCTCTGAACTCTACTCGCGCTGCAGTAGAAGAAGGTATCGTACCTGGCGGTGGTACTACTCTGATTAACGCGATCAAAGCGGTAGAAGCAATCAAAGTAGAAGGCGAAGAGGCTGTAGGTGTACAAATCGTACTCCGTTCCCTGGAAGAGCCGGTTCGTCAAATCGCTGCGAACGCAGGACTGGAAGGTTCTGTAATCGTAGAGCGCCTGAAAAAAGAAGCAGTGGGCATTGGTTTCAACGCAGCTACCGAAGAGTATGTAAACATGCTCGAAGCTGGTATCGTTGACGCAGCGAAAGTAACTCGCTCCGCACTGTCCAACGCTGCATCTGTAGCAGCTATGTTCCTGACTACAGAAGCAGTAATTGCTGACAAACCAGAAGAAAACAAATCGCCTATGGGCATGCCAGACATGGGTGGCATGGGCGGCATGGGCATGATGTAAGAAAGCGGTTCGCCGTTTTCTGCAAAAAGAGGCAGACATTAGTCTGTCTCTTTTTTTATGTGCGGAAACCTGCTTGCGCCAAAAGAGCGGGGTGAGGCCGGAGTTTCTGCTGTGGGCGCTTTTTGGCGACTGGTGAATACGTAAGCGTCAAATAAATCCCACCTTCAAAACACAGACCGCACTTTGAGATAATCTCCTCAGAATCAAGTGAGGAGGATGTAGATGAAGCAAACGGATCTCCGTGAACAGTGGGAGGCACGAATCAACGATTATCGCGCCAGTGGCCTTACCGCTGAGAAATGGTGCGCTGAAAATGAAGTTACCACCAGACAGCTATGGTATTGGCTGCGGAAATTTCGGGATTCAAAAGAATCCTCTGTTCGTCCCCCGCAGTGGGTCCCAGTTAACGTGCACCAACCGCAGGAGAACACAGAATCTCTGTTACTGGTCAAAGTGGGTGCGGCCGTGATTGAAATCCGCCCCGGCTACAACCCCGTACTCCTGTCCGACGTGGTTCGGACGCTCCAGGCCTTATGCTGAACTCCATCCAGATTGATCGGGTCTATCTGGCATGCGGCTTCACCGATCTGCGAAAATCCATTGACGGTCTGGCGGCGCTCGTGCAAGAAGGATTCAGGCTTGATCCCTTCTCCCCGTGCCTGTTCGTGTTCTGCAATCGTGACCGCAACAAGCTCAAGATCCTGTACTGGGAGCATAACGGCTTCTGGCTCTTCTACCGCCGTCTTGAACGCGGGACGTTCCAGTGGCCAACCGGCAATGGAGAGCCGGTAACGGTCTCCAGCCGTGAGCTGCGCTGGTTGCTGGATGGACTTTCCCTGAGCTAGAGGCAAGCGCATCCACCAGTCACTGCCTGTACGGTCATCTAACGCAACTGTTTGTGGTTTCGACACACTTTTTGGCAGGGAATATGAAGCTCTTTGCCGAAAAGAAAAAGAATGAAAAATCGAGTGGATTTCCCTGCCCTTACAACCGAAGAATATGAGGCACAGCTTGCCAAACTGCAGCAGCAAAATGCGGAGCTAACTGCCAAACTCAAGTGGTACGAAGAACAGTTCCGTCTTGCCCAGCAGAAGCGCTTCGGCGCTTCCAGCGAGAAGACGCATCCGGATCAACTGGAACTACAGCTGTTTAACGAAGCGGAAGTGTTGGCGACCCCTGTCTCACAGGAACCAGATATCGAGACAGTGACTTACAGCCGCAAGAAGGCTACAGGTAGCCGCGAGGCCAAGCTGGATTCGTTTCCTGTGGAAACGATCCTGTATGAGTTGCCCGAGGCTGCACAAGTTTGCGCGTGCTGCGGTGGTGCGCTCCATGCGATGAGCACGGAGACACGAAACGAAATCACGGTCATTCCGGCGGAAGTGAAAGTGCTGCGCCATGTGCGTCAGGTGTATGCGTGCCGTCGTTGCGAACGTGAGGAGATACACACGCCCATCGTAACGGCTCCCATGCCAAAGCCGGTTTATCCGGGAAGTTTGGCTTCCCCTTCGATCCTCGCGCATGTGATGAGCCAGAAGTATGTGGACAGCCAGCCGCTGTACCGACAGGAGCAACAGTTTGCCCGTCTAGGTCTCACCCTCTCGCGGCAGACGCTTGCCAACTGGATGATCTTCGGCGCAGAGCAGTGGCTTTCGCTACTGACAAACCGTATGCACGAGCATCTGCTGAACCAAGACATCGCGCATGCCGACGAAACGACATTGCAGGTGCTGTGCGAGCCGGGCAAGACAGCGCAGACACAGTCCTATCTGTGGTTGTACCGAACCGGTCGTACGGGACCGCCCATCGTTCTGTACGATTACCAGCCAACGCGCGGCGGTGAACATCCCCGAAAGTTTCTGGCGGGATTCAACGGCTACCTGCACGTGGACGGGTATCCTGGATACCACAAGGTGTCCGGTGTGAAACTGATCGGATGCTGGGCACATGCGCGCCGCAAGTTTGATGAAGCGCTGAAGGCACTGCCTGCTTCGCAAGACAAAACCGAAACAGCTGCCTGGCAGGGACTCCAGTTCTGCAATCAGCTCTTTACCATTGAGCGAGAATGCAAAGATGCCGCCCCGGAAGAACGCTATGCCATCCGAATGGAGCGCAGTCGCCCCGTTCTGGATGCCTATTTGGCATGGCTGCGCCAGCAGCGATCCCGTACCTTGCCGAAAAGCCTGCTTGGACAAGCGATTGCTTACAGCTTGAATCAATGGGACAAGCTGACGGCGTTCTTGAGCGACGGGCGACTGGAGATTGATAACAACCGCAGTGAGCGCTCCATCAAGCCTTTTGTAATCGGAAGAAAGAACTGGCTGTTCGCCAATACGCCACGCGGTGCAAAGGCCAGTGCGATCATCTATAGTGTGATTGAAACGGCCAAAGAGAATGGGTTGAACCCCTTCAAGTACTTGATGTTCTTGTTCGAGCAACTCCCGCAGCTTCCCGATCCGAAAAATCCAGAAGCGTTGGACAGTTTACTCCCTTGGTCGCCTTCGCTACCACTGACCTGCCGCGTGTTCCAATCCTGATTCCAGCATAGATCAGCCCACATCTTGGCGACAAGGTGTGGGCTATTTGACGCTTACGTGAATACGATGAGGAGTGGGGTGCTTTTGCTGCTGGGCAGTTATGGCAGTAGTTTTTGTCTACGGATGAGCGCGTCCTGGGCGTTTACGGGAGAGGGGGAGAGCGATGAACAAGCGCTGGATTACTTTGGATTTGGATGGAACGCTGATGCAAAATCCTTTCGGTGCCTGGGTATTTCCAGAGGTGGCGAGTACAGTTTCCAGAAAGCTCGGGCGTGAGCATGACATCGTTGCTGAACTGATCGCGGAGCATGAAAAGCGAATGGCCCTGCGCCAATGGGTGGCAGCCTACGACTGGGATGATATGCTGTCTGTCCGATGCGCCGCTCTCGGTGTGCAGCCGGGCGTCGATATCGAAGCGCTGGTGCGGAAGCATTGTGTGCCGCCCAAGGTGCATTTGCTGGAGCAGGGAATACCGGAGACTTTGAGAAAGCTCAGAGGCGAAGGCTTCGCGCTTGCAGTGGTCACCAACGGCTTTTACAAGTATCAGGCTCCTGTGATGGAGGTGCTGGGCATACTCGAGCTGTTTGAGGCGATCATTACCCCGGAGCGCGCTGGCACAGGCAAGCCCGATTCGGCGATTTTTCAGCATCTGCCAGGCGAGGTGCTGGCTCACGTAGGAGATCGGTTGGATCACGACGTGCATCCGGCTAATCAAATGAAGATCGTATCTGTGCTTATAGAAAGAAAAATGCCAGAGGCAGCAAAAGGAATCTCTCCTTATATGAGAGTGCGTGACCAGAGAGTGCGCGAGCTGTGCACGGAGAAAGGGCGGAGGGAGTGCCAAAACAACGGGTTACAAGAGCTGCCAGAGCAGTTTGTGCCGAGAGCGATCATCCATTCTTTGACGGAACTGCCCATGGTTTTGGGCATTGAGAATATGGAGTAAAATTCCAGTATGTTTGTACTTGCGTTTTTGCTCTGGACTTGTTAAGATAACTCTTGTCGCTTTTGAAAGGGTTTTTAAACAGAATGAAAAAAGCTAAGAACTTCTAAAAATAACCCTTGATTTTAAAAAGAAGGTATGATATAGTTTAAAAGGTCGGCGCCACGAGGTGCTGATGAAAAAAGAAAGTGAAATGCTCCTTGAAAACTGAACAGCGAAAGCGTTGATGAGTCTATCATTAAATGATTTGCCAGCTTTGAACCAGTAACAAACTTTATTGGAGAGTTTGATCCTGGCTCAGGACGAACGCTGGCGGCGTGCCTAATACATGCAAGTCGAGCGAGTCCCTTCGGGGGCTAGCGGCGGACGGGTGAGTAACACGTAGGCAACCTGCCTCTCAGACTGGGATAACATAGGGAAACTTATGCTAA
>NZ_JBYSWV010000014.1:0-99052 GCF_058781555.1 Brevibacillus sp. FW306-2-1A-C05A
GTTATATTTTGCCTTGTAAAAAATTACATTTTTAGAAGGGTTGTACAAAATGAAAAAATTCCTTTCTGCATTCCTTGCTTTTTCTATGCTTGCGCTTGCTGTCACACCAGTTTCAGCAAGCAAAAGTCAAACAGCAATAACAAGCGAAACACAAGTTCAGGCCGAAGCGTACAAGGGTGTCAAGCACTTGAACGAAGAGTCCGACGAGTCTTTAATTAAGTTGAACGAAAGAACAGAAGATATTGGCGTAAATCAATCTGAAAGTAAAAACGAACTAAGAAGAGGAGGAGTCATAAACACAGTTGCCAGGATTATCCTGTATTCAAAACATAAAATTCATATTAAAAAATGGAGATGAACTTTTCTTTGACCAAGAAGATCCAGATAAAGCGGGTGAGGCTCTAAAAGAGTACTATCTGGACAATGGCACTTTTGATAGAGGAGACATTCGTGATCGAGGAGAAGGATTACCAAAATCTTCGGCTATCATTAGGTTTTATGATTTACCGAATAGTTCAGAACAAGTGTACTTAGCCTATGGGGACGTAACTATGGGAATGCTGCACATTGTTACGAGACACTTCCCAGAGTACTGGTCGACATTTAGTACATATCAAAAGGCAAAAAATTCATTTTTTAATCCGGGTACTGAATTCTCTTACGTTGAAGATGTTATTGAAAGCGTGATTGATTATTCGTTTAACGGGAAGGAAATGGCGAAAAACATCAATAACAAAAAAGTAATCCCATATGATGGATATCATAAAGGCAAGGTATACAGAGTCATCATGTCAGGTGAGCGTGTGGTTTCTGTATTCCCTATTAGTTATAATCAAGCGGAATAGATAACAAATCCCAACGAAAAGAAAGCCTTTATCTAGAATGGATAAGGCTTCTTTCTCACATTTCACGAAAAATATCGCGAAAATACCGTACTATAGTGTGGAATATAACGAAAAATAAGATAAGGGAGTTCCTATGAATATGATTGATATGAAGCTATACATTACTCTCCCCTCAGATAACATCGATTTTCGCTGTATCGAAAAAGTTCTTATCCCTATTCAAAACAAAACTGAAATTCAGGGAGCTATTGATCCAAGCGATAGCAATTTTATGGAAGCACTGGTGATTACGAGTCAGGGTAAACAAGTATCTGATTTCCGGTTTTGCGAAGCCAGGCTGCTCACGCAACTGATTGCATTGGTTGAGGATTACTACCTAAGTGCTGAAAAAGCAATTAGCGATAACGTTTACGGGTTAAGTGTAATCACAATTGGTTTGAGGAAAACAGGTGAAAATAAGCTGTTGTTGACAGCAACAAGAGACGGAAACAGGATTGTACAGGTTGAACTACCAGAGAAAGAATTGATAGATAATCTGTTTTCACTAGCTAAGGAATATTTCTCCTATCTTATTGAATATGGGATTTCTACGTCATTTCATGCAAAAGAACTATCCATTGTTTGCGAGTATGAAACCAGGTACAAGGATATTTACAGAAAAAGTCTTGATTAAGATTAACCCGAGTGATTTCAAGGAAGGAATCACTCGGGAGTCAAAAGTAGTCTCGTCTGCTTGACTGACATTTATATACAGATCATCTAGAATTCTAAATGCTAATGGACGAAAATACCTTTGTGGATCACTCCGTTTTTTAGCCAATTGAAAACAAAGTAACGTTCAGAAAAATCGTTTTTTTTTTTGGAAACAAAACATCATCAAACAACGTACTAACATTAGTGAAAATCATCCCGCCCTCTTGAATCATATCCTTCATCGAGCGAATTGCGATTGTTATTGTCGATGAGCAATGTTTGCTTCTTCCTTTTCGCTCTCCAATCGACTAAGCTCCCAATCAGCAAAAGACCCACGCAAATGATTGTGACCAGTAACCAGACAGGCATAGCTAGCACCTCCGTTCTTATTAGTTCGACTCTAAAAATGTAAAAATGTTGCAGCGATGAAAAGATAAAGCAGGAGGCATGACCCATGAGACGATTAGTATGTATGGCAATGGCCGTAATGACAGCGAGCATACTTGCAATCGGCTGTTCCCCCGAGGCGAGTGTTCCCGTGCCCCCGGAGGCCAAACCGACAGACGGGCAGCAGCCAAAACCAGAGTCCCCTGTCCAAAACGAGAACAACGGAGCGGGGCAAAACGAAGCGAACAACGAGAAGCCATTGCCAGCAGAGCAGCCGGGTTTAACAGCGCAACTGATTTTAGACGACAACTTTTTAAAGCTGCTCGCAAATAACGAAATCAACGGCTTCGATATTTCAATCGGAATGAAAAAGGAAGAAGTCGTCAAGCGGTACGGCGCGGTGGTCAAGAAAGACTTCTTGGATGGCGGGCAGTATGCTGTCCTGGAAAAACTGGACGATGGCATCGTCTTTTTTGACGGGGCGGATCGCGTATATGCGATTGACTTGGAGGGCAGTCGCTTGGGGACGGCCACACTGGAAACGATTCAGCAGGGATGGGGTACGCCTGTAGATGAAGGCGAAAGCATGGTAGACGGGGAGTATCTGCTTCTGTATGAAGCGGGGGACAACTCGGTGTTTATCAGTGCGGAAAACAAGAACTCGCCGCCAGAAAAGATCAGGATCATCAACAAAAAAATGCTGGATGAGTTCCCGCAAAAATTTTAATGGCTCCCCGGTTCCGGCCCATTGTGAAAAAGCCAGTGGAGAAGGCAGACACACCGCCTTTTGCTCACTGGCTTTTTTGCGTGGGATCAAGAGGCTACGCTACACCTTACTCAACCGATCTTTTTCCAAACAAAATTTGATCGAGTCCAAACTTGGAGCTGCCGCTAATGCTGAGCGCGAGCAGGATGGCGAACAGCGCAAGCTCCAGCTCATAGCCAGCGCCGCTTTCTCCACCCATGAAGCCGGCTGCCAGCTTTGCTTTGGCAACGGCACCAATCATGACGACAGCCAGCGCGGCGGAAAAGACGCGAGTGCCAAGTCCGGCGATCAGGGCGATCCCGCCGACAACCTCCAGGAAAGCAACCAGATAGGCGATAAATGCAGGCAATCCCAGCGTGCCAAAGAATCCGGCCACGTTTTCGAGTCCCATCTGAAATTTGGCGACGCCGTGGATGGCAAACGTAAGGCCAACGACGATGCGCAAAACAAGAGCGCTCCATTCAAAACGATTTTCCATGTATGATTACCTCCGAATCAGTTTATATCAGTAACATAGTTACTTTTCGTTAGTAAGTATATATTAATTATTGTATATGTCAATACGTTATGGAAAATTTACAAACGCTGGAAAGTGCGAATTATTAGGCACAAAGTAATCATTCATTTTGATGGATTGAAGAAAGAGCGGTATACTGAAAGGAGAATGAGGTGATACGAATGAAACAGTCTTCCCTCTGTCCGAAGTTTGAAAAAGGCATGCAACTGCTGGGAAAACGATGGACAGGGTTAATCTTGTACCAGTTGCTTTCTGGACCACAGCGTTTCTGTGCGTTGGAAGGGGCCCTGCCGGTAAGCGGAAGGCTACTTTCTGAACGGCTGAAAGACCTCGAAAAAGAAGGGCTTGTGCATCGGCAAGTGTTTACAGACTCGGCGCCTGTACGGGTAGAATATTCTTTGACAGAGATGGGGAAGGCTCTGGAGCCAGTAATCAAGGGGATCGAATCATGGGCCCAGAGCTGGATTGAGCTGGACCAGACGACAGCGCAGAGTAAAGCAGAACATACATGAAAAAAAGGCTTCGCCGGGCTGTTGACGGAGCCTGTGTTGTACGTATTTCATTCCACGCAAAAACCCCTGTGGCCCAGGGGTTTTCTAATGCCTATACCATTTGAACGCGATGACGAAGCGCTTCAGCGTCCGTTTGCCCCTCCACGATCAGGTTGGAGAGAGGTTTTCACGGTTCTCTAGTTGTCTTCTTGCGACCCGTTCTGTCTCGATTTCCATTTTACAAATTCGATATGCCGCTTGATTTCGGTAAGTTCCTCTTCCGTTAACCCGTCTATGTCCAAGAAGGGAATAGGTGTTTCCCGCACAGATGCTTGCCGCCAAAATGGCGTGGGGTTATCTGTTCTTCCATGAAGGTAATCGGTCGATACGTCAAACAGGTCGGCGACTTTGGAGATCAACTGGGAATCTACGCCTTTCTTTTCGCCCGATTCAATTCGCGACAAAACTGTGTTGTGAATGCCAAGCTTTTCAGCTAATTGGATTTGTGACCACTGCTTTTGCTCGCGCAGCCATTTTATCCTTTGACCGACTATGGACATCGTGAAACCACCTTTTTCGTTTTGGCAATATCATTCTAACAATTTTCCATAACGGAAAAAACAAGATTGCTAAAACGACAAATAATGTGTTGACTTTGCTGAAATTGAAACGATATCATGTAACTATAAATATTTGCCATTTCTGCAAAGGAAGAGGGAAACTGAATATGGAACGTCTAAACCTCCCATTTATCGCAAAACGTAGGAGTGAGTGCAAGCTCACGCTGCAGGAAATGGCGGAGTCACTCGGTTTTCGCAATGCTTCCACATACTTGAAGTACGAGAAGGGAGAGTACGATTTCAAGGCAAACCATCTGCCGATTTTAGCAAAGAAGCTGAAATGTAGCCTGAATGAACTTTTTATGAGTTTGTTTTTGTTGTTTTAGCAAAGGTATATCAGATAAGGGGTGGGTGGAATTGGAAGCATGGGAGGCGAATAGGAGACAGCTTGAATTATGGAAAAAAACATTATCCTACGAAATCGAGATGATGGCGCCATACAGCGAATCGGCATGCGCAGGATTTTTGGATCGGCTCATGCGGTTTGAAACCGAGTTGGAGCAAAAGGAGCTGTTCCCGTCAGAACGGGCGCTCGTTGGCTCCAATGCCCGGCATTTTTAGAGAAGCTGCGTCATTTTTTCCGGGTTCATGAGGCAGGCAAAACCAAGCATCTCATTCGAACGAGGGGACTCTATGCCAATACGAAAAAGCCCGGTACGGCTGTTGCCAATACCGGGCATATTTATTGGGGAAAAGCAAAGCCTACAGCTTTTTGATTTCGTCCTTCAACAGCTCGGACTGCGTCCCGAAGACGACCTGCACGCTGCCCTGGCCGAGCTTCATGACTCCTGCTGCCCCCAGGTCTTTCAACCCTTTTTCATTGACGATCTTGTCGTTTTTCAGCACGAGGCGCAGGCGGGTAATGCACGCGTCGACGCTGACGATGTTTTCTTTTCCGCCGATGAGGGCGAGCACTTTTAGCGCCTTTTCCTGCGTGGAGTTGCTGCCGGAAGCTGCGCTTTCCACTACTTCATCGTCTTCGCGCCCCGGCGTTTTGATGTTGAACTTGACGATCAGGATACGGAACAGGAAGTAGTAAACGACGGCAAACGCCAGACCGATCGGAATGATCCACCATGCGTTTGTGGAGAGCGGGAAGTTCAGTCCGTAGTCAATCAGACCCGCGGAGAAGCCAAATCCGTGCTTGATGCCCATCGCGGTCACGATATACCCGGAAACCCCGGTCAAAATCGCATGCAGCACATACAGCAGCGGAGCGGCGAACATGAACGCGAACTCCAACGGCTCGGTAATCCCGGTCAGGAAGGAAGCGAGCGCGGTACCGATGAACACAGAAGCGATTGCTTGGCGTTTTTCCGGCTTGGCTGAGTGAATGATGGCCAAGGCGGCCGCTGGCAGCGCGAACATCATGATCGGGAAGAAGCCTGTCATGAACATGCCTGCTGATTTGTCGCCAGCGAAGAAGCGGTGCAGGTCGCCGTGTACGACTTTCCCGGTCGTGTCGGTAAAATCGCCAATCTGGAACCAGGCAATTGCGTTGAGCACGTGGTGCAGACCGAATGGAATGAGCAAACGGTTAAAGAAGCCGAACAGACCTGCTCCAAGAGCGCCAAGGCTGACAATCCAGTTCCCCATATTGTTGAGCGCGTCCTGGATCGGACCCCAGATGATCCCGAACAACAGACCGATGATAACCATGCTAAGCGAAGTGATGATCGGTACGAATCGTTTGCCGCCGAAAAATCCGAGCCACTCCGGTAGCTTGATGTTATGGTAGCGGTTGTAGCAGTAGGAAGCGACTCCGCCCGCCAAAATACCGCCAAGCACTCCCATGTTCAGCTTGACGTCGTCCGCGATAAACGGCATGGCAGCGGGAACTTTGGAAAGCACCGAGGTTAACACCATGTAGGCGATCACGGCAGCCAGTGCGGCGACGGCATCCCCGGCAAGCCCGATCGCGACACCGACGGCGAAAATCAGCGGCAGGTTGTCAAAGATGGCCGATCCGCCTGCGAACAAAAAGGGCGCGATGTACTGATTCAAAAAACCGCCAACAGATTCGCCGAGACGAAATTCAGTCACGTAGTTGATGGCGCCAAAGCGGAGCAAAAGCGCCGCTGCTGGCAAGGTGGCGACGGGAAGCATGAGTGCTTTCCCAATCCGTTGCAAAAAGGCAAGCATAAGTAAAACCTCCTTGGAATGAGATGTCTATCAAAAAAGCTGCTCTCCGGATGAGTACAAGAGATGAGGACATAACAAACAGGCCGGAGAGAAACTGTTTTGATCGGAAAAAGAACGGTGAAATCGCTTACAAACAATGAGGGACAAAACCGTTTATTCGGTTTTGTCTCGCAAAAACTGCACGACCTCTTCCACGGTCGAAAGCGTCAGAGCGTACTCTGCGAGTCGCTTCGCTTTTTCCATGCTTGTGGCACGAATGCGCTCCTTGACCTTTGGCATTACCGAGGCCGCACCGCTGAACTCGTCGAGGCCCAGGCCAAGCAAAAGCTCGGTCGCGAGCGAATCGCCCGCCATCTCTCCGCATAGCCCGGTCCATATTCCCGCGCGGTGAGAGGCTTCGATGACGTGCGAGATGAGGCGCAGCACCGCAGGGTGGTAGTAGCTGTAGAGGCTGGCTACGTTCGCGTTCATTCGGTCTACGGCGAGCGTGTATTGCACGAGATCGTTGGTCCCGATGCTGAAGAAGTCTACCTCTTTGGCAAAGGCGTCCGCTTGCAGGCAAGCGCCCGGAATCTCCATCATCATGCCGACTGCGATCTGTTCGTCAAAAGCGATCCCTTTTTCCCGCAGCTCCGCTTTTGCCTGTTCGAACAATTGCTTGGCTTGCCGCAACTGCTCCAGGTGGGAAATCATCGGGAACATGATGAGCAGGCGTCCAAAGGCACTGGCGCGCAATAGCGCCCGTAACTGAACGAGGAACAGCTCTGGCCGGGCCAGGGAAATGCGCATCGCCCGAAAGCCGAGGAACGGATTATCTTCCTGCGGCAGTTCGAGAGCCGGCAAATGCTTGTCGCCGCCGACGTCGAGCGTGCGAATGATGACAGGTTTTTCGCCAAAGGCTGTAGCGACCTGCTTGTAGGCCGCAAACTGTTCTTCCTCGTCTGGCAGCGTGCTGCGGTCCATGAACAAAAACTCGGAGCGGAACAAACCGATTCCTTCTACGCCGGAAGCGGCGAGCGCTGCTGCCTCTTCGGGAACCGCCATGTTGGCCATTAAATGAACGCGATGGCCGTCGATCGTTTCGGCGGGCAATTCCTTCAATACCGCGTAGGCTGCACGCTCAGCGGCTTCCTTGGCGGCTTTTTCCTCGTAGCGTGCCAATGTTTTCGCGTCTGGCGCTGCGATCAGCTCGCCTGTAGCGCCATCGAGAATCAGCAGGCTGCCAGCAGCTACTTTTTCCAGCAGTTGTTCCCCGGCGCCCATGACAGCCGGAATCCCCAGAGAACGGGCCAAAATCGCTGCGTGCGAGGTCGCGCCGCCTTTTGCCGTGACAATGCCCCGCACAAATGCGAGCGGAAGCTGCAGCGTTTCCGAAGGAGTGACATCCCACGCGGCCAAAATAAACGGTTCTTCCGGGAAGACTGCCTCCTGTCCTGTGCCGGAGAGGTTGCGAATCAGGCGGCGGCTCACATCGCGAATATCGTCCGCCCGTTCTTTCATATAGGCGTCGTCCATGCTTTCAAACAGGGCGACAAACTGGTCGGACACTTGCTGTACGGCAGCAGCAGCGGCCACCTGCCTGTTTTCGATCAGAGAGGTCATTTCCCCGACAAAAGCGGGGTCCTCCAGAAAAGCAATATGCGCGGAGAGAATCGCTGCTTTTTCTGCGCCTAATTGCTCCTCTGTTTGCTCTCTCAACTTTTCCAACTGTTCGCGCGACTGCTCCACGCTTCTGGCGAGCAGCTCCAGCTCTTTGCTTGTGTCTGCCGGCGCGCCTTGCGCGGTCACAGCCGGAGCAGCCGGAGCATCGTGTGCCAAAATGACGACAGGGGCGATCGCGATGCCAGAAGAAACCGGGATTCCTTTCAACATGCCTGTTTCACCTTCTTTCACCGCTCATTCGCTCTCAAAAGACTGTTCAAAAAATTGCTGGAGCGAGGAAGCTACTTTTTCCTCATCTTCTCCCTCCACCGAGACGATCAGCTTGTCGCCTTGGGTCACGCCCAAGGTCATGATCCCCAAAATGCTGCGGCCGTCCGCTTGCTTGTCACCTTTGCTCAAGGTGATTTTCGCTTGGGATTGCGCCGAGCGATTTACCAAAAGAGCGGTCGGGCGAGCGTGCAGCCCGCCTTCAACCGTGACCGTTACTTCGAATTGAATCATGGTGTACCTCCCCCAACAGGTGCTTCTTCTATTTCAGGACAACAGTCATCAGCGGCTCCTGGCCTGCCGCGACATTGCCTTGTGCTACCACGTTTTTTTCCGCGACGACATCGCCGTTGGTAATGACGATCGGGGTGACGATCGGGCATCCTGCCTCCTGCAAGACGGCGATATCGAACTGAATCAGCTTGTCGCCTGCTTTCACCTGGTCACCTACCGAGACGAACGGGGTAAAGCCTTTGCCCTGCAATTTCACGGTATCAATCCCGATATGCATGAGCAGCTCCACGCCGCTGTCTGTCGACAAGCCAATGGCGTGATGGGTAGGGAACAGATGAGTGACCTTTGCGTCGACAGGAGCGTACAAGACGCCCTCCGCAGGCAGAATCGCAGCGCCGTCGCCTACGACCTTCCCGGCAAAGACGGGATCGGGCACTTCCGACAAAGGGACAACACTCCCGGTCAAAGGAGCGAGGAAAGTGATTTCTTGTTGTTGTTTTTTACGGGAAAACAGACTGCGTAGCATAAGTTCCTCCTTTTGCGTCTGAACGAAAATAGGCATGAGACGGTCTGATCCATACGACGACATACTTACTATGTCCGTATGATCTCACCGCTCATGCCTAGTCGAACTAGTAACACGCAGGATTATCATCAATTTGAATTTGTGGGATTACGGTTGTTGCTGCAACAAGCGATAAACATGCAAGGCCATGTAGCCGACCTCGTCTTCCGGGACAGTGACCTCCAGCCGGTTGGAAATATAGGCAGCCAGCTCGGACGCCAGCTCGTAGGCTTCCGGAATCGTCGTTTTGACCCGGTCGAGAAGCGGGTTGTGAATGGTCTTTTGCTGGCGGATGCGCTCCACAGCAAAACGCAGATGGGTAATGAGCCGGACGTAATCGACGGTGCTTCGTTCGATGGTTCTGTCTGTCCGCTGCTCGATCATGCTGACCAATTCGCTGATGACGTTCGTAAACTGTACCGCCTTTTTGACAGGCAAGTAACTGATCGCCGAGTGAATGTGCAAGGCGAGAAAACCGATTTCGCTATCTGGAATATCCAGATCGAATGCCTTTTTAATCATGTCCGCTGCCCGTTTTGCCAGCGTGTACTCTTTTGTGTAGAGCGTCTGGATTTCAAACAGGAACGGATTCACGATCTCCATGCCGTTGCGCAAGCGGTAAATCGCGAACTGGATATGGTCGGGCAGAGCGACGTGGACGTGTTCGTTGAGCTGCGGTGTAATTTCACTGGCGATGAGCGCGATAATTTCTTCCGCGATCCCTACCACAGCAGGATCGACCTGACTGAGTATGGTTTGGTACTGTTTTTGGTGGCTTTCATTTTCCAGCCTGAAGCGCTTCTCCACACGAGGGTCATGGGCGGGGATCGTGTTCCCAGGCTTTGCGCCAAAACCGATTCCTTTTCCGAACAGCACAATTTCCAGCTTGGTGCCGGGTTCTTCCACCAGTACGACGTTATGGTTCAACACACGCGTAATCGCATATGTTTTTTCCTGTTCACGGGACACGTAATTCCACCACCTTTAGACAAAAAAGAGCCGAAAAAACCTTTTTCAAGAAAAAGATCTTCTCGGCTCATGCCTGCATTACCAGTAACACGCCTTGTGAAAACGCTTCAATTAATGCTTATAATAGCTTACATGCCCGAGCGTTGTCAATCACCCTGTTTTATACAGGATGTGTACCAAAAAACAGTCTATGTATCCGGTTATGGACCTGGCAGAAGGATTTTCGCCTGCTTGTCCAGAAGTACGTGACCCGATGAGCGAAGAATCCAAACAAAGCGGGCGGATGCGTCCAACAGCAATCCGCCTGCACGCTTTGTTCAAGGAAGAATGGATGCTCTTCATTACTTCGTGAACTTGTCAGCAATCGTAGACGCACAGAAGGAGTTTGGTTTGATTTCCGCCCGGAAGTGGTTGGTTTCTGCTAGGCTCAGAAGCGACTGGATAAACTTACGGGTAGGGCCATTCCTGCCGATGTCAAAGTGCAAGCGGATGGGGGCATCGAGCTGATGATCGCGCAAATATTGCCGAACCTCCGTAGCCAGACCTACCGCGTACATGGCCTCTTGAAAAATCCGCTGCTGCAAGGATGAATAGCGCCGTTCCTGAAACTTGTGATAAAAGAAGGTCCCACCATGTCCGGGGCGAATCACCGTAATGACCAAGGCGAAAAACGTTCCGCGACTTTTCAACTGGGAATCGGCTCCCACAATAATCTCAAACGGTCCATTCATTGAAGAGAGAGTTTGTTCAATGTGGGAAAACACGTCTTCTTTCGCCAGTTGTCCTCTCGTCGGACTGTGAAAACGATCAAACAAAGTGCTTGCAGAGGTTAAGCCCACTCGCATCCCTCCAGATAGAGGCTATCTGTGAATTACAAACATCTTCCGTACATCATTAATGTATGTAATCTCGCAGAGAGTATGTGAGCAGGTATGGACAAAAACTTCGCGATGCCACAATTTGCCCGGATTGCTGCTGATTTATGCGGGGATTGGCTGGTCATGTGAAGCGTTCCTAGCGCTTCAAGTGATCGAATGCCATGCTGCCGGCAAGCGCATACAAGCGCACAATCGACCGGGAAAAGGCAGGCTGTTCTCTGACCGTAATTTGAAAATGTCTATAAAGGAGTTTTAACCATCGTGATGGAAGCAAACAAACACGAAGCATACATGCGAGCCGCCATGGAAGAAGCGCAAAAGGCGGCGGCGCTCGGCGAGGTGCCGATTGGCGCTGTCATCGTCCGCGACGGGGAAATTGTCGGGCGCGGCTACAATTTGCGGGAAACGCAAAAAGACCCTACGCTGCACGCGGAAATGATCGCGATCCGCGAGGCCAGCGAACGGCTGGGCGGCTGGCGGCTGATCGGCTGCACGCTGTACGTCACACTAGAGCCTTGTCCGATGTGCGCCGGGGCGATCGTGCAAAGCCGCATCGAGCAGGTAGTGTACGGAGCGGGCGATCCAAAGGCAGGGTGTGCCGGGACATTGATGAATCTGCTGGCCGAGCCGCGCTTCAATCACCAGGTGCCTGTTTTGGCGGGCGTTTTGGCGGAGGAATGTGCCCAGATGCTCAAAGACTTTTTCCGCGGTTTGCGCAAAAAAAGACAGTCGGAAAAGTGCTGATCCGACTGTCGCGGGCGCCGTCCGGCTCGCTTGCAGGCAGCATGCCGGGCATCTGGCGCCTAATTATTTGTTTACGTTTTGCAGCAGGTGCAGCTCTTCCTCGGTCAGCTCGCGGTATTCACCGGGAGCGAGTGCCGGGTCGAGGTGGAGCGGGCCCATGCGGATGCGTTGGAGGTAGGTGACATGCAGACCGAAGGCGGCAAACATCCGTTTTACCTGGTGGAACTTTCCTTCCATAATCGTCACGCGTACCTCGGAAGTTTCTCCCGAAGACAAAATTTCCAGCTTTGCAGGCAGCGTGGTGAAATCCTCCAGTTCCACCCCTTTGGCGAACTCTTGTACATGCCGCTCTGTGACCGGGCCGTCGATGCGGGCAAAATACTCCTTGTCCACTTTCTTTTTCGGGGACAGCAGGCTGTGTGAAAGCTGGCCGTCGTTGGTCAAAAGCAGCAGCCCTTCTGTGTCGATGTCCAGCCTGCCTACCGGGTGCACCTTGACCGCCCATTCATAAGGAAGCAGGTCGACTACGGTTTGATGCACATTGTCTTCGGTCGCGGAAACTACCCCAGGGGGTTTGTTTAACAGGACGTAAACCCAGCGCTTGAAGTTGAGCGGCTCCCCGTCTACGGTGATATCCTGCTCTTCGGCAATGACGTGCATGCCCGGATCGGTCGCGACCACGCCGTCCACGACGACCAGTCCTTGCTTCACCAGCGCCTTCACTTCCTTGCGTGTGCCGAACGCCATATTCGCCAGCACCTTGTCCAAACGTTCTCGTTTCATGTATGTTCCTCGCTTTTCTTCTGGTCAAAAATCCCCATACTAGGTGTTGTTATTAGTTTGGCCTAATGCGGCGAGCAAATCAAGGGGAAGCACAGAAGTTGGCTCTTGCACTTTTTTCTCGGATTTGCTATAGTTAGTAATGTTTCTGACAAACAAATATGGAGAGATACCCAAGTGGTCATAAGGGGACGCACTCGAAATGCGTTAGGCGTCGTGAGGCGTGCGTGGGTTCGAATCCCACTCTCTCCGCTTACAAAGTGGCTCAACGGATAAATCCGTTGGGTCATTTTTTGTTGGAGTAGAGCGCTCCCGGAGAAACAAGCAAGCGCGAATATGTGAAAATACGTTGTGGATCTCACCGACAGAAGAAAGAATCCCGGTTCGTGAAATAGTTGAAATCTATGAACAAAAAGAGAAAATGGGGGAATTGTCTTCTCCTTCTCATGGCGGGAATTTAAGTCGTATCCGCTTCATAGTAGAGACGATAAATTACTTTGAAAAACGCTATGCGAAGCCATATCAAGAGGTCGTAAGCGAAAAAGGAAATCCGGATGACTCCGAGGATTGGATTTGGGCGAGGGAAGGAAAGGAATGGAAATCCCTTCTTAAAGAGATTGGTGATTTATGATCGGCAACCCTGCCACAAATTTGGAGGTTTTGAAAAAGACTTTTGGACATGCGATACAATTTATACATGACACGGACGGCACAGGCATGCGAAGCTCGATATTCGCCCAACGAGCAACCATTGTCTTTTCCGACAACTCCAGATTATATGTAACGGAAAAGCTTAATAAACAGCATCAAACCCGATTCCCTAATTATTATTACAATGACTTGTTCTCCATTGTCGAGGGCATATTTTTGTTTTACTTATTGCCGAACAAATCCAGCATCAAATGAATGTCAAAAGGACAGTGAACGAAAGCTGTCTTTTTTGTTTCCTCACCTCCTGCAAAAATAAGGCCCACACCATCCCGCCTCATGCGTCCGCACATACGTTCACGCAAACTGTTTGTCTACCACGTACACATCCGTTTCCTCCGCAGACAAATCAACAAAATGCCGGAATGGACGGATTCGTGACAGCCGCCAGCAACAGCCCGCCAGCCGTCACCTGTCACCCTTGCACCGGACAACACCCCCTTGCCAAAAACAAAGCGAATCCCTGTTGACAAAGAAAACCTCTGCACATATTATAATACCCATAGGGGTATATGTATAAAACAGACGCTGTAAACCGAAACCTGTCTTTCAACCAAAAACCCCATTCAAAACGCAAGGAGGAAACACAGCATGTCTGCACAAGCACGACCGAATTTTTCTGTCGATAAGGTTTTGGACTGCAAAGGGCTGGCTTGCCCGATGCCTGTCGTCCGCACCAAAAAAGCGATGGAACAAATCGCTCCAGGCCAGGTCATTGAGGTGCAAGCTACTGACAAAGGTTCGCTCGCTGACATGAAGGGCTGGGCAAACAATACCGGGCACCACTATTTAGGCTCGATCCAGGAGGGTGATGTTATGAGGCATTTTCTCAGAAAAGCCAGTCCGCAGGAGACGAAGGCAGAGAGGAAATACCCGTACACGATCACGAACGAAGAGCTGCAAGCCAGGCTTCAATCCCCGGAACCGTTTCTGCTGATAGACGTGCGTGAACCTGCCGAATACGCGTTCCAACGGATTCCTGCGGCCAAATCAATACCCCTAGGGGTATTGGAGCAGCATCTCGATGAGCTGCCGACGGACCGCGACATGTTTGTCATTTGCCGTTCTGGCAACCGCAGCGATCTGGCGTGCCAGTTGCTTGCGGGCAAAGGCTTTTCCCGTGTCAAAAACGTCGTTCCGGGCATGGCTGGTTGGGGTGGCCCGGTAGAAAACCAGTGAGGGGGAGATTGGCATGAGCAACCTGCAACACCAACAAACAAAAGTGAAAAAAATGACCGCGCACGAATTGACCCGGCTGCTTTTTGCGCAGGAGGAGCTATTCATTCTCGACGTGCGCAACAGAGAGGATTATGAAAACTGGCGCATCGAAGGCCACCGGGTCGAGAGCGTCAATGCCCCGTATTTCGAGCTGATGGACGGAGTGGAAGAGATCGTCGGCAAGCTCCCGGTGAATCAAAAAATACTCGTGGTCTGCGCCAAGGAGGGCTCGTCCGTTTTCGTGGCGGAGCAACTGGCGGAAACGGGACTGCGTGACGTGTACTACCTGCAAGGCGGGATGAAGGAGTGGAGCGAGCATCTGGAGCCTGTCAAAGTGGGCGACTTGCGCGATGGCGGGGAGATTTATCAATTTGTCCGCATCGGAAAAGGGTGCCTGTCCTATATGATCGTCTCCGGCCAGGAAGCAGCCATTGTCGATTCCGTGCGCATGACAGGCGTCTATGAAGCGTTTGCCAAAGAGCGCAACCTGACCATTACCCATACGATTGACACGCATTTGCACGCCGACCATATATCAGGCGGCAGGAAGCTGGCGGAAAGCGCAGGCGCTACGTACTGGCTCCCGGAAAAAGACGCGGAGGAAGTCACGTTTGCATACGAAAAGCTGGAGGAAGGCAAGGTCATCCAGGTTGGTACGACCAGCATCTCGATTTTGCCGATCTATTCCCCGGGACATACAATCGGCAGCACGTCCTTGCTTGTAGACGACACGTACTTTCTCACAGGCGACATTTTGTTCGTGGCATCAATCGGGCGGCCCGATTTGGCTGGCAAAGCGCAAGATTGGGTAGGAGACCTGCGCGACACCTTGTATAATCGTTATCAAGGGCTGTCCAAAGAGCTGCTGGTTTTGCCCGCTCATTTTGGCAGCTATGTCGAGCTGGGGCCGGATGGAGTCGTATCAGCGCGCTTGGGCGATTTGTACCGAGACAATCCAGGCTTGAACATTGCGAATGAAGCCGAGTTCCGGCGCGTCGTTACCGAGCAGTTGCCGCCGCAGCCTAACGCCTATCAGGAAATCCGTCAAGTCAACATGGGCAGATTGCAGCCGGACGAAGAAGAGCAGCGTGAGATGGAAACGGGGCCGAATCGTTGCGCCGTTCACGATAAATAAGGGGGAAAACAGACATGGCAGATATCGTCGTAGATACAAAAGGTCTCGCTTGCCCAATGCCGATTGTGAGAGCGAAAAAGGCGCTGGATACGCTGAAGCCGGGGCAAACCATGGAAGTGCTTTCGACGGACAAAGGATCGCTCCAGGACTTTACCGCATGGGTGAAGCAGACCCATAACGAGCTGGTGGCTCATGAAGTAGAGAACGGGGTGTACAAGTTTTTGGTGAAAAAGCTGTAAGCGAAAAGACTAAGCGGGCACGCGCAAGAAGTGTTCGCTTAGTCCTTATTTTCATAGACAATGCGAACGCCGAGGTGAGGGTAGACTTCCTCGCGAAAATGGCCGTTGGGGCAAATTTTTTCGCAAAGCAGGTTGTTGCGCTGGGAGCGCAGCGGTTCTTTGCAAGTGGGGCAGCGATGCTGAAAAATGGTTTTTAAATAACGGACCATTTATATCACCTTAATCACAGTTATTTACTTGGTTTTATTTTACCTGACGAGTGAGCATTTGAAAAGTGGCTAGGGCATTCCCGTGTCATTTTTGCGTGGAATGCGGGGAGGACTTATGGACATCTTGCTGTTTTTACTCATGATTACTCTTGGCTTTGTCGGTTCCTTTTTCTCCGGGATGCTGGGGATTGGCGGAGCGATCATCAACTATCCATTGCTTCTGTTCGTTCCGGCAGGGCTTGGACTCGCTCATTTCTCCGCGCAGGAGGTATCGTCCATCTCGATGTTCCAGGTGTTTTTCGCGTCCCTGTCCGGGGTTATTGCTTTTCGCAAGCGCAACGGCAAAGGCTCGCCTCTGGTGCACAAAGGACTTGTCAGAGACATGGGAATCAGCATTTTGGTCGGAAGCCTCCTGGGCGGCCTGACTTCCAAGTACATGTCAGGCGACAGTATCAACCTGGTGTACGGGATTTTGGCTGTCGTCGCCGTCATTTTGATGCTGAAAAAGAACAAGGGGACGCAGGAACAAGCGGATGAGATCGAATACAATCGCGCCGTAGCGATTCCGGCAGCCTTCGTCGTGGGAATTGTCTCCGGAATTGTGGGAGCGGGCGGCGCCTTCATCCTCATTCCGATCATGCTGACGGTTCTCGAGATTCCTACACGCGTCACCATCGCTTCGTCACTGGCTATCGTATTCATTTCTGCCATCGGTGGTGTCGCAGGCAAGCTGTACGCGGGGCACATCCCGTTGCTTCCGGTGTTGTTCACGGTCATTGGCAGCATCCTCGGAGCGCCGCTTGGCAGTATGGTCAGCGCCAATATGGACGTCAAATATTTGCGCTATGGCTTGATCGTGCTGATTGCTGCGACGGCCATCAAGGTTTGGAGCGATATTTTGTAACGCGAAGAAGAGGTCTTTCTTTTTAAGGAAGCTTCTTTTTGTCCGCTTGAATACCTATAGGAGTAATAGTATAAGGGAGGATTCTGCAATGATGGAAAACCAAAACCAGAAAGAAAAAACGACGATTGTTCTGTTCAGCGGCGATTTGGACAAAGCGATCGCAGCGTTTATCATCGCAAACGGGGCAGCCGCCTACGACCACGACGTGACGATTTTCTTTACCTTCTGGGGCTTGAACACGATGCGCAAGAACGAGATCGTCAAGGTCAAAAAGGGCTTTTTGGAGAAAATGTTTGGCTGGATGATGCCGAGAGGGGCGAAGAAGCTGGGGCTGTCCAAAATGAATATGCTCGGGATGGGCCCGGAAATGATTAAGCATGTCATGAAAAAGCACAACGCCCTGACGCTGCCCCAGCTCATTGAGCTTGCACAGGAGCAAGGAGTCAAGCTGGTCGCCTGCACGATGACGATGGACCTGTTGGGGTTGAAGCAGGAGGAGCTGATCGACGGGATGGAGTACGCGGGCGTGGCAGCCTACCTGGGCGATGCGACACAGGCAAAAGTCAATCTGTTTATTTGAACGGACAATTCGAAGGGACAAAGCATGCGCGCTCGCTTGACAAAGCCTGCTTTTCGCATAAGATACCTGTATATGTATCCGCGATCCTAAAAACAGGAGGAGGACTTCACATGGATTACAACTACGGTGACGATATCAAAAGACGTTTGCGCAAAATTGAAGGACAAATCCGCGGCGTGTTGAAAATGATGGACGAGCAGAAAAGCTGCAAGGAAGTAGTCGCTCAGTTGTCTGCAGTCCGCAACGCGTCTGACAAGGCCATCGCGCAGATCGTAGCAGAGAACTTGCAGCGCTGTCTGCTGGAGGAGCAGGCGAACGGCGGCGACACGAGCAAGATGGTAAAAGAAGCGGTTGAGCTTTTGGTGAAAAGTCGCTAATTCATTAGGAAGGATGTTCACATGGACTTCACGACGATTTTGCTTATTATCGCGTATGCTTTGACAACCTGGTATTTGATCTCCCGCTTCATGCCCGTCAAAGGGCTGGAAAATTTGCGGGCAGAGCAATTCAAGGAACGGGTAAACCAAAAAAGCAGAGTGATGCTGATTGATGTGCGCGAGCCGCATGAATTTAAAAACGGGCACATCCCTACGGCTGTTAATATTCCCCTCTCCCAGTTGAACAACAGAGTGAAGGAGATTTCTCCGAAAAACGACATTCTCCTCTACTGCCGCAGCGGGCTGCGCAGCAAGCAGGCGGCAAAAATTTTGAAGAAACACGGCTTTACGCAAATGGCGCACCTCCAGGGCGGGCTGATTACCTGGCAGGGGCCGACAAAACAAAAGTGACGCTACGAATCAGGGCATCTGCCGCATCCGGGCAAAAAGTGAGGCTGTAAGCAACATTCAGCAGCCGCATTTCCGGGTAAAGCAGATGCTTTTACATACAGGCGTACAGGCGGGAAAAAACAGTATTGACAGATGACTTTGTTGTAACTAAAATGATTACAACAAGACGAGCAAGTCCAGGCCGCAAATTTTTTTGTGCACGATGTAACTGTTTTAGTTACAACAAAAAGCGGCCAATCGCTTATATTCGCACGCATGACCACTCATTCTATTTCGATGGAGGGAACAAAACGATGAAAATTGCAATTGTAGGCGCAAGCGGTAAAGCTGGTAAGCTGATTATGAAGGAAGCATTGGATCGCGGGCATGAAGTAACGGCGATCGTCCGTGACGCGTCCAAAATCGACGAGCCAAAAGCAGCCGTTGTGGAAAAAGATATTTTCGCGCTGACAGCAGCAGACTTGAAGGACTTTGACGCAGTGGTGAACGCGTTCGGCGCTCCTGCTGGCAAAGAACATCTGCATGTCGAGGCTGGCAATGTTTTGATCGAAGCGATGAAGGGCGCTCCGGCGACTCGCTTGCTCGTAGTTGGCGGCGCAGGCAGCTTGTTCGTCGACGAAGCGAAAACGACGCGCGTGATGGAAGCGCCTGATTTTCCAGAGGCGTACCTGGCGACTGCGCAAAATCAGGGAGAGAACCTTCGCATCCTGCAAGCAACGGAAGGGATTCAATGGACCTTCATCAGTCCTTCCGCCTTCTTCGATCCTGAGGGCGAGCGAACAGGCACGTACCAGCTCGGAAAAGACCACCTGCTGGTCAACAGCAGCGGACAAAGCTATGTGAGCTACGCGGACTACGCGATTGCGGTACTCGATGAAATCGAAAATCCGCAGCATCTGAACCAACGTTTCACAGTCGGTTCCAAATAATAAAAGACAAGCAGGCAGCACAGCAAAAAGACCAGCGACCCTAAAACGGGCGCTGGCATTTTTGCGTTTGACACGGACTAGGCTTACCCCACGATCGAACCGATGACCGGGTAACGGAACGGTCGGCCTTGCAACGAATAGATGATCCCTTTGATCGGGTAGTAAATCGCCATCAAGCCAAACACGATCAAAAACGGAATCCCGATCAGCACGAAGGAGAGAACCCAGGAAATGCTGATGAGAATACTCATGAACAGATGGAACAGCAAGGCTTGGAGAGCCATATTTTTCGCGTCGCGTTCTTGCATGAGCAGCCAGACGACGATGGGCACCAGAAACGGTGCGAAAAATGCGCTGGCGTGAGTGATTGCTTTTACCCCTCTATAATCCATGGAATAGTCCTCCTCGTCTTGTGTGACGAATGATCTTGTTGACCTTATTGTAACGCACATGTCGATCCCATCGTAACCATCAAAAGCGTGATCTGTAACTCCGACCCCAGACGGAGGCGTTTTGATTTCCAAACGTTTACTGTTATAGTATTAAGAAAATCTTTCGTTTTTGGAAAGATAATTCTAAATGTTTTCTGGATATGATGAGAGGTAAGGAAACGACGAAGGGAGCGTCTTACATGATGATCGATTGTCATCATCCGGTTAGCATCAAGGACCGGCTGATGTTTTTCTATAATTTTTTACAGTCACCCGGGCAAGTAGGTAGCATTACGCCTAGCTCCCGAGCGTTGGCAAAGCAGATGATGAAGCCGATTGACTGGAGCCAGGCCCATACGATTGCAGAGCTGGGCGCGGGTACAGGGATTTTTACTACCTGGATCGAGCAGATGAAGCGGCCGGAGGCGACACTGGTTTCCTTTGAAAAAGAAAACAAAATGCGCGAAAAGCTAGAGCAGCAATTCCCCAACGTGCTTTTTCATGAAGATGCGGTCGATCTGACCCGCGTGCTGGGTGAAGCCGGTTTGGGCAAGGCTGACTGTATTGTGTCGGGGCTGCCGTTTGCCAACTTCCCGCAGGAGCTGCGCGATCAAATTATGGATGAAGTATATGCTGCGTTGAAGCCGGGCGGGGTATTTGTCACCTTTCAATATTCGCTCCAGATGAAAAAGCAACTGTCCAGCGTGTTTGAAAACATGACTGTGAAGCTCGTTCCGCTCAATCTGCCGCCGGCATTTGTCTACGTCTGCCGCAAAGGGCACGAGTAGCAGCCGGATAGGAGGACAAGCGATGATTGTGGAGATGCTGACCGAATCGGTTGGTCAGTTTGGCTATTTTGCCCTTTTTTTCATGTTATGGCTAGGGATTGTCGGAATGCCGATTCCGGATGAAGTGATTGTGCTGTCGGCGGGCGTATTGACCTCGCTCGGAATCTTGAATGTGTTTCCGGCTTTTGTAGCGACCTATCTGGGGGTTGTCTCCGGTCTGTCGCTCGGATACGTGCTGGGGAGATGGCTCGGCGCTCCGGCGCTGAACTGGATCGGCAAGAAAAAAGGGATGCACAAGTACGTGGACCGGGCGCAGGCGCTGCTGGACCGTTACGGCAGCTACGCCTTGTGCATCAGCTACTTTTTGCCTGTCGTCCGGCATGTGGTGCCGTATTTGGTGGGCATCGGAAAAATGACGTTCCGCCGTTACGCCCTGTTTTCCTACACGACGGGACTTGTCTGGACGCTGGTTTTGTTTTTCGCCGGCAACCTGATGGGCAACAACGTCGAGCATCTCAACGCATTTGTGGGCATGTTCAATCAAACGATGATCGTGGCAGCGGCAGGTCTGCTTATTTTGGCTGCCATCAGCTATTACGGATATTCGCTATGGAAAAGACAAAGGAGCCAGGCTCCAGGTGCGGCCTCGCTGACGGTAAAACGCGAAGGAACCGAATAAAGAAACCCATCCCGCGCAGATTTTTCTGCACAGGATGGGTTTTTTGCGTATTCAGCGGAGGGAGGAACTGCGCTGTTTTTGCCTTTGGCGCTGGCGCAGCCACTCCGGGAGCACGATTCCGAGCAGGATGACGGCGACGCCTGCCACCTGCAGCGCCGATACGGACTCATGCAGGATGATGTACGAAGAAAATACTGCCATAGGCAGCTCGGCCGCACCGAGGATCGCAGCCATCCCCGGTCCGGTATGCGGAATGCCGAAGTTGAAGCAGACTGTCGGAATGAAGATGCCGAAAAGGGCCAGTAAAAATACGTACGGAAACAATCCGTCCAAAAGCGAGCCGTTCCAGAGAAACACAGGCGTGTAGACGAGCGCCGCCAGCAAAAACGACCCGGTAGACATGCTCGCGCTGCGCACCCACGGATTGACGCTGACCGCAGCTTTGCCGCTGAACAGCAAAAACAGCGTGTAGGAGACGCCAGAAAGCAGTCCGAGCACCACACCCATGATGTGAAATTGGGCGATTCCGCCTGTTTCCCATACTCCGCCGGCAAGCAATGTTCCGAACAGCAGCAGGACAAGCGAAAACAGCGTGGGCTTATCCGGAATCCGCTTGGTCAAAATCGCCTCGGCCAGCACTCCCATCCAGGTGAACTGAAACAGCAGGACGATCGCAATCGAGGCCGGAATGAAGCGCAAGGCATTGTAGTACAAAATGCCCGTGGAGCCGACAGCCAAGCCGACGCCGACCAGAAGCAGCAGTTGTTTTTTTCCCGGTTTTGTCCGCAGGAAAAAGAGAGCGGGTATCCAGGTGAGGACGAAGCCGAAGAACATCTGGCCGCCGATGACTTCTGCCGGGGAATACCCTTGACCGTAGGCAAGCTTGACGATTGTCGACAAAATGCCGTAGCTGCATGCCCCCAGAAAAACAAGAAAAATATATCGCATGGGATGGATCTCCTTACTATTAGAAAGTAATTCTTAGCTAGGATAATATGCATGAGACAGCTTTGTCTATTTGTGTGATGAAAAGAAGCCAAATCTGGTAAATTAAAGGTTTACGTTTCGTGCTAACGCGGTAATAGGGATAAGGACGCAAAATAAGCATACCCAACAGCAGAAGGTATAGCTTTGTGAGCGCGATCAACCAGAAGAAAAAGGGGGAGGCTTGTGTTATTGAAGTTGAAAGACCGATTATTTGCAACCTTTTTATTGCTGAGCCTGTTCCCCATCCTGCTCATCTGTTTTCTCTTCTACAAGGAAGCCCAGAAGGCAGTTTTTGAGCAATACGAAACGAGCATCGGGGGGCATCTCGATTCTGTTGACAGGCGGCTGAACACGATTTTTCAGACGATCCAACACGACACGAATCAGTTGGCAAACGATCCGGTCTTGCGAATGTCAATACCCAAGTCTCAGGAGAATCGACTGGAGGACCCTCTCGCCGCAAACGATCGGGAAGCTCAACGAAGCAAGGTACGGGATGCCTTCGAAAATTTTACATACTTTCGCAATCTGATCCGCAACGTACATTTTGTGCGCGATGATAAGCAAGTCATTTCCTTGCAGCCGGAGGATGGCTGGGAGGAGAAGCGACAGCCGTCGGAGTTGAAAAAAGAGGCGTGGGGGACCGGAGAGAGCCAGATTTGGCTGCTCAGCCGCACAGATGAACAAGGGAACCCGAAATCGCTGTTTGTTTCGCAGCGCGTGGAAGGCCACAGCGAAGAGGTGTCAGGACTCTTGTTCGTTGAGATCAAGCTAGACGAGCTGGCCAGTTGGGTGAACAACAGCCCGATCGCCAAGTACAACAACCTGATGGTGCTGATGCCTTCCGGGAAAATATTGGTTCACCCGGATATGGAGCTGATCGGGAAAAACGTTTCCGTAGCGCCCGAGTACGGAAGCCTGAGCAAGCACTTGCTCGAATCCGAGGAGAAAAAAGTGTTTGCTGTCCACCTTCGCAACGAGAGTGTGTACGCGTACCATCAGACGTCGCCAACGAGCGGGATCACCTATGTGGAATGGCTGCCCGACCAGGATATCGCCAATCGGCTGGAACGGATGAAATTCATTTTGTGGTTCACGATCTGTCTCGTGGTCATCTTCTCCGGTTATGTGGCCCACCGCATTTCCCGCTGGATTAGCAAGCCGATCTACACGCTGGTTGACTCAACCGATGCTTTGTTAAAGGGCGACTTTTCCATACGCGTACCGATTGAAGGCATGCGCGAGATCACGTTTTTGGAAAAGAAGTTCAACATGATGGCGGCCCAGATACAGTCGCTGATCGAACGGGAGCGGGAATACTCCCAAAAAGGGCTCGATCAGATTGTCCGCAGCTTTTACTTGGCGGTGGAGATGAAGGACCCTTATACAGCCGGGCACACAGAGAGGGTGACCCAGTACGCACTCATTATTTACGATCAAATGCTGGACAAGGAGCAGCTTGGATTTACCCGTGATGATTTGCGCTATGCCGGTCTGATGCACGATATTGGCAAAGTGGCGATTCCCGATCACGTGCTGCTGAAAACGGGCAAGCTCACCTACGAGGAATACGAATTTATGAAGCGGCATCCGTCGATTGGGGCCGATATCGTGGAGCAGATAGAGAGCCTGGCTCATGTCAGTCCGGGCATCAGGCACCATCATGAGCGCTGGGACGGAAAAGGCTATCCGTACCAGTTGAAGGGAGAAAATATTCCCCTGATCGGCCGAATACTGGCAGTCGCCGATACGTTTGATGCCATGACCTCCACCCGTTCCTACCGCAATGCCATGTCGGGAAAAGAGGCGTACGAGGAAATCATGCGCTGCAAAGGAACCCAGTTTGATCCGGAGATCGTCGCCATTTTTCAAAGGGCGTATTTGAGCGGCGCCATTCAGGTGCCACAGCCGACCGAAAACAGTGACAGTATTGTCAAGGAAAAAGCCGCTACCTAGTATTGGATGGCTTTTCACCTTGCTATCGGCTCGTATCTTTGGTATTCTAATCGTACCGTGCTAGACGGGGAGGTTGCGGTGCCCTGTAACCTGCAATCCGCAATAGCAGGGTTGAATTCCTATCCTAGGTTTTCTTATGTGAGGCTGCCTTATGGCGGCGGTGTTGAGGAGCGGGTCCTGTGCAACGCGAACCCATGAACCTGGTCAGGTCCGGAAGGAAGCAGCCATAAGTGGATCATCGCGTGTGCCGCAGGGTAGCCTGCTCTGAGCTGCTACCATGAGTAACGCTTGGATAAGAATTATCGAAGATAGGTGCACGGTACCTATACGAACGTTCAATAGCATGTTTCCTGCGGGAAGCATGCTATTTTTATTTGCCGATCCATATATTTTTTGTTGGAATTTGACGATAACTAGCGAAACATTTCTCTGGAGAGGTTTGCCTTGGAGGGCAGGTGTTGAGCTTTTTTTCACGAAGTTTCATAATAGTTGAGAAATGACATGGGTTTCTTTGCTCATGAAGTACGTCATAGGCCAGGAGGGACAAGCTGTGAGTGCACCTTTTTCGTTACATCTCGTTGGCTCGTCCGGACGATTGCAGCGGTTCATGCATCAACTGCCTACTGCCGTTTTATTGGTGAATCAATCGGGTAGTATCGTGGAAGTAAACGAACAACTGCTTCGTGTTACCGGATATTCACGCGATCAGCTTATCAAGCAACCCGTAGCGACCATTCTCCCTTATCAGGGCTCCATGGAGCAGATGTACGAGGAGCTTTTGCAAAGAGAAGAGGAGACGGGAGCGAATGTGGAAGTAGAATGGCGTGACAAACAGGGGAAAAGCAGGAAAACGCCTGTGATGATACTGGTTCAGCAAGCAGAGAATCCCTTGTACTTGGTTCATTTTTACCAATTGGCTAAAGAAACCGATCAGGTCTTGTCTCAGCGGCTCATGACCAAGCTGACCTACGATACGAGCATAGGGCTGTTTATTCTCGATGAGCGTTCGCGCATTGTCGAGGCCAGTCAGACAGCCTGCAAGCTTTTGGGGATGGAGCGGCTCAATGTCATCAACAAGCACGTGGATGAAGTATTCAGCGGGATTCCGGAGCCGCATCGGCTGATTAAAAAAGAGCTTCTGGAAGGCGTGAAGCTGCAAAACGTCGCGACGTCCTGGACGAATGACAATCAGCGCTATGAGCTGATCGTCGACGCCAATACGCTGCAGGACGAGTCGGGCAAAACGGTCGGAGCTTTTATCCTGTTTAAAGACATTACCAACCTGCGTTCTTTTGAGCAAAAAATCGAGCGGAACGAGCGGTTGGCGATGATCGGGCAGATTGCCGCTGGCACGGCCCATGAAATTCGCAATCCGCTGACCTCCATCAAAGGGTTTTTGCAGATGTTTCTCAAGTCTTTTACCGACAGCGGCATGGATCGGGAAAAGACTTATACGGAAATCATGCTGACGGAAATCAATCGGATCAATTCGCTGGTCAGCGAGTTTTTGCTCCTGAGCAAGCCGCGTGATATTCAATATGCCATGGTCGACCTCAATACGGTTTTTGATGAAATCATGCCGATTGTCGAATCGCAGGCACTCCTGTACGGAATCGAAGTTCGGTTCACCTCTCGCGGCAAGCTTCCGATGGTAGTGGGCGATACCGAGCTGCTGAAGCAAGTATTCATCAACATATGCAAAAACGGAATCGAAGCGATGGGCGAGCAGGGAACTTTGCAAATTTCCCATCATCTCGACCAGGACGGAGACAAGATGAGCATCGACATCCACGATACAGGGCCGGGTATTCCGCTCTACATTATCGACAAGATTTTCGATCCGTTTTTTACGACAAAAGAAGAAGGGACAGGGCTTGGCTTGTCTGTCTGTCAAAAAATCATCCACGACATCGGCGGCCAGATTCGCGTGTCGTCCAAAGGGTACGGGACGACCTTCCACATCATGCTGCCGTATCTGTAAAGGTCCAGTCTCGACAAAAGCGTCCCGCACACTTGTGAACGGGGCGTTTTCTTTGTATGAACGGTACCAATCGTGTATAATGAATAGGATATGGAAGAGGACTGTGCAGATGGGGAGTGTCACACGAACATGGCTTATACCGCGCTATACCGCGTATACCGGCCGCAGACGTTTCAGGATGTAGTCGGACAAGAACATGTGACGATAACCTTGCGTAATGCTTTACGCGAAAATAGGCTTTCTCATGCTTATTTGTTCAACGGTCCCCGAGGTACGGGAAAGACAAGTGCGGCCAAAATTATGGCCAAGGCAGTGAACTGCGAGCAGCCGATTGATGGCGAGCCGTGCAATCAATGTGAGACATGCAAAGCGATTTCCAATGGTTCGGTAACTGATGTGCTGGAGATCGACGCCGCCTCCAACCGCGGGGTCGAGGAAATCCGGGACATTCGCGATAAGGTGAAGTTTGCTCCGAGCGACGTCAAGTACAAGGTGTACATCATTGACGAGGTGCATATGCTGACGACAGAGGCATTCAACGCCCTGTTGAAAACGCTGGAGGAGCCGCCTTCCCACGTCATCTTTATTTTGGCCACGACAGAGCCGCACAAGCTGCCGGCAACGATTATCTCCCGTTGCCAGCGCTTCGATTTTCACCGGATTCCGTTAAAGGTGATGGTCAATCTGCTGCAGCGGATTTGTCAGTCGCAAGGAGTGCAGGTCGAAGAACAGGCCTTGCAGCTCGTGGCGAAGATGGCGGAGGGCGGGGCGCGTGACGCGCTGAGCTTGCTGGACCAGGCGATCAGCTACAGCAAGGATCAGGTGCGCGCCAGCGATATCATGCAGATCACGGGTACGGTGGCCCAATCGTATTTTTCCGTCCTCGCGAGATATATTGCCCAAAACGATGTCGCGCAGGTGATGGAACAATTCGATCGGGTAATGGTGCAAGGAAAAGACCCGGAGCAGTTCTTGCACGATTTTCTCTACTATTACCGCGACATGCTGTTGCTGAAAACAGCGCCGCAACTGGAGGAGATTGTGGAGCGAACCATGATCGACGACCAGTTCCAGGAGGTTGCCAAGCTGTATTCTTTGCCAGCCCTGTATGCGACGATCGAGACGTGCAACCAGGCGCTGTCCCAGTTGAAATGGTCGACGTATGCGCGGGTGCTGGTGGAGCTGACACTGGTGAAGCTGTGCCAGCCAAACGCCCAGGTAGCGGCGGCGACAAGCGGAACGGCGCCAGCGGTCGGCAACGAGGAACTGACCGTTATGGCGACACGGCTCAGTACTTTGGAGCAGCGGCTGAATCAGGTGCTGCAAGGCCAAGTCAGCTTGCCCGGCCAGCAAAAGTCCGAGGAGCCGCGCAAAAGCGAGCCGAGACGCGTGGTAGCAGCCGCAGGCGGCGGTTCGCGAACACCGCTCAATCGCGTCAGGGAAGTAGCCAAGGCGCTGGATGAGAATTTGACCAGACAGGTTCGGGGGCAGTGGAGCCAGATTTTAACCGAGCTGAAAAAGATCAAAATCCAGTATCAGGCGTGGCTGGTCAACGGTCAGCCTGTAGCCGCCGGGAACGATGCGGTGATCGTCACTTTTTCCAGCGCGATCCATTGTGATAAAACCATGGAGCCTGAACTGAAGGGCGTCGTGGAGCGAGTCATGTCTACTGTGCTGGGAAGGCCGTTGCAACTGTTGTCCGTCATGGAGGAAGAATGGCAAGGCATCGACCAGCAGGCGGCAGCGCAAAAAGACGGCCCGGCCACAGAGCAGGAAGATCCGTTTCTGGCAGAAGCGATCAAGCTTGTAGGGGAAGGACTCATAGAAGTAAAAGACTAGCCAGTCCAAACAATCGACAATCATAGGGAGGATACCTGAATGAAAAACATGCAGCAAATGCAACAGATGATGAAGCAAGTGAAGAAAATGCAGGAAGAAATGCAAAAAACGCAGGAAGCGCTGAAAGACAAAATCGTCGAAGGCTCTGCGGGCGGCGGCGCGGTAATCGTCAAAGCCGATGGACACAAGCAAGTCAGAGACATCGTCATCAAGCCGGAAGTCGTTGATCCGGAAGATGTGGAAATGCTGCAAGACCTGGTGCTGACAGCCGTGAATGACGCGCTGCGCAAAGCGGATGAAATGATGGGCAAAGAAATGGGCAAATTCACCGGAGGCATGAACATCCCGGGCCTGTTCTAAAATCGGGCAGGAAAAGAGGTATTCGCGATGTTCTATCCAGAGCCGGTCTCCAAGCTGATCGAAGGCTTTATGAAACTGCCCGGCATCGGTCCCAAAACCGCTGGGCGGCTTGCTTTTTTTGTGCTGAACATGAAAGAAGACGACGTGCTTGATCTGGCAAAGGCGTTGGTCAACGCCAAGCGCCAGCTTCACTATTGCTCGGTCTGCAACAACATTACTGATCTTGATCCGTGCCACATTTGCCGGGACAAACGCAGAGATGGCTCGATCATTTGCGTCGTCCAGGAACCGCGCGATGTCGTGGCGATGGAAAAGACGAAAGAGTTCGAGGGCTACTATCACGTGCTGCACGGCGCGATTTCTCCGATGGACGGCATCGGGCCGGAGGACATCCGCATTCCTGATCTGCTGAAGCGACTCGGCGACGAACAGGTGAAGGAAGTGATCCTCGCCACCAATCCGAACATCGAAGGCGAAGCCACGGCGATGTACATATCGCGGCTCATCAAGCCGTTCGGAATCCGCGTGACGCGAATCGCGCACGGATTGCCAGTGGGTGGAGACCTGGAATACGCGGACGAGGTTACCTTGAGCAAAGCGTTGGAAGGCAGGCGCGATCTATAAGAGTGAAAAAGAAGACGGGGGAACTGCCTGTCTTTTTTTCGTTTAGGCGACAAGGAGGGGCACGATGCCTGTTATTCGCATGGAGTTTACGATTCAGGCGCCGCAGCAGATTTGCTTTGATGCGGCGCGCAGCATTGACTTGCACATGGAGTCTACCGCCAGTACGCGGGAAAAGGCGATCGGCGGGGTCACCAGCGGATTAATCAACCTGGGCGAGACGGTTACGTGGGAAGCGGTCCATTTTGGAATCAAGCAGCATTTGACTGCCAAGATTACGGAAATGGAAGCGCCCCGTTATTTTGTCGATGAAATGGTCTCCGGCGCGTTCAAGCGTTTCCACCACACGCATGAGTTCGTGCCGCTGGGCGAGAACGAAACGAAAATGCTGGACACTTTTGACTATTCCTCTCCTTTTGGCATCTTGGGAAAGCTGTTTGACTGGCTGGTGCTTGAGGCGTACATGACCCGTTTTTTGCGCACGCGAAACGAGTACATCAAGCAGGCAGCCGAAGCAAAGGCCCGGGCTTTGCAGCAGGAAAGCAAGAAATCGTGAGAAGACGGCGGACTTTTTTTCGTGGACGAGACATAGAGTTGAAGTAGGAGCGTGAGGAAATGCTGACAGGACCAGGACCGTCGCTTGCGAGTTGGGCTGGGCGACAAAAGTCCACGCCGTGGGCGATCATGCTGTTTATCGGGTATTGGCTGATGTTTGCGGCCGAGTTTTCCATGATTCGCTTTCGTCTCGGAGAGGACGGCAAGTGGATTGCTTCTACGGCAGACCAACCACAGGCATGGGTAGGGCTGCTTGTTTTTGGGGTCGCGGTGCTTAGCGTCATCGCAGCCGTCGGCTTCATTTACGGCCTCGCGCGTGAAAGCAGGCAGACCTTGTGGCTATGGGGAAATCGCGAGCTGACAGGCAACGACGTGGTGCACATCGTGGCGTGGATGCACGTGTTTCAGACGGCGGTGCTGATCTTGTACGGTTTCGTGCTGGAAGACTCGCTATTTGCTGTCGGAACGGTTGCGGGCACATTGGAGTCGGCTGTCTTTCAATTGTTTCTGCTCATCCTGATTCCGCTGTGGTTTCGCGGACGGCTAGGGGAAATCGGGGTGTGCCGACCCGTTCGGATCAAGCAAATGCTCGTCTTGCTGTTGGTGCTGTTCCTGCTGATTGTGCTTTTGCTGGACGTGCTGGTGACCAATCCGATAGCCGACTGGCTTGGGCTGTCGCTGTCTTCGGAGCGAGAGCAGCAGATTGAAAAGGAGATTGTTTCGGCGAAGGATACCGATTTGCTGGCGGCGCTGGCATCGCTTGCGGTCATAGGGATCATGGTGCCGATCGCAGAGGAAATTTTGTTTCGCGGTGTGATTCAGACTTATCTGGTTCGGCGCGTAGGAGCAGTGGCAGGCATTGTGCTCAGTAGCTTCTGGTTTGCTCTTTTGCACATTGACGTGGCGTTGTTTGCGCCGCTGTTTGTCATCGGGCTTTTGCTGGGCTTTGTCCGGCACCGCTACCAGTCGATCTGGGGAGCTGTGCTGCTGCACGCGGTGAACAACATGACGGGGGTTTTGTATTACTTTAACTAAAGGAGGGTCTGCAGGTTGAGCAGGTGGGGCAAAAAAGAGCGGGTTGTCATTGACTGGGATGCCGAAAGTCTGGATGTAGCCGTGAATCAGGCCCGTGAGGATTGGCAGTATGCCCGCCATCTCGTCGAGGTCAGCGAGCCGGATGGCGGTTTGGAGGATGTCATCTACTATTTGCACGTAACGGAAAAGCGGTATATGTACTTGCTGGCACAGGCAAAACGCGAGCGGCATCGCAAGCACGCGTAGGAGGGGGCAATCATGGCTACGGGGTGGATCATCGCTCTGATTATTGTCGGGATTTTGCTTTTGACAGCGGCAAGCAAGTCTGTGACTACGCCGATCAGGTGGATCGGCTTTGGAGTCATGCAGGTTGTCATTGGCGCCATTTTGTTGTTTTTCACCAATCTGGTTGGCGAGTTGGCCAGCTTCCACATTCCGATCAACCCGGTCACCGCGCTGGTCGCCGGATTTCTCCGCCTGCCAGGACTCGCCGCCCTGATCGTCATCAAGCTGTGGATCATGTCCTGACGATTTTTAACCATCTGTTTTCAAAAAGGCAATGCCGCGGTTCTCGTATTTGACCCGGCTTTCGCTGGGTTGGCGAAAAGAAGCGAGCAGGGCAATCAAGCGAGGCAACGCCACGATCACGACACCGCCGAGCAAAGTAAGCCCGTAGTCGGCCGAAAGCCAGACGTACGCTCCGGCCGCAATGAAGACGCTGCCGAACAGCACCGTGCACTCGCTGGCCCGATAAACGGACAGCGGCACGGGAAGCAGGTACCCGGCCCCCCACCATGGAGAGACGAGCATGTCGGCGGTTGTCCGTGGCTTTTGCGAGCGCAGGCGGGCGTAGAGCCGAAAAATGAACAGGTGGCAGATCGGCACAACGGGCAGGATCGCCAGCGTGACGACGAGCGAGGCGACAGGCACCTGCAACAGCATGGAGCTGCCGATCAGGGACAGGCCGATCAGCACGAGCTGAAGCAAATACCCGATCAGCCCCCAGCGAAAACGGTAGAGCAGCTTGTAGCTGTAAATCGTATGTTGGTGGGCATGTCCCTTCATAAAAAGTCACTTCCTTTGCGGTCTGGTTGTCGAGACTGGCATGTATGTACGACAGCGATCACGCTGTTGCTGTTCTTTTCCCCATTATCGCACAGTCGCAAATCTTGAGAAAGCCAGTACCTGATGCTGACAAGCCGTTGGTCCTTTGCCGGACTGGCGGCTTTTTTGTACAGATAAGTGCAACTATGGCTGCGCCAAGCCATTGGCGCAGCCAAGTTTTCTAACCGTTTGCGGCCTGGAAAACAGTACGCTTCCGGCAGGCAAACGAAGCCGCTGATGTGATGGGCAAGCGGTTTATGGGTACGCTAAAAAGGAATGAATTGGGATCGGCCGTGATTGGGCACGAAAGATGCGGCGAAACATGCCGCCAAGCCAGAGGGGAGGAGGAGGACATTTGCGCCATCAGCGTATGAAGTTATGGGTCGCTGCTGAGCAAACCTTACACAAGTGGGGCGAGTCGCTAAAAGAATGTGGAATTGATCTGCTCGTCGCGCAAAAAGAGGAACCCGCCGAAGAGGTGGACGGGCTTTTGCTGACGAGGCTGGGCGATTACAGCCGCCTGCAGGAGCTCGGCGGAAACAGCTTGCGCCAGGAAAACAGCCCCGTTTTGCTGCTTGTATTTGGAGACGAAGCGCCGTATGGCTGGGCTGATGAGCTGGCGGCAGCGTGCGAGGCCAGCCAAAAGCCGTATGAAGTGGTGCGGATGAGCCTGTGGTCAGGAAAGGAACGGGTGCTGCTCGGGGGCGGTCCGGTCGGACAACAGATGCGCCGCCTCTGTCGGCTGCTCGCTGACCACGGCAAATTGTCCATGGTATGCGGACGGCGGGAGGTAGATGAAGCGATCCGCCAGCTCCCCCGCTATTTGGCGTGGAAGGAACGATTTTATTGGGAGATGGGCGAGGCGTGTGACGACAACGGCGTATCGCTCAAGCAGGTGTCCCGGGCGTTGGGGCTGGACACGCGAGTCGGGCAAGGCTGGTTAGACCCCGTGCACCAGGATCATTCGCTTGTCTGCGCGTGGCTCGTGCGGGAATGCCAACATGTCCTGCAAAAAACGAAAATCGAGCGAATCGCGCTGATTGGCCCGGCAGACTTGTGGAACAAAATGCCCCAAGGCTGGCTTGCCGATAAGGCGGTCGCTGTGTACACGGGGACGGACGAGCCATTTCCGAACGAGGCACGTCCGGGGTGGGTCCGTTGCGATTCCTGGAAGGCCGCTGTGCAGGAAGCCGATTTGCTTGTGATCGGTGACGGGCTGGAGGTGGCCGCCGAGCTGTCCTTGCAAGAGCTGGCCCACACGATGCGACAATCGCTGGTCGTTGATGCAGCCTCCTGTTTTCCTGCCCAAGAAGCCCAGCTCTTTTGCAAAGGTTACCGAGCTGTCGGCGAAAAGACGAACGTTTGGGAATGATGCCGATTATAATGGGGTATAATGGTTGGTAGATTGAGGAAAAGGGCAGGCGTTTTACTATGGAAAAAGTTGCTCAGCGATGTATCGTCTGTGAACAGGAGCAAAATGACGGAATCGCCATTTGCGAGCAGTTTATTTGCCAGAAATGCGAACAGGAAATGGTAAATACCGACGTCCAGGACGAAAAGTATCCGTTTTTTATCCACCAGATGAGACGTATTTGGCTGCGAAAAGATGCGTGACGGAAAAAGGCATCGGCATTCCCGGTGTCTTTTTTCGTTTGCCAAAAAGCTTGGCAAAATTCCGTTATTCCCTTGTCAAATCATGCTAAAATAATGGGTAATTCATTCATGACAAAGGACGTGAGTCGCGCGTGCTTACGAGAGATGCTGAATTTCGGGAGCGGCAAAAGCGTGCGCCCCTGTATGAACATCTGGAACGGCACGCGAGGCATCGCCCGCATCCGTTTCATGTGCCAGGACACAAGATGGGCCACAGCTTTGACAGCCACGCCAAGCAGCGGTTTCAATCCATACTGGAGCTGGATTTGACAGAAATCACCGGAACCGATGACCTGCACCAGCCCCAGGGCGTGATTGCAGAAGCCCAGGCGTTGGCTGCGGAGGCTTTTTCAGCCGAAGAGACGAGATTTTTGATTGGCGGCAGTACAGTCGGAAACATCGCCCTCATCATGACGGTATGCCGGCCTGGAGATAAAATTTTGGTACAACGCAACTGCCATAAATCTGTTTTTCACGGAATCATCCTGGCGCGGGCGACGCCTGTATTTTTGGTGCCGGCCGTAGATTTGGCAACAGGCGTGGCTGCGGGAGTCAGACGCGAGGATGTGGAGCGTGCCCTGCAAGCACACCCGGATGCCAAGGGTGTTTTTTTGACGAATCCAACCTACTACGGGATGGGGATCGACTTGGCAAAAATGGCGGCAATCGTGCATCGGTACGACATTCCGCTGTTGATCGACGAAGCGCATGGAGCGCACTTTGGCTTCCATCCGGCTTTTCCTCTCTCGGCGATGCAGTCGGGGGCGGATGCGGCCGTGCAGTCCACGCATAAAATGGCTTCGGCCATGACGATGTCCTCCATGCTGCATTTGCAGGGCGAACGAATAGACCGGGAACGGCTGTATCGGCAGCTTGCCATGCTACAGTCTTCCAGCCCGTCGTATGTTTTGATGGCTTCGCTCGACCTGGCCAGACGCCATCTGGCGTTGGAGGCTCACGAGGAATGGGAGCGGCTGCTGCCGCTTTTGGACAAGCTGCAGGAGCGAACAGCCCAGATGGAGTGGCTGGAGTGGCCGCAGCCGTGCGCAAGCCGGGTGTACACGACATTTGATCCGTTGAAGCTGTTTTTGCATTTGCGAACCGGACAGATGAGCGGGTTTGCCCTGCAGGAATTGATGGAAAGGCACGGACTTTTTCCCGAGCTGGCCGACGAATCGCACGTGCTGTTGGCCGCGTCAGCGGGAACCTCTCTGCGGGATCTGGAGGCGCTCCTTCGCTTGCTGGAATCCATCTCGCCGGAGGTAGAGCTGGAAGAGGAGCGGATTTTGCTGCATGGCGTAGTCTCCTCGCATTACTTGCGCAAGCAGGCTGTGCCGATGCACGAGGCTGTCGACCGTCCGCGGGAGACGATTCCGCTGGAGCGGGCGTTGGGACGGGTAGTTGCGGAGATGGTCATCCCTTATCCGCCAGGCATTCCGGTGTTGGTGCCGGGAGAGCGCATGGACGAGGAAGGCTTGGCGATGCTTGCCGAGCTGCGGAGGGGACATACCCGTTTTCACGGGGTACAGGATGATCGGCTGCAAACGATTCAAGTATTGCGTTAATTTATAGCTGGCAAGCATGCGGCCTGTGACAGCAGGTACGGAAGGAGTATGGAAGTGACAACAGGACAAAAAGGCCGATTTTTTACAATCGAAGGCGGCGAAGGAGCGGGGAAATCGACCGTGATCGCCAAGCTGTACGAGGAGCTGAGCGCGCGCGGAGTGGACGTGCTGTTGACGCGCGAGCCGGGCGGTATTGATATTGCGGAGAAAATCAGGGAAATCATCCTCAATCCGGCGCATACACAGATGGACGAGCGGACGGAAGCGCTGCTGTACGCTGCGGCGAGACGCCAACATTTGGCGGAAAAAGTGCTGCCGGCTCTGGCGGCTGGCAAGCTCGTGCTGTGCGACCGTTTCATCGACAGCAGCCTTGCTTACCAAGGCCATGCGCGGGGACTTGGCATTGATGCAGTGTACGAGATCAACCGCTTTGCCGTCGGGGATTGCATGCCGGAGCTGACGCTGTTTTTTGACGTGAAGCCCGAGACGGGGCTTGCGCGGATCAACAAAGCGCGCGGCCGGGAGGTCAATCGCCTCGATCTGGAAGACATCCGCTTTCACCATCTGGTCAGGGAAGGGTACCGACTGGTGATGGAAAGAGAGCCGGAGCGCTTTGTCGTCATTGATGCCGAGCAACCGATGGAGCAGGTGTACGAGTCGGCACTGCGCGCATTGCTTGCCAGATTGTAAGGTTCGCAGTACCGCATGTACAGGTACATACTGTATAATATGTTTAGGCGAAATATCGTACCAAGCCTACGTGTTTTTCATACAATGAAGCAAACCATGCGGGATTGATTCTTGCGGAAAGGGTGATAGCCGATGAAAATGGTAGTTGCGGTCGTCCAGGACAAAGATAGTGGTCGTCTGTCTCAACAACTGGTGAAGAAAGGGTTTCGCGCGACGAAGCTCGCCAGTACCGGAAGCTTTTTGCGAGCTGGCAACACAACGTTTTTGATCGGTACGTCTGACGAAAGCGTGCCGGAAGTAATCGACATCATTGCGCACCACTGCAAATCCCGCAAGCAAATGGTCACTCCCGTTTCCCCTCTCAGCAATGCGGTAGATTCGTTCATGCCGTACCCGTTGGAAGTGCAAGTGGGCGGAGCCGCTGTGTTTGTGCTCGACGTCGGAGAGTTCCACTCGTTTTGACGCAATGCGACCCGGCGCAACTGCAATCTGCAATGAATCCTTCTTCCAATCTACAGGTTCCTGCTCTCTTTTTTCGCCGCTTTCGTTTATACTTGATCTAACGGGGAAAAAATCCTCTACTGATCGGTTCTGTGGGGTGGCGTGATGAAAATCGGCGACGGGCCAAGACCTAAGCTGGACATGATAAAAACCGCGGATTCGCGGAGAAATCCTCAGCTCGAAAAGCTGAATTTTGGCACGATGATGCAAGGAGAAGACGAGCGCATGTCCCAGGAGCTGCTCAACCGGCTGCTCGGCGACATTGACAGGATGGGGCAAATTCTCGCCAGATCCCGCTCGGTTCGCGACTTCTATTCCTATAAAAACCTCGTCAAACAGTTCATGGAGGAAGCCGTCAAGTACGGCGTCGCCCTGGATGACCGGCGAGGAATGAATCGGCGAGGCCGTAGCAGGCTTTACAAAATCGTCAAACAGGTCGATGCCGAGCTGTTGCGTCTGACAGACGAGTTGCTTAGCGATCAGGCACCGACGATTGATTTGTTGGCCCGGATTGGTGAAATCCGCGGCATGCTGATTAATTTGTATTTTTAGTGGGTGTGAAACCATTATGACATGGACCCGTTTTTCCCAGCAGCCACGCGCTTCGGAGCTGCTGTACCATAGCCTGCTCAACAACAGACTGGCGCACGCTTATTTGCTCGCCGGTCCGAAGGGAGCAGGCAAAAAGCAGATGGCCCTGCATCTGGCGAAGTCCCTTTTTTGTCCGGAAAGGGAAGCGGACGCCTGCGGGGCCTGTGTTACATGCAGGCGGATTGAAGGGGGAAACCACCCCGATGTGCTGTTTATTACACCGGACGGGGCCTCAATAAAAATCGACCAGATTCGCGCGCTGCAAAAAGAAATGGCGATGCGTGCGGTAGAGTCCGGGCACAAGGTGTACATCGTTGAACACGTCGACAAAATGACGACCCAGGCCTCCAACAGCCTGCTGAAGTTTTTGGAGGAGCCGCCCGCTGGCGTGCTTGCCTTGCTGTTGACGGAACACAGCCACTCGATCCTCCCGACGATTTTATCCCGATGCCAAATCGTTCAATTCTCGCCACTTTCTGCCGAAGCGATCGCCGAACAACTCCGGGCAGACGGCATTACAGCCGGGATGGCGCAGGTTGCCTCCCACATTACGACAAATGTGGAAGAGGCCAAGGCACTCAGCCAATCAGAATCGTTTGCACAGCTAAGAAATCTAGTGATACAATTGAGCCATGAGTGCAAACAGCGTCATTCGTCTGCGCTCTTCACCATCCATGATATGTTGCAAAAGAGCGACAAAATCAAAGAGGAACTACCCCTCTTTTTAGATTTGCTCATCCTTTGGCTGCGCGATATCCTGTATGTGCAAGTAGGCAGGCATGCCCATCTCATTAACAGCGACCAACAGGATGTGCTGCAAGGACAAGCACTGGTATGGACAAAAGCTGAGCTCTTGCATGGGATAGATTTGGTCATGGATACGAAAAATCGGATAGAGCGAAACGCCAACGCACAGTTGGCTCTTGAGCGGTTGGTTCTTCAATTCCAGGAGGGATAACCCTTGTATGAGGTTGTTGGGGTCCGTTTTAAAAAAGCGGGCAAAATATATTACTTCGACCCTGACCGACTGCCGATAGAGAAAGATTGCACCGTAATCGTCGAAACGGCGAGAGGGGTCGAATATGGCAAGGTCGTCATCGGCAAAAAAGAAGTCGCTGAGTCCGATGTGGTGTTACCGCTCAAAAAGGTCATTCGTATGGCTGACGAAAAAGACGCAAAGCAGGTTGATGAAAACAAGCAAGCTGCCAAGAATGCCTTTGCCGTGTGCCAGACGAAGATCAAGGAGCACAAGCTCGATATGAAGCTGGTCGATGTGGAGTACACATTTGACCGCAACAAGATCATTTTTTATTTTACCGCGGACGGCAGGGTTGATTTCCGCGAGCTGGTAAAAGACCTCGCTTCCGTGTTCCGCACTCGCATTGAGCTGCGTCAGATTGGCGTGCGTGACGAAGCGAAGATGCTGGGCGGCATTGGCCCCTGTGGCAGGCTGCTTTGCTGTTCGACTTTCCTCGGCGATTTCGAGCCTGTTTCGATTAAAATGGCCAAGGATCAAAACCTTTCGTTGAATCCAGCAAAAATCTCCGGTCTGTGCGGTCGGTTGATGTGCTGTTTAAAATACGAGAATGACAACTACGAAAGCACGCGTGATGAAATGCCGGATGTCGGCAAAATGGTCACTACCCCGATGGGAAATGGACGAGTCGTTTCCGTTAACGTACTGGATCAGTCCGTTCAGGTGGAGCTTTCGATCGACAAACGCATCACAGAGTTTGGTTTAGATGAGATTGCGATAGGGCTCCCCACCTATGAATAAAGTGTGGGGGTAGGGGAGAGGTGAGCTAGTGGACAAACGGGAAATCTTCGTCAAGATGGCGAGCATTGAAGAACGAATTGGGGACCTGTACAAAGAGATCGGTGAGTTGAAAGACGTCATCGTCGTTTTGATGGAGGAAAACGCCCAATTACTCGTTGAAAACCAGCATCTTCGCAACCGACTGGAAAAGAAAAAGACTGGCTCTCCGGCAAAACAAAAGGGAGCAAACCCTGTCGCCAAGGAGAAAGCGAAAAAAGCCGTGGTCGGGGAAGGGTACGACAACCTTGCCCGCCTGTATGCAGAAGGGTTTCACATCTGCAACGTGCATTTCGGCAGTCTGCGCAAAGAAGGGGATTGTCTGTTCTGTCTCTCGTTTTTGAGCGGAGGACCTCAAAAATAAAAGGTGACGAGCGATCACCACATGGAGAAAGCGACCTGTGCCACGTGTCAGGTCGCTTTTTCCAAGACAAGGAAAAAAGGAGTAGGGAACAAAGGATGGAACCAGTCATTAACGTGCCGCTCTATGATGCGGAGCGCATTGACGATTTATTGACTCACGAAATGAAAATTATCCAGAGCCACGAGGTGTTCTGTTTTTCGATGGACGCCGTGCTGCTGGCGCGGTTTGCGTCCGTTCCCAAGCGCGGGAGAGTGCTCGACATGTGCACGGGCAACGGAGCGATCCCGCTTATCATGACCACGCGCACACCGGAAGCGCGTTTTGATGGCATCGAAATTCAGCAGCGGCTGTTCGACATGGCGAGCCGCAACGTGACGCTCAACGGACTGACGGAGCGGATCGAGATGCACCACGGAGATGTCAAGGACGCGGTATCGCTTTTCGGGCACGGGAAATTCGATCTGATTACGTGCAATCCGCCTTATATGCCTGCGACGAGCGGGGAGAAAAATGTAAGCGAGCATTTTGCAATCGCCCGTCATGAGATTTTGCTCTCGCTGGAAGACGTCATTCGCGTGGGCAGCCAGTTGTTGAAAAACGGCGGCAAGCTTGCTCTCGTTCACCGTTCGACGCGGTTGATCGACATTATTTCCTTGATGCGCCAGTACGGAATCGAGCCGAAGCGGATGCGTCTGGTTTACCCGCGCAAGGAAGCCGAGCCGAATATGGTGCTGATCGAAGGAATCAGGGGTGGCAAGCCGGAGCTGAGGATTCAGCCGCCGCTGATTGTCTATGAGAATGGTGAGGAATACTGTGAAGAACTGCAAGAAATTTACTTCGGCAGACGAGATTCCCTCGCATAAAAGCCATTTTGTCTACATTCTCGCCTGCGCGGACGGCTCCTTGTACACCGGCTATACGACGGAGTTGCTGCGCCGCCTGGCGATGCACAATGAAGGCAAAGGGGCGAAATACACCAGAGGGCGCGGGCCGCTTGCGCTTGTCTTTTGGGAAGAAGGGCCTGACCGTTCGTGGGGCTTGAAGCGCGAGGAAGGAATCAAACGGCTGAATCGCAAGCAAAAAGAACAGTTGATTGGAGGGACGCCGCGATGAATATACAGCGCAGCTTTGCGCAGGAAGAAACAGGTGTCCTGTATCTGGTCGCTACGCCAATCGGCAATCTCGATGATATGACGGTCCGTTGCCTGGAAACGCTGCGGGCGGTTGATGTGATTGCCTGCGAGGATACGCGTCAAACAAGGAAGCTGTTGAACCATTTTCAAATCGAAAAGCGCACCGTGAGCTATCACGAACATAATAAGGAAGCGAGCGGTCAGGGGCTGCTGCAATGGCTGGCCGAAGGAAAACAGATCGCGCTGGTGAGCGACGCCGGACTTCCGGCGATATCCGATCCGGGCGCTGATCTCGTGCGCGATGCGGTCGCTGCCGGATACCCTGTCGTTCCGGTGCCAGGAGCCAACGCAGGGCTGACGGCGTTGATCGCTTCGGGGCTGCCGACAGACCGCTTTGTCTTTTGCGGCTTTATCGGCCGGGAAAACAAGGAGCGGCGCGAAGAGCTGGAACGACTCAAGCGCTACCCGGAGACGCTGATTTTTTATGAAGCGCCGCACCGCATCGAGAAGACGATTGCGGCCATGCGGGAAGCGTGGGGGAATCGGCGGGCCGTGCTGGCGCGCGAGCTGACCAAGCGCTACGAAGAGTTCGTGCGCGGCACTTTTGATGAGCTGCTGGAATGGCTGGGCAATGGCGAAGTGCGCGGCGAGTTTTGCGTGATTGTCGAAGGCTTTACAGGCACAACCGCTGCTGAAGCAGACGAGGAAAACATCTGGTGGCAGCAGTTGAGCATTGTCCAGCATGTCGAGCATTACTGCGAGCAAGGCTTGAGCAAAAAAGAGGCGATCAAACAGGCGGCAGACGATCGCGGTTTGCCCAAGCGCGACGTCTACAACGAATACCACCGCGACCAGGAAGACGAGTAAGATGAGCAGGAAGCTGACCGAACGGGTCGGCTTTTTCTTTTCGTCCGATCAACCAGCGCAGCAGCGACGCAGGCAGTACAAATAGCCTCCGCGAAGCTTGTCCCTTTGCGAAGGCATATCGTATGTAAATCAAGTACGTATGGAAATGAGTGTTTAGCGTTTAACAACAGGCATCTCGGTCAGGCAATCCTGGCACACGATTTTACCTTTAAAATGAGATACTTTATCAGCGTTTCCACAGAAGATGCAAGCAGGCTCGTATTTTTTCAGGATGATGCGCTCGCCATCTACGTAAATTTCCAAAGCGTCTTTTTCCGCGATGCCCAGTGTGCGGCGCAATTCGATCGGAATAACGACACGACCCAGTTCATCTACTTTACGAACAATCCCTGTTGATTTCATCATAGTAAATTCTCCTCTCAAGTCTTCATATGTCGATGTATTGGTAAACGCTCATCATTAATCGTCAATATTCGACATTATCTGTTGGGATTATCATACCAGCGATTCCCAAAGGTGTCAACATCATTTTGACAAATCTTTGAAAAGCAAAGTTTTTTTTGAAAACAGGAAAGCTGATATATCAGCGTTTCGTAGAAAAATGGAAACGGTATGGAAAATTTTATGGATAAAATTAACTGGGAGAAATGCGTGTCGAATCGGTCACTTTATGTCGAATAAAGCCGCGCCCATTCGACAAAAAAGCCTTGTCTTCTCTTTTTTGCCTTTTCCTGTCATGTATAAAATAAATCGTAGCCGTTCGGCCCTCCTGGATGTTTACAAAACAAGTCGGTCGTGTACAATAGAGGGTAAATGAGGGAATTGATAGCAAAACGACTATGATGGGAAGAGTAAGCCGATCCTCCTTATCCCAGAGAGCCGGGGTAGCTGAAAACCGGCATAAGCGAGCAGGCTGAACATGGCCCCAGAGTCTTGCAGATGAACAGCCACGGAAATGACCGTGCCCAGTAGTTTGTGACGTCGGCCCACGTTACGGGCAGAGTCTGTTTCAGACTCACCAAGTCCGTTGTCCGCGAGGGGAACGGAGCATTTGGGTGGTACCGCGAGTTAGAGCTCGCCCCAATTTTTGGGGTGGGCTTTTCTATTTTTCTAAACGTTATCAGGAGGGGCTAGGTTGCATGAAACCAACATATTACATCACCACACCGATTTACTATCCAAGCAACAAGCTGCACATCGGCAATGCCTACACGACAATTGCTTGTGATGCTCTGGCGCGCTACAAACGTTTGCGCGGCTATGACGTCTACTACCTGACAGGTACGGACGAGCATGGACAAAAGCTTCAGGAGCGCGCAGCCGAAGACGGCAAACAGCCGCTGGAGTTCATCGATCCGGTTGTTGACTGGATTCGCGACCTGTGGCAAAAACTGGACATCTCCTACGACGATTTCATCCGCACCACGCAGCCGCGTCATAAGGAAGTCGTGCAAAAAGTGTTCCAGCGTCTGCTCGATCAGGGCGACATTTACTTGGGCGAGTATGAGGGATACTACTGTGTGCCGGACGAGGCTTTCTGGACCGAGACACAATGTAAGACCGACAAAGGCTACATTTGCCCGGATTGCGGCCGCGAAGTGAAAAAAGTGAAGGAGAAAAACTACTTCTTCCGCTTGTCCAAATACCAGGACAGATTGCTCGCGCACATCGAGGCGAACCCTGACTTCATCCAACCGGAGAGCCGCCGCAACGAGATGATTAACAACTTCCTCAAGCCGGGCCTCCAGGATTTGTCCGTATCCCGCAGCACGTTTGACTGGGGGATCAAAGTGCCGAGCGATCCTGAGCACGTCATTTACGTCTGGATCGACGCGTTGACCAACTACATTTCCGCGCTCGGCTACTTGTCTGACGACGACAGCAAATACCGCCGTTTCTGGCCTGCGAATGTGCATATGGTGGGAAAAGACATTTTGCGCTTCCATACGATCTACTGGCCGATTTTGCTGATGGCGCTCGATGTGCCGCTGCCAAAACAAGTTTTCGGTCATGGCTGGCTGCTGATGCCGGACGGAAAAATGTCCAAATCCAAAGGCAACGTCATTGATCCGAAGCTGCTGATTGATCGCTATGGCTCCGATGGCGTGCGCTACTTCCTGCTGCGCGAGATCAACTTCGGCCAGGATGGCATTTTCACACCGGAATCGTTTATCCAGCGTCTGAACTACGATCTGGCAAACGACATCGGCAACCTGCTGAGCCGTACCACTACGATGATCGAAAAATATTTCGATGGCATCGTGCCAGCCGCACAAGATGCCGGAGAGCCGGATGACAGCCTGATCGGCCTGGCGATGAAAACAAAGGCGCTGGTCGAGGAGCATATGGAAGAAATGCGTTTCTCCAACGCGCTTGCCCACATCTGGGAGCTGGTAGGACGCACCAACAAATACATCGACGAAACGATGCCGTGGAATCTGGCAAAATCGGAAGAAACCAAGGGACGTTTGGCAACGGTCATGTACAATCTTGCGGAGAGCATCCGCATCACCTCCATTTTGATTCAGCCGTTCATGACCAAAGCTCCGGCGAAAATCTGGGACCAACTCGGAATCCTGGGCAACGAGCAGGCAACAAGCTGGGAATCTGCCGGCGTCTGGGGCGGATTGCCTGCCGGAAGCACTGTCAGCCGCAAAGAGCTGCTGTTCCCGCGCCTGGACGTGCAGGCTGAGCTGGCCTTCATCGACGAATCGACAGCAGAAGCGCGCCGCCAAGCAGAGGAAAACAAGAAAAAGCAAGACGCATTGAAAGGGGAAGCACCTGTGAACGAAACGACTGCCAACCAAGCTGAAGTAACGGAAAAACCAGCAGATGCCAAAGACGAGATCGGCATCGACGATTTTGGCAAAGTAGAGCTGCGTGTCGCACAAGTAGTAGAATGTGTGAAGCATCCAAACGCCGACAAGCTGTTGATTTTGCAACTCGACCTCGGCTATGAAAAACGCCAGGTTGTATCCGGTATCGCCAAATACTACACTCCGGAAGAAATGGTCGGCAAAAAAGTAATCCTCGTCGCCAATCTGAAGCCAGTCAAGCTGCGTGGCGAGCTGTCGCAGGGCATGATCCTGGCAGCATCCGCAGGCGACCAACTGACGCTGGCGACAGTCGATCCGAGCATGCCAAACGGAGCGATTGTGAAGTAACGAGGGCTAGGAAAGGAAGGACCTATTTTGCTATTTGAAACGCACGCGCATCTGAACGCGAAGGAATTCGACGAGGATCGCGAGGAGGTCATTGCCCGCGCGCGGGAAAACGGCGTCAGCACGATCGTGAACATCGGGTTTAACGCGGAAACCATCCCGACCTGCATGGAGCTGGCGAAAACCTATGATTTTATTTACGCAGTCGTAGGATGGCACCCTCAGGACGCAAAAGATATGACAGACGAGCATCTGGAATGGATCGAGGAGCTGAGTCGTGATCCGAAAGTAGTGGGGCTGGGCGAAATGGGCCTCGACTACTACTGGGATACGTCGCCAAAAGACGTGCAGGCCGAAGTGTTCCGCAAGCAGATTCGTCTGGCGCGAAAACTCGACATGCCGATCATCATCCACAACCGGGACGCTCACCAGGATGTTTTGACGATCCTCAAAGAAGAGAAGGCAGCAGAAGTCGGGGGAATCATGCACTGCTTCTCGGGTAGCTGGGAGACAGCGAAGCAGGCGCTGGACATGAATTTTTACATCTCGTTCGGCGGCCCGCTGACTTTCAAAAACGCGAAGCAGCCAAAAGAAGTAGCGGCAAAAGTACCGCTCGACAAGCTGTTGATAGAAACAGACTGCCCGTACCTCACTCCTCACCCGTTCCGCGGCAAGCGAAATGAGAGTGGCTACGTGCGCTACGTCTGCGAAGAAATGGCGAACATTCGCGGCCTGTCTTACGAAGAAATGGCGCAAATCACGACGGAAAACGCAAGGCGTCTGTTCCGCCTTCAACCGTAAACAAACCGCAAGCAAAAACGGGAAATCACGACATATCACGTGATTTCCCGTTTTTTTGTTCCTCGATCTTGTTGTTCTACTCGTTTTTGGTGGCGCATACCTTGAACAATGTGTCGAACGATTATTGTCCATCCGACACGGCTCCTCGACAGGAATCTGCTACCATTCGCCATCTGTTTTTTGCTAGTCTGTTAGCATTATCGCTTCGGCCAAGGGAGGGTAAATTTGACAAAGCCGGGAAAGTGACATACAATCAAAGCCGACCTTGCTAAGTACTGGCCACTTCCAGAATATTAGTGCAATTACATCGACCCTTACCTGGCTAGACAGGAGAAGCCTCGTGCTTTTCTAGGAAAAGGAGTGTGGGAAATGGAGTTACGCGCGATATGGGAAAGGTATAAGAATCGGGGACTTGTTCTTTTTGGCGTCCTCTCTCTTGTTCTCATTCCCATGATTGGCTATTTCTCTGCCCAGGCTACCCAGCCAAAACAGGTCACTTTTTCGTTGGACGGAGAAAGCCAGACGGTAGCTACCAAAGCGAGTACCGTTGAGCAGTTCTTGACCGAGCGAAACATTACGGTAACGGAAAAGGATTCCCTTCAACCAACACCTGAGACGAAGCTATCAGACGGAGCAATGATTACTTTACATACAGCCTGGTCCATTCCGGTCCAGGTTGACGGGCAGACAAAAACGATACTGACGCTTAGCCGCGATGTTGCTGGCGCGTTGAAGGACAGCGGCATTGCGCTAGGTGAAAAGGACCGGGTGGAGCCGGCCTTGAGCGCCTCGCTGACCAAAGACTCGACAATCACGATCAAGCGCGTATTCGAGCAGATGGTAAAAGTCGAGGAGCGAGTTACTTTCCAGGAAATACGCAAAAACGATCCAGCGTTAGAGAAAGGCAAGTCCCGTGTATTGCAAAACGGGCAAGAGGGTAAGGCAATTGCACACTACAAGCTGGTTATGGAAGACGGGAAGGAGGTCTCCCGTGAACTGGTGACAAGAGACGTGCTTGTGCCGAAGAAAGACCAGATCGTGGCGGTGGGAACGGCAGTTCCTGCGCTGCAAAACAACGATCCGTCGCAACGGGTCCTGGTCGCTTCAGCAACGGGTATGGTCTCGCGTGGTGGAAAAGTATTTAGGCCGAAAAAAGTACTGAACGGGGTTACCTTGACCGCCTATTCTCCTGCGGGGGGAGGCAAACACCCTAGCTCGCCAGGCTACGGCCGCACGGCGACGGGCGTGAAGGCCAAGGCAGGTCATACCATCGCTGTAGATCCAAAAGTGATTCCGTATGGCTGGTGGGTTTACATCGAGGGCGTTGGGTATCGCCGGGCAGAAGACACGGGCGGAGCGATGCGTGGCGGCAAAATTGACGTGTTTGTAAGCACGGAGGCAGAGGCTGTTCAATTTGGCCGCAAGCGCAACAAAACCGTCTATATAATCGGGCCGCAGAAACCGTAAGACAGGGGCGAACAGCTCCTGTCTTTTGTCTTTGGCGTTTTGGGAATAGTCGTGATAAGCTGTTTGATAGTTAGACGGTTCAAAGCGCAGAAACGTTTCGCGAAACAAGGGCTTTTCGCCTGATTTTTTTGGAACACTATGACCAAAAGCGACATCGTACGAAAGTGGGAGTACATGATGAAGATAAAAGAAGTGATTGTGGTGGAGGGGAGAGACGATACCGCTGCGATCAAGCGGGCAGTTAACGCGGACACGATTGAGACAGGCGGCTCCGCCATCCACGCCAGAACGATCGAAAAAATCCGGCTGGCACAGCAAAAGCGCGGTGTCATTATTTTTACCGACCCGGATTACCAGGGGGAGCGCATCCGCAAAATTATCAGCCGATCGGTGCCGGGCTGCAAGCACGCCTTTATCACGCAAGAGGACGGCACGAAAAAGGGCGATATCGGGGTAGAGAACGCTTCTCCTGACGTGATTGTTCGCGCGCTCTCGGAAGTCCGCACAGAGATGGCGGAAACGGTCGGGGAGATTACGGCTGACGATCTTCTGAAAAACGGATTGACGTCAGGCGGCGACGCCAAGGAGCGGAGAATCAAGCTGGGCGAAGCATTGGGCATCGGATACGCCAACGCCAAGCAAATGCTGCAACGGCTCAATGCCTTTCAGATCAGTCGCGCGGAATTTGAGGCGGCGATAGAAGCCATCAACAAAGAGAGGGAGTAAGCGATGACGCAAGCAACAGGCAAGGATATTGCCACACCTACGCGAACGAAGGAAATTTTGGAGAAGTACGGCTTCTCCTTTAAAAAGAGCCTGGGACAAAACTTCTTGGTGGACACGAACATTTTGCATAACATTGTCGCCGAAGCCGATCTGACGAAGGACAAAGGCGCAATCGAAATCGGGCCAGGCATCGGCGCTTTGACCGAGCAATTGGGACGAGCAGCAGGCAAGGTCATGGCGATTGAGATTGACCAGCGGCTTCTGCCTATTTTGCAGGATACGCTGTCGCCCTATGAAAATATCGAAGTCGTGCATGGAGACGTGCTGGAGCTTGATCTGAAAGCGCTGATTGCCGAGAAGCTCTCCGGGGTAGAGAAGCTGAGCGTCGTAGCCAATCTGCCCTATTATGTGACGACGCCGATTTTGATGAAGCTCCTGGAAGAAAGGCTGCCGCTTGAGAACATCGTCGTGATGATCCAAAAGGAAGTGGCTGAGAGAATCGCGGCCAAGCCCGGAACGAAAGACTACGGCTCTCTCTCGGTAGCGGCGCAGTTTTATGCGGAAACAGAAGTCGCGATGATCGTCCCGGCCAGTGTGTTTATTCCTCGTCCGAACGTCGATTCTGCAGTGATCCGGCTCAAGGTCAGAGATCGTCCGCCTGTCGATGTGGACGACCAGGACGTGTTTTTCCGCGTGGTGCGCAGCTCGTTCGCCCAGCGCCGGAAAACGTTGTTGAACAACCTGATGAACGGTCTGTTTCTCAAAACACAAAAGGATGAAGTAATACAGATGCTCGCCGACATCGGCATCGAACCGACCAGACGCGGCGAAACCCTCAGCATCGAAGAGTTCGCCCGCCTAGCCAACGAAGGCTTGCGGCGCGGCCTGATTGGGCAATAAGACAAACTTGGCCTCCGTTTTTGTACTGAAAAAGCCAAAAACGGAGGTTTTTTTGTCGATTTTGGCGTAAAAAAAGGCTTCGCAGCGGGCAAGCTATCACCGGAAAGCGTTGCGGGAGCAAGGTTTTGCAAAAGCCTGCACATACTATGCAGAAGTGGTGACAAATATCTACTTTTTTTATGAAAAAAACCCCGTTGACAAAATATCTACAGGGTTGCTATAATTTTTTATTTCTTTGACAAAATATATGTGAGCTGTTATAATAGATGTAAGCGAGGTGGATGGAACAATGGCAAGAAACGCGTTACTTGACATTAAACGCAGTTTAGACGGGCACATTGGTGAGCGCATCCTTCTGAAAGCCAATGGAGGTCGCCGAAAAACCGTCGAACGAAGTGGCATCCTCGAAGAAACATACCCATCTGTGTTTGTGGTAAAGCTTGATGACGATCAACTCTTTGAGCGGGTCTCTTACAGCTACGCTGACATCTTGACGGAAACAGTAGAGTTGACGGTGTGCCGCGAAAACGAGCACATCCGCATCACATTTGTACAACAGTAGAGCCCTTTTGGGTTCTACTGTTTTATTTTTGCTATCAAAAGGTTGTAAATATTTGGGTGACAAGATGAAAAGTCTGGACTTGGAGCACACTATACCTGTCAACGGGAAGGGAGGATGCTATGGGTCGCAGACGAGGAATGATGTCGGAGCAGTTCAAGATGGAACTCGCCAAGGAGCTTGGCTTTTACGACAAGGTACAAGCAGAAGGTTGGGGAGGCATCACGACGCGTGACGCGGGAAACATGGTGAAGCGGGCTGTACAGCTTGCTGAAGAGGCGCTGGCCGCAAGACGGTCATAGCCCGGTGTTGGACGCAGGCGGACACATCCAATCTCACGGAGAAGACCATACAGACTCGTTGACAGGGCCGGGGCTTCCCGGCTTTTTTGCTGCCGAAAACACTGCTGAATTTTCGAAATAACCATAATGATCTCGATCCTGTTCTTTTTGGGGGGTTCAAGTGGCAGGAGAGAGATTGGCTATGCTACAATAAGAGACTAGGAAATTTAGTAAAGTAGGCAGAGGTGAACAACGTGCGTATCTCGGTCAAAGCTCCGGCCAAAATCAACCTGACCCTTGATGTGCTTGCCAAACGGCCGGACGGTTATCACGAAGTAGAAATGGTGATGACTACCGTCGACTTGGCAGATCGTGTAGACCTGACTCTGCGCGAAGATGGTGAGATTACGCTGGACTGCTCTGCCAGCTTCGTACCGGATGATATCCGCAATCATGCTTATAAAGCGGCAGTGCTTTTAAAAGAACGCTATCAAGTGCGCCAAGGTGTACGATTGTATATCGACAAACAGATCCCGGTCGCAGCCGGACTGGCGGGCGGCAGCAGTGATGCGGCAGCGACGCTGCGCGGTTTGAACCAGTTGTGGAATCTCGGCTTGACCGTGGACGAGCTTGCGGAAATCGGCGCAGAAATCGGTTCTGACGTCCCTTTTTGCGTCTATGGAGGAACCGCGCTGGCAAAAGGGCGCGGCGAGCAAATCACGCATCTGGAAACGCCCGCTCCTTGCTGGGTCATCCTGGCGAAGCCGCCAATCGGCGTGTCCACTCCTGATGTATATGGAAACTTGCGTGTCGACAAAATCGACAATCATCCCGATACAAAACAAATGCTCCGGGCTGTTTCCGAGCAAGATTTTTCCCTGATGTGCCAGTCGCTCGGAAACGTGCTGGAAAACGTCACGCTCTCGCTCTATCCGCAAGTGCGGCAAATCAAGGAGCTGATGATCGCTTCCGGAGCCGACGGAGTATTGATGTCCGGCAGCGGACCGACAGTATTTGCCCTCGTGCAAAAGGAAGCGAAAGTGCATCGGATCTACAATGCGCTCAGAGGATTTGTCAAAGATGTGTTTGTTGTCCGAATGTTAGGCTCCCAAGAAGGGGAAATACTTGCATGAACACGTATAAAAATGATACATTAGCAGCATAATATTCGGTTTTGGAGGAAGAGCCATGAAGAAATTGCGCAGAAGTGCACGTCTGGTAGACATGACGCAGCACTTGCTCGCCCATCCCCATACGCTGACTCCTCTCACTCTGTTTGCGGAACAGTACGGCGCGGCGAAATCATCCATCAGTGAAGACCTGTCGATCATCAAGGAAGCGTTTGAGGTTCAGGGTGTCGGCTTGTTGAAAACGGTGGCGGGAGCGGCAGGCGGAGTGAAGTATATTCCCCAGGTAAAAACGGAAGAGGCTCTTCACTTCATGCGCGAACTGATCGAGCAATTGGCCAATCCGGAAAGACTTTTGCCAGGCGGTTATTTGTACATGTCCGACATTCTCGGCAATCCAGCGACTATGGCGAAGATCGGCAAGCTGTTTGCCACCGCTTATGCGGACAAAAACGTCGATGTCGTCATGACGGTGGAGACGAAGGGGATTCCGCTCGCTTATGCGACCGCCATGTTTTTGAACGTGCCCGTTGTCATCGTGCGTCGTGACAACAAAGTAACGGAAGGTTCTGTGGTTAGCATCAATTACGTATCTGGTTCGAGCAAGCGGATTCAGACGATGTCTCTTGCTCGCCGCGGATTGGCCGAGCAGTCCCGCGTCCTGATCGTGGACGACTTCATGAAGGCGGGCGGCACGCTGCGCGGCATGATAGATCTGCTCCAGGAGTTCCGGGCGACTGTCGTAGGCTGCGGAGTGCTGGTAGAGACGACCGCAGATGTTTCCGAGCGTTTGATTGATGAATACGTGTCTCTTGCCAAGCTGCAGGATGTCGACTTCAAGGGCAAGCAGATTGAAATTGAGCTAGGCAGTTTTTTTGAAAATAGAGGGGAGTAGATAAGAATGGCAATCTCTTTTGTTTCAACTGACAAAGCTCCGGCAGCAATCGGCCCGTACAGCCAGGCTGCAAAAGTTGGTCCGTTTCTGTTTGCATCCGGTCAAATTCCGCTGCGTGCAGACGGCACTCTGGTAGAAGGCGACATCGTGGAACAAACCCACCAAGTATTTTCCAATATCCAAGCCGTCCTGGCGGAAGCAGGAGGAACCCTTTCCAACGTGGTGAAGGCGACTGTTTTCATCAAGGACATGAACGACTTTGCGCAGTTGAACGAAGTGTACGGCCAATATTTTGGCGACCACAAGCCAGCTCGCTCCACCGTAGAAGTGGCACGCCTGCCGCGCGACGTAAAGGTCGAGATCGAAATTGTCGCTTATATCGAGGCGTAAACATAACCCGGTCCAATCAATGAAAGCATGAAACAGCCTGATGCAGTTGCGTCAGGCTGTTTTTGCGTTGGATATACCCTTAGTAGTACGAAGAAGCATGTGTAAAGCGGTGATGTTATGAACATATTTATATATTTTTTTAAAAATTGCATAACATCAGCAGGAATATTTACCCAGAGGGTGGAAATACTCCTAAACGCGTTTCATAGATAAAGGGAGTGAACTAGATGGAAGTTACAGACGTAAGACTGCGCCGAGTGAATACGGATGGTAGGATGAAAGCGATTGCATCCATTACAATTGACCATGAGTTCGTGGTTCATGATATCCGTGTCATTGACGGAAACAACGGTATGTTTGTTGCAATGCCGAGCAAACGTACACCTGACGGAGAATTCCGCGATATCGCCCATCCGATTTCTTCGACTACCCGTGAAAAGATCCAAGCTGCTGTCTTGACCGAGTATGAACGCGTGGGTCAAGAAGAAGAGAGCACGATCGAAGCGGGTGCGTAATAGTACCCCCATACAAAAGCACCCTGTCATTACTGGCAGGGTGCTTCGGCGTCTGGTTAGGCGTAACATTTGGATAAATTGTTTTTTATTTCTTCCTGATCCATTCCTTCCCCAATAAACACGGCGACCATTTTCGGCCCGAAGTTCTCAAATGGAAAGAACAGTACCTGATTGTCCGTGTGCTGGAAGGAGATCAGTTCTTTTTTTCCGTGGAAGAGCACGTACCCCTTTGCCCGATACACGTTTTTGGGCAGATCGTAGAGGAAGTCCTCGAATTTTTTCTCGTCTACTGGACCTGTGAAGGTGTAGGAAAAAGTTTCAATACTATTGTACAGGGAAGGCGTGCTTGTTTTCAGGCCGAGCGATTGTTTGAGCCTGTCCATGGTCGACATGCGGCCGATTGTTTTTTGCACAGGAACAGTGGGTACTGCTTCGGCATCGCGCACATGCTCGAATCGCTTGAGCGATTGCAGCCGGTTGAGGTCGATATTCGCTTGAACGGCTGTGTGGATCGGCGCCTGCGGGTTCAGCTCGATGAGCTTCTGTTTGACGCGCTGGAGCTGTTCATCGCTGACCATATCCGTTTTGTTCAGGAGAATGAGGTCGGCGTACTTCACCTGGTTGCGTACCGTTTTGACCAGCGAGCCTGTGGAGGAAAAGCGCGAGTTGAGGTCCAAAAAGCGGGACGCGTCCACGACGCTGATCGTGCCCTTCAGCTCGATGCGATCGTACAGCTCCGGATGGGTCAGCGTGTCGATCACGTCGATCGGGTCTGCGACTCCCGTCGTTTCGATCAGGATGCGATCCGGCTGCAACGAGTTCAAAATTTCGCGCAAGCCTTCTGTCAGCTCCCCTTTGATCGAGCAGCATATGCAGCCGTCGAGCAGCTTTTTGACAGGGAAACCAAAGCCTTGCAACTGTTCGCCGTCGATATCTTCCTCGCCCATCTCATTCATCAGGACGACTACGTTTTCGTTCTGGACGCGTAGATGAGTCAGCCATTTTTGCAAAAGGGTCGTTTTTCCGCTGCCCAAATATCCGGTCAGCAAGTAGACATCTGCTGGCATTCCTTCCTGCCTCCTTTTCAAAACCTCTTTCGCCCATCAATATATCATTTTTTATCAGATTATTAAATGTTGTCTGTTAGATGAACAACTTTCAGGCAATGTCAGGGAAACGGCGATAATCCTGCATCGATTGTCTTGAAATCCACATATGATTAAGATATAGTCATTGTGGAACTTCTACGATGGAGGGTTGACATGTCTAAGATCCATGCCGTGGTTCTGGCCGCTGGTCAGGGTACGCGGATGAAATCGAAGCTGTACAAGGTCCTGCACCCTGTTTGCGGGAAGCCAATGGTCCAGCATGTTGTGGATACGCTTGGCTCCATGCAGGTTGAGGACATCGTTGTCGTCGTAGGTCATGGTGCTGACGCGGTCCGCGCCAAACTAGGCGAGGGCGTCACTTACGCACTGCAAGAAGAACAGTTGGGAACGGCACATGCCGTTTCGCAGGCAGCGCCGTTTTTACAAGATAAAGAAGGCACTACGTTTCTTTTGTACGGAGACGTCCCTCTCTTGTCTGCACAGACGTTGTCCGCCTTGCTGACCTATCACGAAGAGCAGCAAGCGGCTGCGACTGTATTGACCGCCGTGCTCCCCGATCCGACAGGCTACGGGCGCATCGTGCGCAACGAGGCGGGCGAAGTATTGCGAATCGTGGAACATAAGGATGCGACTGAAGCGGAACGGGCGGTCCGCGAAATTAACACAGGCATATACTGTTATGACAATCGCAAATTATGGAAGGCCTTGGCGGAAGTGAAAAATGACAACGCGCAAGGCGAATACTATGTCACAGACGTTGTCGGCATTTTGCGAGAGGCAGGCGAAAAGGTAGTGGCGTACGAAGCCGTTGACCCTGACGAGACGATGGGCGTCAATGATCGTGTGCAGCTATCGGAAGCGGAAGCGTACATGCGGAAGCGGATTGCCACCAGACATATGCGCAATGGAGTCACCATTATTGACCCGGCCTCTACGTATATTGAAGCCGATGTTGTCATCGAGGCAGATACGGTAATCCAACCGGGAACGATTCTGCGCGGGCGGACAACCATTGGTGCCGATTGCGTGATTGGGCCGCAGGCTGACTTGACGGATGTGCAGGTTGGCTCTGGCGTTACCATTTCTTATGCGGTCATGGTAGAGGCAAGTGTGGAAGCGGAATCAACCGTTGGGCCATTTGCCTATATTCGTCCGGGAACACAGATCGGCCGCAAAGCCAAGATCGGAGACTTCGTCGAGTTGAAAAACGCCAAAATCGGCGAAGGCTCAAAAGTACCTCACCTCAGCTATATTGGTGACGCGGAGATTGGCGATGGTGTGAACATCGGCTGTGGAACGATCACCGTCAACTACGACGGGGCCGTCAAGCATAAAACGACCGTCCAGGACGGGGCGTTCATCGGCTGCAACACCAATCTGGTAGCTCCGGTTACCGTTGGACAAAATGCGTATGTAGCAGCAGGCTCGACCATTAATCAGGATGTTCCAGACAATGCGCTTGCGATCGCACGCGAGCGTCAAGTGAATAAACCAGATTACGCTAGCAGAATGCCTCGCAAGGGCAAAAAGCAATCATAACGGGAGGTTCTAAGAGAAGATCATGGCTAATTACCGCGACCCCAAACTGAAGGTATTTACGTGCAACGCAAACCCTGAATTGGCAAAAGAAATCGCTGAACACATCGGCGTGCCGCTCGGTAACGCGCAAGCTGTGCGTTTTAGTGATGGCGAGTGCCAAATTAAATTGAACGAAAGCGTTCGCGGTTGTGACGTATTTGTTATTCAGCCAACGTCTGCTCCCGTTAATGAGCATTTGATGGAGCTTTTGGTAATGGTCGACGCATTGAAACGCGCTTCCGCAAAAAGCATCAACGTTGTCATCCCTTACTACGGCTATGCCCGACAAGATCGCAAGGCGCGCGCACGCGACCCGATCACGGCGAAACTGGTTGCCAACCTGATCGAAACAGCAGGAGCGCAACGCGTGATTACCATGGATTTGCATGCGACGCAAATTCAAGGATTCTTCGACATTCCTGTCGATCATCTGCTGGGTGTGCCGATTTTGGGCAAACACTTCTCCGAAAAAGGCTTGAAGGATATCGTCGTAGTGTCGCCTGACCACGGCGGCGTTACGCGTGCCCGCAAGCTGGCCGAACGTCTGGAAGCGCCAATTGCCATTATTGACAAGCGCCGTCCTGAACCAAACGTAGCGGAAGTCATGAACATTGTCGGTAACATCGAAGGCAAGACAGCGATCATTATTGACGATATCATTGATACAGCGGGAACGATCACGCTGGCAGCCAATGCGCTCGTGGAAGCAGGTGCGCGTGAAGTTTACGCATGTTGCACGCATCCGGTGCTGTCTGGTCCTGCGATTGAACGGATTGCCAACTCGAAGATCAAAGAGCTGATCGTCACCAACTCGATTCCGCTCACCAAAGAGCAACTGATTGACAAAATCACCGTTCTGTCCGTGGCGCCGATCATTGGCGAAGCGATCATTCGCGTACACGAAGAGCTGTCTGTCAGCAAGCTGTTCGATTAAGGCAAGCATCCCCTTTTTAGGGGATTGAAATAAACCTCCTTTGGACAAGCTAGAAAGGAAACTTTTACTAGCGGCCCAAGGAGGTTTTTTTGTGGAAGCGATTCAGGCTCAAGTACGAAATCAGACGACAGGCAATTCTGTGAGGATGCTGCGTCGAGAAGGCTGGGTGCCAGGTGTTGTGTACGGAAGTGACGTGACCAGTCAGTCGATTCAAATCAATGGCCGTGAGCTGGATGCCGCCCTGCGTCAGCAGACGACAAACAAGCCGTTCCGACTGGTTGTGGATGGGACCACTCATGATGTGATGGTGAACGAATTGCAGCGTCATCCAGTCATGGGCAATATTTTGCACGCTGATTTCAAGAAGATCAATATGAATGAAAAAATACACACCTCTGTGCCTGTGCTCATGACAGGCGACCCGGAGCTTGGCGTAGCGACGCTCGTGCGCCACAACGTCGACGTCCACTGCTTGCCTGGCAACATCCCGGAGTCTTTTTTGGTGAATGTCGACGGCTTCAACATTGGAGACGTCGTACTGGCAGCGGATCTGGAAGTTCCGGCGGGCGTAGAGCTTTTGGTTGAGCCTACGGAAGTGCTGATTAGCGTCCTGCCAGTGAAAGCCAAGTCCGAAGAGTCCATCGAAGCCGAGCAAGAGGCTGAGGCTGTAGCAGAAAAAGCGGTAGCTACCGAATAAGGCAAAAGTCGAATCACGGCGAAAGGGTCCGGGTATTTTACTGCCGGGTCCTTTTTCTTTTGTTCGCGATACCATTCTAGTACAATGGGGGAGAGAGTAGGAGGGAATGAACGTGAAAGTAATCATCGGATTGGGCAATCCAGGCAAAAAATATGAAGACACAAGACATAATGCGGGCTTTATGGCCATAGATAAGATTAGCGACAAATGGGGCATTCCCGTTGCGCAAAACAAGTTTCGCGCGCTTGTCGGAGAAGGCAGGGTGGAAGGCGAAAAGGTGCTGCTCGTCAAACCGCAGACGTACATGAATCTTTCCGGGGAATCAGTCGCTGAAGTCCTGAAGTTTTACAAGCTGACTCCAGATGAGCTGGTCGTCATTTTCGATGACCTCGACCTGCCAACGGGGCAGTTGCGCTTGCGGGAAAAAGGCAGCGCAGGCGGCCACAACGGCATCAAGTCGATGATTCAGCATTTGGGGACACAGGAATTTAAGCGCATCAAAGTCGGGATCGGGCGTCCGGAGCCGGGGCGAAGCGTGAGTGATTACGTGCTCCAGTCGTTCCCAGCGGCGGAAAGACCGCAGATTCAGGAAGCGGTGGGGCATGCTGCCGATGCGGCGGCCATGTGGACAAGAGAGCCTTTTATCAAGGTCATGAACCATTTCAACAGCTTGCAAAAATAAGCGGGGCGTTGCAGCAGCCAGGATGGCGCGGATGTATTGCGCTAGTATGATTTTCCACCCAACCGACCATACTAAGCGATATGAAAGGTATGGGGGTGGCATATACATGAGCATACGCTACACGTGTCGCTGCTGCGGCATGAAGATCGCGGAATTTGACGAATCGCAGGTGACAGAAGCGCGGCTCGGGTTTGATTTCTTGACCCCGGAGGAACGTGCTCTTATAATATCGAGAGAACAAAGTGGAGATACGGTCGTCAGCATCACGTGCGACTACTGCCGTGAAGCGCTGATTCAGCATCCAGAGCTTTCGCTAGTCGGAAATCCACTTCAATAAACAGGAGTGGATACTCGTTAGGAAGGCTTGCACTGACAAGGCCTTAGCTTGGGGAGCTAAGGCTTCTTTTCGCATGGTCGACCTGCGGCAAAAATCGCACGTCCAGTCAGGCTCTGGCTGCAGATGACAGAAGAATTAGAGAGGGGATTAGTGAATGCAAGTCATCATTAACCCGATGAAACAAGACTCGAACGTCGGGACAATTGTGGCTGGTTTGGAGAAAGGTCTGCACGAGCAGCTCGTCTCCGGTCTGGCAGGTTCGGCCCGGCAGGCACTGATGGCGGCACTGAAGCAAATAACCGGACGCCCGGTCTGTGTCGTCACGCATAACATGTACCAAGCGCAAAAAGTTTACGAGGACCTGATTGAGCTGGTTCCCTCCGATCAAGTGCTGCTCTATCCCGGAAACGAGCTGATCGGCTCCGAGCTTGCCATCGCCAGTCCGGAGATGCTGGTGCAGCGCATTCATGTATTCAACCGTCTGGCCCAAGGCTTTACGGGTTTTTTGGTTGCGCCGTTTGCAGGGTTGCGCCGTCTGGTCGTCCCGCCGGAGGTGTGGAAAGAAGCGCAGATTACGCTGTCAGTCGGTGACGAGCTGGATGTTGAATCGTTTTTGTCCCGTTGTATCGAGCTTGGCTACGAGCGCGTCGATATGGTCGAGCGAAAAGGCGAGCTGAGTGTCCGCGGCGGCATTATCGACTTGTATCCGATCGATTCGGAGTGGCCTGTGCGCATCGAGCTGTTCGATGTGGAAATTGACTCGATCCGCACGTTTGACATGCTTTCCCAGCGCTCGCTGGAATCCGTCCAGACCTATATTTTGGGCCCGGCAAAAGAAATGATCGCGTCTACGCAACTGCTGATGGAATCGGCTGTCCGCTTAGAGCAGAAGCTCGGTGAAACCGTTGCCAAGCTGAAAGATAGCGCAGCCAAGGAAAAAGTAGTGGAGCGCATCGGTACCGATATTGAACGGATGAAGGAAGGGCAACGCTTTTCCCAGTTGTACTCGTACATCTCGGTGATCTATCCGTCGCAGGACACGCTTTTGTCCTACATGCCGTCCGAGACTCTGCTGATTATGGATGAGCCTTCCCGCGTCCTGGATACGGCTGCCCAGTTGCAAAAAGAAGAGGCGGAGTGGCTGACGGGACGAATCATCCAGGGCGAGTACATGGCTAACCTCAGCTTGTCCCGCACGTATGAAGAGATTGTCTCCCACAAAAAACGGCAGATTGTCCACCTGTCTCTGTTCCTCCGGCAGTCGCCGAAAACCCAGCCGCAAAACATCGTCAACCTGACCTGTCGCACCATGCAAAACTTCCACGGGCAGATGAACGTGCTGAAGACAGAGCTGGCCCGCTGGAAAAAGTCCCAGGATCAGATTGTGTTTGTCGCCGCCGATCTGGAGCGCGCAAAGCGTCTGGAACGCGTCCTGCACGATTATGAGATGGAGGCGGACGTGTTGACCGAAGCGGTCGAGGTAGTGCCGCCAGGGCGGCCTACGATCATTCTGGGGAACCTCCAGACAGGCTTCGAGCTGCCGTTAAACAAGCTGGTCGTTATTACGGAAGGCGAAGTATTTACTGCGAAGCAGCGCAAGGCGCGCAAAGTGCAGCAGACGATGAACAACGCCGAGCGGATCAAAAATTATTTGGAGCTCAAGCCCGGCGATTTCGTGGTGCACGTGAATCACGGGATTGGAAAATACCTCGGAATTGAAACCAAGGAAATACTCGGAATTCATAAAGATTACCTTCACATTCAATATGCGGCAGGCGACAGCCTGTTTGTCCCGATCGACCAGATCGACCACGTGCAAAAATACGTGGCGAGCGAGGAAGCGCAGCCGAAAATCTACAGCCTGGGCGGTACCGAATGGAAACGGGTCAAAAACAAAGTCCAGTCTTCCGTCAAGGACATTGCCGAAGACTTAATCAAGCTGTACGCCGCGCGCGAAGCAGCCGTTGGCCACGCTTTTTCTCCCGATACGACCGAGCAGCGGGAATTTGAAGCGATGTTCCCGTATCAGGAGACGCCGGACCAGCTTCGGGCAATTGCAGAGGTCAAAGCGGATATGGAACGCAGACGGCCGATGGATCGTCTAGTATGTGGGGACGTAGGCTACGGAAAAACCGAGGTCGCGATTCGCGCAGCGTTCAAGGCTGTCATGGACGGCAAGCAGGTGGCGGTGCTGGTGCCGACGACGATTTTGGCCCAGCAGCATTACGAGACGTTCCGCGAGCGTTTTGCCGAGTATCCGATTCGCGTCGAGGTGCTCAGCCGTTTCCGTTCGCGCAAGGAACAGAACGCGACGCTAAAAGGATTGAAGGAAGGCACGGTCGATGTCGTCATCGGGACGCACCGCCTGCTCTCCAAAGACTTGATGTTCCGCGAACTGGGACTGCTCATCGTCGACGAGGAGCAGCGCTTCGGTGTGAGCCACAAGGAAAAGCTGAAGCAAATCAAGACAAACGTCGACGTCATTACGCTGACAGCGACGCCAATTCCGCGTACGTTGCACATGTCGATGCTCGGCGTGCGCGATCTGTCCGTCATCGAAACGCCGCCGGAAAACCGCTTCCCGGTACAGACCTACGTCATGGAATACAGCCCTGCGCTGGTGCGCGAAGCGATCGAACGCGAGCTGGCGCGCGACGGCCAAGTCTTTTTCCTCTACAACCAGGTACAGGGCATTGAGCAGATGGCGGAGCAAATTTCCATGCTCGTCCCTGATGCGCGCATTGCGGTTGCGCACGGGCAGATGAACGAAAGCGAGCTGGAGGGCGTCATTCTCGACTTCCTCGAAGGCAATTTTGACGTGCTCGTCAGCACGACGATCATCGAGACAGGGGTCGACATCCCGAATGTCAATACGCTCATCATCTACAATGCTGACAAAATGGGCTTGTCCCAGTTGTATCAGCTTCGCGGACGGGTTGGCCGTTCGAACCGGATTGCCTATGCCTATTTCACGTATCAACGGGACAAGGTGCTGACAGAGGTCGCGGAAAAACGTCTGCAAGCTATCAAGGAGTTTACGGAGCTTGGCTCCGGCTTCAAGATCGCGATGCGCGACTTGTCCATTCGCGGTGCGGGGAACCTGTTGGGCGCGGAGCAGCACGGGTTTATCAACACGGTCGGTTTTGACCTGTACAGCCAGATGCTCAAGGAAGCGATTGACGAGCTGAAGGGCGAGGTCAAGCAGGAAGCGGTGACGCCTGTGGAGATCAATCTGCAGCTCGATGCGTACATTCCTTCCATGTACATTACCGACAGCCGGCAAAAAATCGAGATGTACAAAAAGTTCGTCGCCGTATCCACGCTGGAAGATGTCGACGATCTGGCTGAGGAATTGCTTGACCGTTTCGGCCCTGTTCCGAAGCCGGTCGACAACCTGCTGACCATTTCCCGTTTGCGGGTCTACGCCTTGCAGCACCACATCACCGAGATCAGCCAAAAAAATCCGGACGAAATCAAGCTCGTTTTGCATCCTAGCCAAAACAACAACATTGACGGCGGCGCTCTGTTCGCGCTTGCCAGTAGTTGGAGTCGCAGGCTGGGGCTCTCGGGTGGACAACAGATCACCATTACTGTTAAAGTAAAGGGGTTAAGAGAAGACGAGGGCGTACAGCTTGTTGAAAAACTGCTGCGCCAATTTCATCAGGTGCGTAAAGACACCGGTACGGAAAGCCCTGTGTCCTAAGGGACAGGGGGGCTTGCCGGGAAGGGAGATTCCTACTATGAAACGTTCTGTAGCGATTTTATCTTCTGCTGTTCTGGTCGTGGCGCTCATGACCGGCTGCGGAAAGGCAGAAGATAATGCGCAGCCGAATCAAAACGCAGCCAGTCAGACAGACGGAAATAAACAAGGAAACGAAGCTGCCGATGCCAACGATCCACTCACACAGTTCCCCAAGCTGACCCTGCCATATACAGGAGATGCGAAGGCTGCTTTTGTCGAGTATCAGGGCGGCACGGTGACAGGCCAGGAGTTCGAAGAGTTCCTGCGCGTCATCAACTTCATGAATCCGCAGCAAGGCACCATGATCGAGGCAGCCGACAACGAAGCGCTGAAAGCTTTTGCGCGCGAGTACACGGCGACCAAAATTTTGGCGAGCCGCTCCGACGATGCCATGAAGAAGGAAGCCAAAGACTTGGCGGATAAAACCTTTGAGAAAATCAAAGGCCAGTACATGGGCTTCTTGGGCAAGGACGAGGCCAAGTTCAACAAGCTGATGGAAGGCCAGGGCGTAACCAAAGAAATGGTGACCAACCAGATGGCGCTCATCAACGAATCCATTACGGTGCTGAAAAAGAACATCAGTGACGATACATTGAAGCAGAAGTATGACCAAATGGACAAAGCGTCCCGCACAATCGCGTCGGTGCGCCACATCCTGATTTCCACCGAGCAGCGCAAGCCTGAAGAAGCGCTGAAGATCGCCAACGACCTCGAAGCTCGTCTGAAAAAGGGCGAGGACTTCGCGAAGCTGGCGAAGGAGTTTACCGATGATCCGGGCAGCAAGGAAACCGGCGGCCTGTACGAAAATGCCGACGTAAGCCAATGGGTGCCTGAGTTCAAGGATGCGGCTCTGACACAAAAAGTCGGGGAAGTGGGTCCTCCGGTAAAAACAAGCTTTGGCTACCACATCATCAAGGTTGAAAACCGCAAGGAAAAAACCTTCGATGAAATGAAGGAAGAGCTCCGTGCAAACGCGCTGGAGGCTGGCTACGATGCTTTTGGCAAAAACGAGCTGGACAAGCTGATCGTGAAGTACAACCTGCCGCAGTCCAAAAACGAGGCAGCGAAAAAGTAAAAACCGTTTGGAGCGAAAACAGGGAATTCATTTCCCTGTTTTTTCGTTTTCTCGCATATTCTTGAAACAAGGGCAAATACTATAATCACTCGCTACCACCCGGGGGAGAGTAACTGAAGCAACTGGTAAAAATTGATGCAAGCACCCATAGTTAAAATTAGAATTTGAGGAAAAAATACAAGTAACCAACCACCATTTATTCACTACCCACTTCTCAGGGAAAGCGAGGCAACATGACATGAAAGCAACTGGTATCGTTCGTCGAATTGACGACCTCGGTCGGGTCGTGATTCCTAAGGAGATTCGTCGTACACTGCGCATTCGTGAAGGCGACCCGCTTGAGATTTTTGTGGATCGTGACGGAGAAGTCATTCTCAAAAAGTATTCACCGATAGGAGAACTGGGTGATTTTGCAAAAGAATACGCTGACTCCTTGTATGAAAGCTTGAATCATACCGTATTGATCTCAGATCGGGATACCGTCATCGCCGTAGCTGGGGCATCGAAAAAAGAGTACCTGGAAAAAGCCATTGGCAGCATTGTGGAAAAATGTTTGGAGGAACGCAAAACCCGACTGGAGAAAAACGCCGGTACTTATGAGATTTGCCGCGATATGAACGAGACATACGGCTCGTTCGTCGTCGCTCCTATCGTGGCCGGGGGTGACCCGATCGGTTCCGTGATTCTCCTGAACAAAAACGAATCGACCAAGATGAGTGATCTGGAGATGAAAATGGCGGAGACCGCAGCCGGTTTTCTGGCGAAGCAAATGGAGCAATAGCAAGCATGCATGAGAACAGCCTCGATTTTGCCGGGGCTGTTTTTTTGCTGCTGACAAGCTTGCCTCGTCTGTTGCGAACGAGCCTTCCCAAATTTTTTCTCGCCGATTTCCTTGTGGTATAATGGACGAAGTTTCAGGTTGGAGAGGAGAAATTTCACGCACATGGCTCAAGAAAAGGCATCTGTTCAATTTGTGAAAGGCGCCGCGATACTCGGGGTTGCCGGTCTTGTCTCCAAGCTGCTTGGCGCAGTATACCGCATTCCATACCAAAACATTGCCGGAGATATCGGCTTGTACGTATATATGCAAGTATACCCGCTATACACCACGTTATTGATTCTGGCGACGGCTGGCTTTCCTATCGCCATCTCCAAAATCGTCTCGGAGCGCATCGCAATCGGCGATGCGCTGGGGGCGCGAAGAGCGTTCCGCGTTGCCAGCTTTTCGCTGGTCGTGCTTGGCTTGTTTTTCTTTTTGCTGTTGTACGGAGGCGCTCCGCTCATTGCCCGGTTCATGGGGGACGAGCATTTGACGACTCCGCTGCGGGCTGTAGCCTGGTCTTTGCCGCTCGTGCCGATGGCAGCGATTTTGCGCGGATATTTTCAGGGGCACCAAAACATGATGCCGACAGGAGTATCGCAAGTCATCGAGCAGTTGGTTCGGGTTATTTTCATCTTGCTCGCGGCTTTCTGGGCGATGAACGTTTACCAGGACGCCTATCTCGCAGGGACCGGAGCGGTATTTGCTGCTTTTCCTGGGGGCGTGGCTGCTATTCTCGTCTTGCTGTGGTATTGGAGAAAAGACAAGCAGGGCGCTCAACTGATCCCCGAGCAAACACAGCGAGCAGGAGTGGGGGCCTGGACCAACCGTCAGGTGCTGCGCAGCCTGTTGATGTACGCTGTTCCGATCTGCATGGGCGCGCTGGTTTTGCCGCTCGTTCCGCTGGTCGACTCCATTACCGTCGTCAACATGCTGCAAGTAAGCGGCACACCGGAAGATTTGGCCAAGTTGTTAAAAGGGGCATTTGACCGCGGCCAGCCGCTCATCCAGTTCGGTACGTTCTTTGCGACGTCGCTGTCTTTGGCGCTTGTGCCTGCGATCAGCGAGGCTGTGGCGCAGAGGCAGCATCACATGATCGCGAACCGTTCCGAAATCGCCATTCGCCTGACCTTTTTGCTGGGACTCCCGGCCTCGTTCGGCCTCGCTTTGCTCGCGGAGCCGATCAACGTCATGCTGTACGGCGACAAAAACGGAACCGAAGCGCTCGCCGTACAATCGTTCACGATTATGTTTGCCACGTTGAGCATCGCCAGCGCAGGCATCCTGCAAGGGCTGGGGCGCGTCATGCGGCCAGCGCGCAACCTGTTTATCGGCGTCATGGTCAAGCTCATTTTAAACCTCGCGCTCGTCCCGCTATGGGGGATTGCCGGTGCCGCCTTGTCTACGGTGTTTGCCTATCTCGTGGCGATGGGGCTGAATGTGCTCGCAGTTAAAAAATATACGGGAGCGCAAATTGGATTGCGCCAAACGGTTCATAAGCCGTTTTTGTCTGTCATTGTCATGTCGGTGGTCGTTCTGCTTGTAGAATGGGGAGCAAGCGCCCTGCTCGGCAAGACAGGAATGTCCGAGCGCTTGTATCAAACGTTGGTCGGGCTGATTTCCGTTGGCGCCGGAGCGGTCGTTTACTTGCTGGCCCTGTTAAAGACAGGCGGCCTGACGCGCAACGATATTCATTTTTTGCCAAAAGGAAAGCGAATTGCAGCGCTGTTGACACGGTTCCAGCTTCTTCCTAAATAAAAGGCATGTCGGAGGCGAAACGATTGGATACGAACAAGAAAACGATTACCGTAGTCGGGCTGGGCGCAGGCGATCTCGACCAGTTGCCATACGGCATTTATCGGACGCTCAAGCAAGCCAACCAGCTTTATTTGCGGACAAAAGAACATCCGGTGGTGGCTCAACTGGCCAGCGAGGGCATCGCGCTGACGTCGTTTGACGAGGTGTACGAGCAGCACGACGGCTTTGCCGAGGTGTACGCCGAGATCGTGCAGCGGCTTTTTGCCAAAGCAGAGGAAGCGGGCAGCATCGTTTACGCTGTTCCGGGACATCCTCTGGTGGCGGAGCGCACCGTTCAGCTTTTGCTTGCCGAAGGGCCGGGGCGCGGGGTGCAGATTGAGATTGGCGGAGGGCAGAGCTTTATTGACCCGCTCTTTGCCCGTCTGCACATCGACCCGATCGAAGGCTTCGCCCTGCTGGACGGAACGGCGCTGGCTGCCCATCAAGTATCGCCGGGCCTGCACACGATTATCGCCCAGGTGTACGACGCTTTTGTCGCCTCTGACGTGAAGCTGACCTTGATGGAAGTGCTGCCGGATGATTATGTGGTGACAGTTGCGACAGCAGTAGGGGTAGCCGGACAAGAGCGCATCGAGAGCGTGCCGCTGTACGAGCTGGATCGAGTCGATCATTTTGGCAACTTGTCTTTGGTGTACGTTCCGCCGACTACGGACGAGACGGTATCGTACCGCCAGTTTTCCTATTTAAAAGAAATCGTCGCGATTTTGCGCAGCCCGGACGGTTGCCCGTGGGATCGCGAGCAGACGCATCAGAGCATTCGCAAAAACTTGATCGAAGAAACGTACGAAGTGCTGGAGACAATCGACGACGAAGACCCGGACGCGATGTGCGAGGAGCTGGGCGATTTGTTGATGCAGATTATGCTGCACTCGCAAATGGCAGCGGAGGACGGGTATTTTACTGTCGACGATGTGGTTGCGACCTTGAACGAAAAGCTGGTTCGCCGCCATCCGCACGTTTTCGGGGAAAAAAGCGCGAACGACTCGGACGAAGCGCTCGCGAACTGGCAGGAGATCAAAGCCCAGGAAAAAGCGGCAAAAGGCATTGACGTGGCCGCCGTGTCCAAGCTGTCCGGCATTCCGCGCGATCTCCCTGCCCTGATGTACGCCTACAAGCTCCAGAAAAAAGCGGCAGAGGTCGGCTTCGACTGGGACGATATTGCAGACGTCTACAAAAAGGTAGAAGAGGAATACCGCGAACTGCGGGAAGCTTCCGAAGAAGAACGCGCGGGAGAACTGGGCGATCTGCTCTTCGCTGTCGTCAATCTCGCCCGTTTCCTCAAGCTTGATCCGGAGGAAGCGCTGGCCTTGACGAACAACAAGTTCAAAAAACGCTTTGCCTATATCGAAAGCAAGCTGCAAGAGGCGGGTCGCACGTTTGAGCAGACAGACCTGCAGGAAATGGACAAATGGTGGGAGGAAGCCAAACACCAGACAAAAGGGAGAGGGTAAGGATGAGACTGGATAAATATTTGAAAGTATCCCGCCTGATTAAGCGCCGCACGCTCGCCAAAGAAGTGTGCGACAAAGCCCGGGTAGAAATCAACGACCGTCCGGCCAAAGCGTCCAGCAACGTCAAAATCGGCGACAAGCTGGCGATCCGCTTCGGACAGAAGATCGTCTCCGTCAAAGTGGAAGACATCAAGGAAAACCCGCGCAAAGAAGAAGCGGCTTCGCTCTACACCGTCATCGGCGAAGTGCCTGTCCCGCGTGACGAGAAGGAAGAAGACGCTTATCTCAAAGGACAATAAAGTGCAAGCGTTGTTGTGCAGACTGCCGTTAGGGGCAGTCTTTTTTTCGACATGATGGCAGGCATAAAAAACCCCAGGACGCTTTTGCCCAAAAGAAGGATATAATGGGAGTACATGAAAGCAAATGAGAAGGGATGTGGTGCAGATGGAGCAAAAGGCTGTTCAGACGGGATACTTCTTGGCCATTTCACTTTTGCTTTCAGCTTTGTTCTACTTTTTTGCCTCCAACTGGCCTGTGATGGACCGATGGGAGAAAATTGGCGTCAGTGCCGCCGTATTGGCTCTTTTTTATCTGTCTTCGTATGTGGCCTCGCTTGTATGGAAGCGTCATTCGTTTCTCAGCAACTGGCTGCTGGTTGCCGGAGGTCTGGCATTTGGCTTGTGTGTCGCTTTATTGGGGCAAATCTACAATTCCCACGCGGATAGCTACATGCTGTTTGTCGTTTGGCTCATCCCCAATTTGCTTTTCGCCATTTTCACGCGCTACCAGCCGTTTTATGTTATCAGCTACGTCCTTGCGCACCTCGCGCTCGGCTTTTTCCTCGATCCTGCCGTCGTGCATGTGAGCCATGAAGAAGAGTGGTGGTACATGATTTATTGGCTGATCGCGCTGGGCAACATCGTGTTGTTTTACTTGACCGCTACACGGAAGCTGCAGTCCCGGCCGATCTACTATTTGTCCTTCCTCGTCTTTTCCGTCAGCCTGTTCTGGTCGGCGTTTGTCGACGTGTACGGAGCGCTGCCGGAAACGCTGTACCTGTTGATGGGGGCACTCCTGTTTTTCGTCTTTCTGAAATGGCGGCCCAATCGCGGCATGCTGATTGTCACGGCTTCCTTGCTGGCGCTGTTTGTACTCGGGAAGTTTTTCCGGTTTATGCTGGAGTATTACTCCGAAGGCTTTTTCCTCATCGCGCTTTTGGCCGCTGCGGGCATCGTCTGGGGAGCGGTCGTCGGCATCAACTGGCTGCGCAAGGAATCCGCCCACCAAACAAGCAAATGGGTGCAGTTTTTTCAAGAGGCTTTTACGGTACTCGTGACGACAGTCGCGGCATCAATCGGAGCGATCTCGTTGACCGGACTGCTCATGCTTATTTTCGAAGATGAATCGGTCGTCTACTTTCTCTTCTTTCTGTCTCTGATCGGATTTGTTGGTCCTGTCCTCTTCATGGAAAAGATGAATTCGACGGTGCGCTACACGTTGCTCACGATGGGCTACATGCTTGGAGTCGCTTCCTCGCTTTATTTGGAACAGTTTTTCTGGATATTGTTCCTCGCCGTTTTGCTTTACGTATGGAAGGCAGTATCAAGCATTCCCGCGCGGCTTTTGACTCAGTTCGCCTTTTTGCTGGTGCTGTTTTTCAAGCTGACGAACTTGCATGTGCCGGAAACGACGGTCTTGCTGATCGTATTTGTGTTTCAAATGGCGATGTACTACGTCAAACGCTTGCCTGCTGTCTTGCAGAACAGCTCTCTCGTCTACGCATTGCTCGCGCTGATTGCGCTGACCAAGATGCATTTTGACGCGTTTGCCACGAATCTGCTGGTCAATATCGGATTTTTCGCCTTCACCACCTACTTGCTGTACCAGACCTTGCGCAAAAAAGGGAAGAGCGCTTTCGGGATCGTCCTCGCCTTCTGGTTTGCCTTCCTGCTGATGAAGTACTACGACCTGCTGTGGAGCTTGCTGCACAAGTCGCTGAGCCTCTTCCTTTTGAGCGTCGTGTTTTTCCTGGTCAGCTACTGGCTGGAACGCCGGATGCAAGGAGAGTGGGCTGCACCGACGCCAGCCGTATTCACGCGCCGGCCGATGATCCTTGTGCCGATTATTTTGCTGCAATTTATATTGGCTGGCTACCAGGTATACAGCAGCGAGTCGATCCTGTCCAAAGGAACGTCTGTCAAGCTGGAGCTGGTTCCGGTTGATCCGCGCTCGCTTTTGCAGGGCGATTACGTCAGGCTCGGCTACACGATCTCGACACTGGCGGACGAAGATTTTTCTTCCGGAGAAAAAATTCGCGTGGTGCTGAGAAAGCAAAGCGATAACGTGTACAACTACGGCGGCTACTACGAAAAAGAAGGAAAATGGAACAAACCGTATGCGGCTGAACCGACAGATGTCATCATCAACGGGAAAACAGTCGGGGCAAGCCAGGTCGAGTACGGGATCGAGAGCTACTTCGTCCCGGAAGGAACCGGCCTGGAGGTAGAGCGAAATGCGAGGTTTGCCACGATTAAAGTCGGGGCCAACGGAGATGCTTTGCTGGAAAGCCTGTCGCCGCAATAAATCGAGAAAAGCAAGAAGCTGCCCGACAGCATTATCGGGCAGCTTCTTTTGCGTGAGCGAGAGGAAAACGAGTGTGTTCCAACTGCGATACGACATGGCGAACGATCAGCAGACCTGCGACCCCAAGCAGGAAAAACAGCAGCGCCATCAAGTAAGACGGCAAAATCGCTCCCAGAGTGATGCCTACGGCTCCCATGATTTTGGCTCCTTGCAGCACAAGCCCGTTTACCGCCATGTAAGAGCTGCGGGCATCGTCGCGGACGATCTGTGCCAGGTAGGTTTGCCGGGTCGGAACGTGAATCAGCTCGCCCAGTGTAGCGATCAACGCAGCCGCCATGATGATGACGAGCGAGTTGCTGTACAAAATCACCGCATAGCCGGATATATACAAAAGCCCGCCAGCGTACATGGACGAAGCTTCTTTTCCATGCTGGATCAGCCGGGTGATGAACAGCGAGAGCAAAACGACGAGGATCGTATTTTCCACTTGAATCAGACTGAACATTTTCACCCCGGTCAGTTCCAATGCGAACCAGTCGAAAAGCCGGATGTGCTGGACAGGGAACTCCTGGGCCAGCCTCACTGCGACGTAATTCGCAGTCTGGAACTCCAGCGAGAAGAGGAACAGTCCTCCGAGCGAAAACAGCAGAAATAACCGATCCGTCAAAACCTGCCTGTAGCTGCGCATCACGTCCAGGATAACTCGTGTACCTGCAAAAGATACCCGGGCGGCACCATCGTTTTGCGGAAAAAACGATTCTTGCATGCGTACCACAATCATGTACAAGGTAAACAGGCTAACCAAAGTCAGGACGAGGAGCAGCTCAAAGCGGTGTGTCGCAAACAGCAGTCCGCCAAGAATCGAGCCGATCGCAATCGACAAATTGCTGGCCCAGTAGTTGATGCTGTACATGAAGGGGCGATTTTCCCTGGTGCTCACATCAATCAGCATCGCATCGGCGGCCGGGCTTATCATCCCGTTGCTCGCGCTTTGCAAAAGCATCATGGCATACGTGAGCCAGGCCGAATCGAGCCAGGGGGAATTGGCGATGGTCATGACGACGAAAGCGACGCATTGTGCCCCTTGGCCGTAAGCCATCACCTTTTTTCTGCCCCACCGATCAGCCAGATAGCCTCCGTAAAAGCCGAGCAAAATCTGCGCGCAAATGGTCAGGCTGAGCAAAACGCCAGTCAGCGCCTGCCCGAGCCTGGCAGAAAAGTAAATGGCCATGAACGGAAAAATCATCATTCCTACCAGCCGTGTCAGAAAGGAAGTCACAATGCGGATGCGGATATTGGGATGCAGTTGTAAAAAGTTCATAGGCGACCACCTTTCCCTTTCGTTTCTTTCCTAAATTGTAGCTGTCAAAAGGAGAAGAAAAAGGGTAAGATCGGAATAATAATTTCACCTTTTGGGGATGGATGACCATGAAAAGCCATGAACACTTTCTGCAAATGCTGCTCGGTCTTCCCGAGTGGGAGCCAGGGCTTGCGCAGCGGATCGGGATCAAGGAATTGTCCGAGCTGCTTTGCTGCACGCCGCGCAACGTGAAGCTGATTTTGCGCAAATGGGAGAAGCAAGGGCTGCTGAAGTGGCAGCCCGGAGTAGGAAGAGGCCATCATTCGACGCTGACGATTCTTTGCGACGTCGGTCAGTTTTTGAGCGATTCTTTTCAGCAGTTGCTGGCAGAAGGCAGCATCCGGGAAGCGGTGGAGCTTTTGCAGCATAAAAGCTTGCCTGTCAACGTCAAGCTGCGCTTGCACGAGGTGTGGAACGCTCAGTTCGGTTTTGTGGCTGAAGAGGGCGAGGCCAGGCGCCAGGACGTTTTGCGCATTCCGCGGGAGCGCGCTTTTTCGACCGTTGATCCGGCATTCGTCGCGGTATCGGCCGAGAGCCACTTCATCCAGCAAATTTGCCATACGCTCATCATTTTTGATCCGGCTACCCAAAGCTTTCGGCCGCAGCTCGCCCACGCGTGGGAAAGCGACCGGGAGATGACCTCCTGGACGTTTTATTTGCGAAAAGGCGTCCGTTTTCATCATGGGCGCGTGCTGACCGGAAAAGATGTAGCTTACACGGTGCAGCGACTCATCGACCTCGATTCGCCCTATCGCTGGCAGGTCGAGGATATTGCCAGCATCGAGCATCCCGACGATTATACGATTATCTTTCATTTGCGCGAGCCAAACGGATTTTTTCTGCATTTGGCGGCGTCGATCGCCCTGTCGGTTTTGCCGTACGATGTGCCGTTTTCCGAGCAGGCGATTGTGGGGACGGGACCTTTTCGCATGATGGAATTTACGGAGGACAGACTCGTCCTGGGCGCATTTGACGATTACTACCGGGAGCGGGCTATTCTGGACCGGGTAGAAATATGGCGCGTAACAGCCGCTGAGCAAACCGGGATGCGCTACCAGCTTCCGGAAATGCCGGCATCGTCGTCCGCCACTCGCGAGTGCGGGGACAGCCTGAATATCGAGTTTCAGGAGATCGGCTGCCATTATATGAACTTCAATTTTCGCAAGCCGGGCATTCAGCACGACTTTGCTTTTCGCCAGGCGATCAAGCATTTGCTCGACCCGGTTCAGATGATTGCGGAGCTGAAAAAAGAGCATTACTCCCCGGCAGGCAGCTTTTTGCCGGAAAGAAGCCGGCAAATGACTTTTGCGCCCTCGACGTTGGAAGAAGCGGCTGCGTGGCTGCAAAAAAGCGCCTATCAGGGAGAGGCGGTTGCGCTTTTTTACGGCGAAGGCAAGAAGTGCGAGGGGGAAGCGAAGTGGCTGCAGCAACGTTGTCAGCAGATTGGCATTCGGCTGGAGCTGAGAAGCATGACGAAAGCCGAGTTTTTGTCCGAGCTTCCCGATCGGCACGCCGATATGTGCATGATGGGAGAAGTGCTGCAACGTGATATCGAGCTGGGCTTGATCGAGGTGTACAAAAACAAATGCACGATGGTCCACCGCTTTTTGGACGACGAAAAAAGAGCGAGGATGGATGAACGTCTGTCAGCAGTGCTCAGCCTGGGCAAGCGTGACGAGCGGATGGAAGCGTTGGCCAAAATTGAGGATGAGTTGAAGGACGAGCTGTGGCTTTTGTTCATTTACCACGCCAAACGAATCGATCGCTATCACCCGGCACTGCGAGGAATTACGCTTGATTCCTTTGGCTGGATTGATTTTTCCAAACTGTGGGTAAAGTCGTTCGTTACCAGTCTGTAACCCTTTCTTGCCGAACTTTTCCTATCATAGAAGGAATTGCAGAACACGGTCATCACCATGTGCTGCAGGCCGCTTGCGGTCACATCCATATTTGAAAAACGGCGAGCTGTTCGCCCCCCGAAACGAACCGGGAAAGTTTTTCACAGGAGAAGGAGGCGTTACCGTTGAACAAAAGCGCGAAGAAAGGTATCTCTGTCCTGCTGGCGACTACGGTGCTAACAAGTCCATTTGTGATGGAGCCAAAAGCCGCTCATGCTCTTTCCATTGAGGAGGTTTCGGCAGACGATACAGACGTGGATGAAGAAACCGAATATACGATTGAGTTTGAAATCGCCAAGGAACTGGCGTCGGGAGACCTCATCTACGTCCGTTTCCCTTCCGACTTTACCGTTGACAAAAAGCTGAAAAAATCCGACGTATCGCTGAAGGACGATGGCGACAAGGTCACGATCGACAGCGTATCCGTCAACAAAAATGTGGTGGAAATCGAGGTCGGGGAACGCATCAAAAAAGGCTCCGTAGTCACCGTGACGATCGACAACGTCACCAACCCCGAAGACAAGGGAAGCTATTCGATTGAAGTCAAGACAAGCAGTGAAAGCACGTACAAGAGCAAAAAAGTCACGATCGGAAAGTCGTCATCCAGCAGCAGCAAGGGAGACTTCGAGGCTTCGCACAGCAACAAAAATGCAGAAGAAAGTATTTCCCTGACGCTGGGCAAATTCACGCTGGCGTCAAAAAGCAGCAAGCTGAAAGAGGGCAAGTACATTTACGTTGATTTCCCAACCAAAGACATGCTGCCCAAAAGCATCAGCAAGTCGGATGTGAAAGTGAACGGCTACAAAGCCGAGTACGTCTCGATTCTCGACAGCGATTCGATTCGCATCGAAATTCCGAGCGGCGCGGATGGCGACAACTACATCAAGCTGGAATTCAGCTCGTCTGCCGGAATCGTCAACCCGTCCACTCCCGGCAAGTCCTACTACTACACCGTCGAGTATGACAGCAAGGAGTACAAATCCAAGGATGTAGAAATTACGGGTGCAAGCAGCACGCCGTTCTCCGTCTCCTTGTCCGACAATTCGGCAGGAGCGAGATCCAGCTACACGTTTGACATTGACCTGGCTTCCAAGCTGTACAGCAATACAGAAATCCAGGTAGAGTTCCCGAACTGGGAGATGGTGCCGCCTGTAATCACAAACTCTAACGTAACCGTCAACGGCGATCAGGTGACGGGACTTAGCGTGAACGGGAACAAGGTGTTTTTCCGCACGCCCAGCGGCTTTTCCAGCACGAACCGCCTGACGATCAAATTCGCTTACGAAGGCTACCTGACCAATCCGAAGTCGTCGGGAACCTATAACATTACGGCAAAAATTGATAACAAAACGTACAAATCCAAAGATTTTCAAATTACCGGCGTAACCGCACCTGTGCCTGTCGACAATACGCTGGCAACTATCGGCCTGACCCGAGCGACTGCATCGACACCGGCAGGCTTGCAGGTAGGCATCAAAGGAATCGGCGTTCCGATCGTGCGCAACCAGGGCTTCATCGAGATCGTGTTCCCTGTCGGATTCCGCGTGCCGGCTTACGTGCCAGCCAATACGGTAACAGTGAACGGCGTAGCCGCAAACTACGTAGGCGCGCGCGGGCAAAACCTGATTATCGTTCCTTCGACGGACATCCCGGCGCGAGCAGCGGTGCAAGTCAACATCGCGGAAACAGCGGGAATTGTGAACCCGGCCACTCCGGGCGTGTACAGCATCGGCGTCTACACGTCCGAGGAAAAAGGCTTGATCTTTGCACGTCCGGCCACTGTCGTCGCGCTGAACGGCGTGAGCTTCAAAGCCAATGTCGCTTCGTTTACAAAATCAGGAAAAACGACAGCGCTGGCAGCCGCTCCTTACACAGTCAATGGCCACACGCTCATCCCGACGACGTTCTTCCGCGACGCGCTCGGCTTCTCGGTCAGCTATACGAAAACAACGGCCAAAGTCGTCAGCGGCAACACCGTGATGCAGTTCAAGGTCGGCTCCAACATCATGAACGTCAACGGCCAAAACGTCACCTTGCCGACAGCGGTTCAGTTGAAAAACAACATCCCGGCCTTGCCGCTCAAAGCGATTGCGGATCGCACCGGCTACAAAATCATCTACGTAAACGGAAACTACACGGTGTACAAATAAGCTTGAACAGAAGGAACCCCGCTTCCCCGCGGGGTTTTTTGTTCTAAAAGGACATCCCCCTCCATACGATGGTACAAGAAGGGTACGTAAGGGGGGAGTAATCATGAACGAGCACACGAAGCGGCCGCGCCACGAAATCGTGATGATTAATCGACGCAGTTTGGCGATTTCGGGAGTAAAAAACGTCGAAAGCTTTGACAGTGAAGAATTCCTCTTGGAAACGGACGGCGGCTTTTTAACCATACGAGGCCAAAACCTGCATATGAAAAATCTGAGTCTGGAAACCGGAGAAGTAGCGATCGAGGGCCTGGTTCACGAAATGGCCTATCTCGAGCAGGGGCAGGCCGGGGATCGGTCGAGAGGATTCTTCGGCAAGTTGTTCAAGTGAATATCATCCTTCAACTGCAGACGGTTTTGGCCATGTCGACGTGCGGAGCGCTTATGGGGATGGGTTTTGATACGTACCATGTGTTCAAAGGGAAGAGCAGGCTGCCGCTCTGGCTGGTCTTCTTCTTTGATATCCTGTTTTGGGTAGGCAGTATGGGGGCGGTCTTCTGGATTTTAGTGAAGGTAAACGACGGAATTATTCGCTTCCCCATCTTTTTTGGAATGATTTTCGGTGCGTGGCTGTATTTTTTATTAGGCAGTAAGAAGTATATCCTTTTCCTACACCGCATGATAAAATTCTGTCAGTGGTTATACCGAACGGTGCTGCAAATCATTGACACCCTGGTTGTGCGTCCTGTGCTCTTTCTTTACCGAGTGATCCTCATGGTACTGACATTTTTGTACTCCATGTTGCTCATGATCCTCGGCTTTTTGTGGAAAGTGACGCGTTTTGTCACCGCTCCTTTTGCCAGATGGGGTCAACATTTGGGGAAAAAAATGTTCGGAAAAACAACAGGAATCTGGACCAATTGGAAGAATTGGTTTCACTCAAAGAGAAAGCGGGAGTAAACCGAGGTGGCGAGATGATGAAAGAAGCAAAAACCTCTCCAATCAATCGAAAAGGGCAAAGACGGAGAATGCGGCTCTTTTTCTTTTTTATCCTCTGCTTTTTCGTCTGGACTGGCTATACGCTTTATTTGCAAAGCGGAGTGCTGGCCGAGAAGAAAAGCGAGCTGGAAGCTCTCAAGCAGGAAGCGGTTGTCCTGCAGCAAAAGCAAGAGGAGCTGACTTACGAGGCAAGCCGGCTGAACGATCAGGAATACCTGGCGGAACTGGCGCGCAAACGGATTTATTACACGAAGCAGGGCGAGAGCATTTACGTGATTCCGGAATAAGCTCACAGTGTGATCTTCTAGGAGAGGGAGGCTTTCCACGTACATGGGAGTCGAGATCGGGAGCAAACTGGAAGGAAAAGTCACAGGTATCACGAAGTTTGGCGCGTTTGTAGAGCTGCCGGGGAATGTGACCGGACTGGTGCACATCAGCGAGATTGCCGACGTCTATGTCAAAGATATTCATCAGTTTTTGAAAATCGGCGACATCGTAACGGTCAAGGTCCTCAGTGTCAAAGAAGGCAAGATTGGACTGTCGATCAAAAAGGCACAGGAAAAGGAACGGCAGCCCCGTCAGCCGCGGGAGCGAACGGAAGGCTTTGAGGATAAGCTGAACCGCTTCCTCAAAGAAAGCGAAGACCGCCTGTCCTCTCTGAAAAAGAGCGGAGACAAGAAGGGACGCGGTCGGTAGAATATCATCGGAAAATTATGACTTTTATTTTTTTGCCAAAAGCGCATTTTGACAGAAAAAAGAGGAAGGTCATTTGAAAGTAGTGACGAATAAGGTATCGTAAGCCCGTTTCGCAAAGCGCGAATCACCTGTCAGCCGACGTTATCCGCCATAACGTCGGTTTTTTTTGTCCAAACTCGCGGGTTAATTTGTCGCACGATTCTGTGAATACGCGCTGGTTTTTTGACAAATTTTACAATCCCACCTCCGTATAATGGAGAAACACATTGAACAAGAACGGGGTGGAGCTAAAATGATCGCAAACAAGAATGTGTCCCAGGTTGGTCAAGCATGGGCGCGCCAAGTGTCTGACCGAATGGATACTACCGCACGAACATGGGGAGACAAAGTCGCTGACGCCGTACAGAGATGGAATGTGCTTCCACTTTTGATGGGGTTTTTGCTCGGGCGGGCCTTGATCTTGGAAGAGCTGACGCCTTTTGCTATACCGTATTTTATCGTCATGTTCTATCTTCGCAGGGACTGCCTGCTCATCACGGGACTGGGGCTTGTTCTCGGGGCCTTTACCCAATCGGTTCCGATCGGGCTGCAGACGATCCTCAGTATCGTGCTGGCCCTCTTTGCTTGCAAAATGATGGAGCGGCTGCGCAGGAAAGACTTTTCGCGCACGCCACTGCTCGTCGTCATCACAATCTTCGTCAGTCGGCTGCTGTACGCCACGCTGACCAACCAGGTGAACACGTATGAGCTGGTCATGGTCGCTGTCGAAGCTGTACTCGGCTTCGTGCTGACGCTCATCTTCATCCAGTCGCTGTCGATCATTCACTTGGCCAAGCCTTACGAGCCGCTGAAAAATGAGGAAATCGTGTCGCTCGTCATTCTCCTCGCCTCGCTGATGACAGGCACGGTCGACTGGATGGTAGAAGGCATCTCGATGGAACACGTCCTCTCCCGCTATTTGCTGCTCGTCTTCGCCTTCGTCGGGGGCGGGACCGTGGGGGCCGCTGTTGGCGTCGTAACCGGGCTTATCCTCAGTTTGGCAAATGTAAGTGCCCTTCTGCAAATCAATTTGCTGGCGTTTTCCGGTCTTTTGGCAGGATTGCTCAAGGAAGGCGGAAAAGTAGGCGTCTCCGCAGGTCTGCTGATCGGGACGGCCATCCTGGCAATCTACGGCGGTGCGGAAGAGACGCTGTACTACTCCTTGATTGAAACCTCCTTGGCTATTGTTGCCTTCATCCTCACGCCTGCCGTGCTCTGGAAAAAGGTAGCCCGCTTCATTCCAGGCACGCCCGAAAATTTGCAATCCCATCAGGAATACATGCGCAGAGTCCGCGATGTGACGGCGGGCAAAATTCAGCAGTTCTCCGATTTGTTTACCCAGCTCTCCCGCAGCTTTGCGCAAACGGCAGAGCAGGAGGAAATCGAGGAGCAGGCAGATGCATTCCTCAGCCGCGTCTCGGAGTTCACGTGCCAAAAATGCTGGAAGAAGGAACAATGCTGGGAAAAGGACACGCAAGCCACATATGAAGGCATGCGTTATCTCATGGACAAAGTGTACGAAAACGGCACACTCGCGGGTGTAACCCCGCCGCGCGACTGGGAGCGAAAATGCGTCAAGACGGAAAAGGTGCTGACCGTGATGGAGCAGGAATACGACCGCCAGCAAGCTTTTGACCAGTTGAAAAAGCAAGTGAAGGAAAGCCGCAAGCTGGTGGCCGATCAGCTCTCGGGCGTTTCTCGGGTCATGAGCGACTTTGCCCGCGAAATCCAGCGGGAAGGGATGGAGCTGTCTTTTCAGGAGAAGCAAGTCTCGAAGGCGCTGGAAGGCTTGGGGCTGTCCGTGCGCCGGGTGGAGATTCACAGCCTGGAAGAAGGCAAGGTCGATATCGAAATCAGTCAGCCGACTTGCTACGGGCATGACGAGTGCGGCAAAATCGTCGCGCCGATGCTGACGGAAATTTTGGGCGAGAACATTGTGGTACGCGAGCGGCAATGCGAAGCGCAAAAAGACGGTTCATGCACGATGTGCCTCGCTTCCGCCAAAACATATGAAATCGAAATCGGCGTGGCTGGCGCTGCCAAGGACGGCAAGCTGCTGTCCGGCGACAGCTTCCGCACGATGGATCTCGGCAATGGCAAGATGGCCCTGGCGATCAGTGACGGCATGGGCAATGGCGAGCGGGCCTTTTTGGAGAGCCAGTCCGCCCTCGACATGCTCCAGCAGTTGCTGCGCTCCGGTATGGACGAAAAAATTTCGATCAAGACGGTCAATTCCATTCTGGCGCTGCGCTCCACAGACGAAATGTTCGCGACGGTTGATTTGGCGCTGATCGATTTGCAGACAGCCCACACCCGTTTTATCAAAATCGGCTCCACGCCGAGCTTCGTCAAACGCAAAAGCGATGTCATCACGATTACAGCCAACAACCTGCCCGTCGGCATTCTCGAAGAAATCGAGGTCGACGTCGTGTCGAGAATGCTCAAGCCGGGCGATCTGCTGGTCATGATGTCCGACGGCATCTACGAGGCGCCGCGGCATATCGAAAACAGGCAAGCGTGGATGAAGCGGATCATCGGCGAGCTGGAGACAGACGACCCGCAGGAAGTCGCCGATCTGCTCCTGGAAAAAGTCATTCGCCAGCACTCCGGCAAAATTGTCGACGACATGACCGTCCTCGTGGCGCGGATTGACCGCTTTGTGCCGCAATGGTCCGCCATCCAGGTACACGGGATGGAGAAGCTGGAGCGGCCGCGGATTGTAAGCTAGGGGTATGTTTTCCCATCAGAGCGTCGATACTGTTGCTAAAACAGGCTGAATGGGGAGATTATTTGTGAAAGAAGCGACACTTCGTCAAATTCTGGTAGTAACGGACGGCTGCTCCAATTCGGGGATGAGCCCGGTTGCAGCCGCTGCTCTTGCCCGCGAGCAAGGGATTACGGTAAACGTCATTGGCGTCATTGACAAAAGCGAACTGGGCGAAAAAGGGGAGCGTGAAATCCGCGAAATCGCCGAAGCGGGAGGCGGGCTGTGCGACATCGTCTATCCGCAGCAGCTTGCGCAGACGGTGCAGATGCTGACGCGCAAGGCGATGACGCGAACCATCCATCAAGTGGTCAATAAAGAATTGAAGGAGATTTTGGGCGATTCCGGAATAGAGGAGCTGGCTCCCGACAAGCGCGTGCAGGTGGCAGGCATGGTGGACGAGCTGGGGGAAAAAAGTAGCCTGAACGTCGTGATGTTGGTCGATACATCGGGCAGCATGAAGCCAAAGCTGTCGGCGGTTCAGCAAGCCATTCACGATTTTAGCATCAGCTTGCACTCCCGAAGCGGGAAAAGCAGAATGGCTGTGGGTTCATTTCCTGGGAAACAAAAGTATTTGGATATACGCATCCCTTGGACAGACAAGGTGGAGCAGGCGCATCAGTTGACCAGCGATTTGGCCATGAGCGGAATTACCCCGACTGGGCCTGCGATTGTCGAGGCGATTGCCTTGTTTGAGCAGGATAAACTCCCAAGTTCGCTGCAGGAGCGCTATCGCGACGAAGAAGAAAATGACGACATGAACGGAAGTTTGCGCGACCATGTCTTCTAAGGCAGCGACTCCCGATCTGCCCACACATTTTCAGGGCAAATGGAACCGGAGGTCGTACCACGTTCTGCGGGAGTTGGGGCGTGGTGCGAACGGCACCGTCTACCTCGTTTCCCAGGACGGCGTGCGTCGCGCTGTCAAGGTAGGCGTGGAAGGCATGGATATTTTAATGGAAGTGAACGTGCTGAAAAGCATACAACAGGGGCGGGATTCCAAAGTGGGACCGCTCCTGTGTGATGTGGACGACCTCGTCGTGAACGGCAAGCCGTGTACGTTTTACGCCATGGAGTACCTGGAAGGCGAGCAGTTGGACCGATACATCAAAAAAGAAGGGGCGGAATGGGTGCCCGTCATGATCGTCCAGCTTTTGGCGAGGCTGGACGTCTTGCACAAGCACGGCTACATTTTCGGTGACCTCAAGCCGGAGAACATCATGGTGAGCCAGAAGGACAAAACGGTGCGGCTGATTGATTTTGGCGGCGTGACGAAGCATGGAAATGCCGTCCGCCAGTTTACGGAGGAGTACGATCGGGCTTTTTGGCACGCAGGGGACAGGCGGGCCGAAACGGGCTATGATCTGTTTTCCGCAGCCGTCATGATGGTGCGTCTGACTGTTGGAAACGAGACGTGGAAAAGCAGCCTCAGTGAACCGCGTCACACGGGATTGCTCTGTGATATAATACGGAAAAGTGACAGCCTTTACCCTTATCGAGTGCCTTTGTTGAAGGCTTTTCACGGGAAGTTTGCCACAGCCCAGGAAATGAGATCCGAGCTGTTGGCGGTGCTTCGGGAGCGAACGGTCGCGAAGCCGCAAAAGAAGGCTCCGGCTGCCGCCGGGAAAGCGGGGAAAGTAGGCGGAGGCATTAGCGGTTTGTTCGTCGCCTCGCTCTTGCTGTTGGCTGGCACTTTGTATTATGCATGGTTCATGTGAAGGATGTGACGGTTTGTGTCCTCGGATTTGGTGATGGATACTTGCTTGTTGGCAGGATCAATTATATTGAAAAATGGTGGTGAAACATACCGGACGGAAGAGACGATGACATTGATCGCGGAGGCGGCGGGCATGGATGACGTCAACAGCTCCGCTACGCCAACGAGCATCATTTTGTCTTTCCGGTGCAGCGGGCTCGATCATACCCGTATGGTGCGGACCCCTAAGCGGACTACCAATTTGAATAAAATTACACTCGTAAACGATGTGTCCCGGAGGTTCGTCGGCGGAAAAATCAATTTGGAGCAAGCGTATCGACTGCTGCGCCAAATCGACCAGGAAAAGCCGATTTATCCGAAATGGATGCAGCATATCGCAGCCGCTATCGCCAGCGGCTCCTTCGCCATGCTGGCGGGCGGTACATGGTTTGACCTCATCCCGTCCGCATTGGCGGGGCTGATCGTCAATCTCAGCCTTGAATATTTGGAACAGTTTGTTCGAATGAAGTTTTTTACGGAATTTTCGGCTGCCTTGCTGGGCGGGCTGTTCGCCTTGCTGGCCGTAACCGTCTTTCCACAGTTGCACATTAGCATCATTATTATCGGTGCCATGCTTCCGTTGTTCCCAGGGATCGCGATCACCAACTCGCTGCGGGATTTGCTGGCGGGTGATCTGGTTGCAGGTGTGTCACGGGGAGTCGAGGCCATGTTGACGGCCGTCTCCGTAGCGGTAGCCACAGCGATTATTCTCTGGGTGGGGTGAGAAGTATGTTTTTTCAAGGTTTGGCGCTGAGCTTCGTCTCGTCAATGGCGTGGTGTGTGCTGTTTAACGTCCCGGTCCGCACGATTTTGGCCGGCGGATTGGCAGGTATGGTCGGTTTTTGCGTGTTCTCGCTGTTGCCGATCTTGGGCGCGGAAGTGTTGCTTTCGACATTTGCTTCCGCGGCGATCGTCTCGTTGCTGAGTCAATTTTTATCCATCTTGCTTCGCGTTCCTTCGACCAACTTTAGCGTTGCGGGCATCATCCCGCTCGTTCCGGGGTCTTTGGCTTACAAGTCGATGCTCGCTTTCGTGAACAACAACTACGTGGAAGGCATTACCCTGGCGACCAAGACGATGATGGTGGCCGGAGCTATCGCATCTGGACTTATTTTTGGTATTTCCGTCGTGACGATCTGGAAAGGAGCCCGCTATGCTGGCAAGCGTACACAACGAGATTGAGGCTTCCGGGCTTTTGCTTCCCGGGGAAACGATTGTGGTAGGGGTTTCCGGCGGCAATGATTCTACAGCTCTTTTGCATATATTGGCTTCTCTCAATAAACAATATCAATACGGCTGGAAGCTGCATGCCGTACACCTGAATCACGGCTTTCGCGGAGAGGAGGCCAGGCTGGACGCACAGTACGCAGAGGCGTTGTGCAGCGAGCTTGGCGCAGTTTTTCACCTGTTTGCGTACGATGTCCCCTCCTATATGAAAAAGACGGGAAAAGGGAGCCAGGAGGCGAGCCGCGAGCTTCGCTACCGCTTTTATCGCGAGGTAGGCAGCGCGCACGGGGCGAGCAAGCTGGCATTGGCGCATCATGCAGACGACCAGGTCGAGACGATTTTGTTTCGCCTCGTTCGCGGCAGCAGGCTGCAGGGACTTACAGGCATGCCGCAGCGTCGCATGCTGGAGGACAGCGAGATGGAACTGGTGCGTCCTCTGTTGCATAAAACGCGTCAGGAACTGGAAGCCTATTGCCAGGAAAATCGTCTTGTCCCGCGTGAGGACAGCAGCAACCGATCGCGCAAGTACAAGCGCAATTTGCTGCGTCTTGACGTGATGCCGTTGCTTGCCGAGGTGAACGAGAGGTACCGCGAGCATATTCTCGATCTCGCCAGGGCGATTTCGCAGGATGAAGCTTTTTTGACACGGCTGGCCCGCGAACGTCTGGATGAGGCCACGATCGAAAAGACACAGGAAGCATTTATGATTGACAAAGACAAGTTTCAAACTTGTGACGTTGCTTTACAAAGGAGAATGATTACTCTAATATTAAGTTATCTCTCAAAACATACCGAATGGTCTTCGCAGCATGTGGAGACCGTTTTGCACATGCTAGGGGGGAGTCGCCCTTCTGCGGAACTGCATTTGCCCGACAACATGGCGGTAAGCCGGATGTACGGACGAGTACTTTTTAGTCGTAGGAAGCGGCAAGACTGCATACATACCTATAGTTACGAACTCGCAGTTCCAGGGGTGACCCGGATCGACGAGAGCAATGCCACGGTACATATTTCTTACCTTGAAGGTCCCATGGATTGGGGGCGACTCCCGGGCAATGAAGCGGTGTTTGACGCCGATCAGCTTCCAGGAGCGCTGTATTTGCGTAACCGGAAACCAGGAGACCGTCTCACCCTGTTTGGCTCGGCAGATGGAAAGAAGCTGAAAGATCTACTCATTGATGCCAAAATTCCGCGAGCATGGCGGGACAAACTTCCGCTCTTGACGGCGGGCGATGAGGTAATTTGGGTACCAGGCGTGCGCCGTTCCGCCGTGGCGCCGGTAAATGGACAGACCAGGCGTTTTCTACACGTGCGGGTAGAGTTTGGAGAAGATTGGCGGGAGGTTTTTTCATGAATCAAGACATCGAGAAGATTTTGCTATCAGAAGAAGATATTGCAGGAAAGGTAAAGGAATTGGGCAAGACACTGGCTGCCGAATACAAGGACAAAAATCCGTTGGTGATTTGCGTTCTGAAAGGCGCGGTTGTTTTCATGGCTGACCTGATCCGCCACATGGATATTCCGTGCGAAATGGATTTCATGGCGGTTTCCAGCTACGGAAGCGGAACCGAGTCCTCCGGCATGGTGAAAATTCTGAAGGACCTTGATACCTCCGTGCAAAACAGACATGTGCTGGTAGTAGAAGACATCATGGATAGCGGATTGACACTGAGCCGATTGGTAGAGCTGTTGCGCCATCGGGAAGCTGCCTCTGTGAAAGTCGTGACACTCCTCAACAAACCGGAGCGTCGCAAGGTGGATATTTCGCCAGACTACAGCGGTTACGATATTCCGGACGAGTTTGTCGTCGGATACGGTCTGGACTACGCCGAGCGGTATCGTAATTTGCCGTACATCGGGGTATTGAAGCCTGAAGTCTACACCAAGTAGCTTTGTTGTGGAGACTCGGCAAAATATGATAAAATGTGAAAAGTGTCTGTTCGTGAGAGGAGGTAAGGAATGAATCGCTTTTTTCGTAATACCGGGTTCTACCTGCTGATTTTTCTTGTCACGGTCGGGATCGTGAATTTCATCCTCTCCGGTACTGATAAGGTTGGGAAACTTACATATCAGGATTTCCGGGTACAGCTTAAAGCTGACAATGTTACAGAGCTATCCATGCGCCCTGAAAATGGTACATACAGGGTAGAGGGTACACTAGCTAAAGCTATTCCGGGACAGGAAAGCAACAAATTTTTTACCAACGTTCCTTTGTACGACTCTGATGTTGTAAAGCTGGTCGAGACGAAAATTGATGAACAAAAACTGAAAAAGGTAGAGTTCAATCCAGCGGAGGGCAACAGCATTTGGCTCACGTTCCTGACCTCGATCATTCCTTTTGTCATCATTTTCATCCTGTTTTTCTTCCTTCTGAACAATGCCCAGGGTGGCGGCAGCCGAGTGATGAACTTCGGAAAAAGCCGCGCGAAGCTGTACAACGAAGAGAAGAAGCGCGTTACGTTTGACGATGTAGCGGGTGCAGATGAAGAAAAAGCGGAGCTGGAGGAAGTCGTTGAGTTCCTGAAAGACCCGCGCAAATTTAACGCCGTTGGTGCCCGTATTCCAAAAGGGGTCCTGCTCGTAGGTCCTCCAGGTACTGGTAAAACCTTGCTCGCCCGCGCTGTTGCTGGTGAGGCAGGCGTTCCGTTCTTCAGCATTTCCGGTTCTGACTTCGTGGAAATGTTCGTCGGGGTGGGTGCATCCCGCGTGCGTGACCTGTTTGAAAACGCGAAGAAAAATGCTCCGTGCATTATCTTCATCGACGAGATCGACGCCGTAGGTCGCCAGCGTGGAGCTGGTCTCGGCGGTGGTCATGACGAGCGCGAGCAAACCCTCAACCAGTTGCTCGTAGAGATGGACGGTTTCGGCGGCAACGAAGGCATCATCATGGTGGCTGCGACCAACCGACCTGACATTCTCGACCCGGCGCTTCTGCGTCCAGGACGTTTTGACCGTCAAATCACAGTGGATCGTCCCGACATCAAAGGCCGTGAAGCGGTGCTCAAGGTTCATGCCCGCAACAAGCCGCTTGGCGACGACGTGAAGCTGGATGTGATTGCCCGTGGTACTTCGGGCTTCACAGGTGCTGATTTGGAGAACTTGCTGAACGAAGCTGCTCTCCTTACTGCCCGCAAAAACAAAAAGCAAATCAGCATGAAGGAAGTGGACGAAGCGATCGACCGCGTCATTGCTGGTCCGGCGAAAAAGTCTCGCGTTGTCAGCGAGGACGAAAGACGCCTGGTTGCTTTCCACGAAGCCGGTCACACCATTATCGGCTATCACCTGAGAAATGCAGAAATGGTACATAAGGTAACGATCATTCCGCGCGGCCAGGCTGGCGGATACACCGTGATGCTGCCAAAAGAAGACCGTTTCTTTGCTACCAAAACAGATTTGCTCGACAAAATCGTCGGCCTCTTGGGTGGACGAGTGGCTGAGGAGCTGGTGCTCGGGGATATCAGTACCGGGGCACACAATGACTTCCAGCGCGCGACCGCGATTGCCCGCAGCATGATTACCGAATACGGGATGAGCAGACTCGGTCCGATGCAGTTCGGCAAGAGCCAGGGACAGGTATTCCTGGGCCGCGATTACGGCAACGAGCGCAACTACTCCGACAAGATCGCCTATGAGATTGATCTGGAAATGCAAAACATCATCAACGAATGCTACGCCAAGTGTAAAGAGTTGCTGACCAAGCACCGCGATCAGCTCGATCTGATTGCGAACACTCTGCTGCGCGTAGAAACACTTGATGCAGATCAGATCAAACAACTGATCGAGACGGGCAGAATGGACAACGATCCAGACAATCCGGATAACGGCGATGTGGTCGTCAACATTCAACCGAAGCAAGACGAAACAAACGAAGAACCGAAACAATAAGGGGCGCCTCAGGTGCCTCTTTTCTTCATAAAAGGACAAGAGGTTTGCTTTTGCAAAATCATAATCAACCGAATCGATCTGGAGGAGGAGAAATGATGCTGCTTACACCGGGAATGGCTGCATTTGATATGGACGGTACGTTGTTGAACGAGGCATCACAAATGACAGAAGGGACGAGAGCGGCACTGTTCAAGCTGCAAGAAAAGGGCTGCAAGCTGGTGCTGTCGACAGGCAGAATGTTCGGCTCCGCCCAAGTCCCGATTGACTCGTTTCCATTTGACGGATACGTATGCAGCAACGGGGCAGCGATTTATGAAAAAGACGGCACGCTGGTTCGCCGCTTTTACTTGTCCAAGGAAATGGTGATTGATGCGATCCATGCGCTGCGACAAGAGCCGATTTACTACGAACTGCATGATACGAACAGCAACCGCTGGATGGTGCAGGAGGATCGTGAGCGTCTGGAGGCGATCATCGAGCAGGATGCATCGGTGGAGGGAGTCTCCATGCGGCAGTTTGCGTTTTACAGGCTCGCCCGCGTCGCGCCGCTTGCGGAAATGCTGCAAAAAATCGAAAGCGGAGAAGCGGAAATCGTCAAGTTTTTCGTCTGGGACAACAATCCGGAACGGCTGAAGCGGGTTGCCGAGCAGTTCAGCCCGTGGCAGGAGCAGGTGACGATCACTTCGTCCGGCAAGCAAAATATCGAGGTCATTCCCCACGGCGTCTCCAAATGGGAAGGACTGCTGTATTTTTGCAAGACGTGGGGAATAGCGCCCGAACAGGTGATGGCGTTCGGCGATGCGGAGAACGATCGTGAGGCGTTGACCGGGGCTGGCTATTCGGTGGCGATGGAAAACGCAACGCCTGCGATCAAGGAGATTGCCAAATATATCGCGCCGCATCATAACGACGATGGCGTAGCCCGATTTATTTTGGAACGCGTGCTTGGCGAGCCGACGATATAGCCGACAAAGTGGAATCATAGCTGCAAAAGTCTTTAAAAGCGGTAGCAAAACTCTCTCTGCCGAGAAACCGTCCTTAGCCTGGGCGGTTTTTGTTGTTGTTGAGAATGGTTATCAATTATAATGAGCGTAGCTATTCGGAGAGGAGAGAGTACCCCTATGATGCAAAAAGAGCTTTTTCTTCTGTGGAATCACGCTTCCGTCAAAGTCATGGACGTACGCCACCAGATTGTGCAGCCAGGGGAAAAACAGAGGTTTGATCCGCTCCCTTCGAGTGTGTTTCTGTATTTCATTCGCGGTCGCGCCGAGGTGTTGCTGGATGAGCTGGCGTATTCTGTGCGCAGCTTTCACGTCATTCACGGCGGCAAGGGACTGACGCTCGAAATCACGGCCTGCGAAAACGACGCGGAATACTACATTCTTTTTTATAAATCGGTTATTTCTTTGCCATGCCGCGAGGAAATCATGCAGCTTTTGGAGCGGCGCAACTGGTTTTTGGCTCCGTATGCCTTTATTCCCCAACAGTCTGTCGCCCTGTTCGATCAGGTGGAAAAGCTGCACGCAGTTTGGCAGGCGAACGACGCCGATCCTGTGCGGCAACTGCGGGCGAGAGGGCTGTTTCAGCTTTTTGTCTCCGAGCTGTTGCGGCAAATGGACGAAGAAGCGCGAGGCTACGGAAAAGCCGACCTTGTTTCCCAGGCGAAGCAGTTCATCCACACGCATTACAGCAAGCCGATTACGCTGGAGACGATGGCGAAAAGCTTACCTACAGCATTCCGTATTTGTCCAGGCTGTTCAAGCAGCAGACGGGGCACAGCCCGATCGACTACCTCATCAGCGTGCGGCTGGACAGGGCAAAGGCATTGCTCGCGCAAACCGATGCCTCTTTGCAGGAGGTTGCCGAAGGCGTCGGGTACAGCGACCTCTCCTACTTTATCCGCGCGTTCAAAAAACATACGGGTGTCACGCCGGGACAGTTTAAGGAACAGGCGGCCAGCGTGCGTGCAGGCTCAGAATATCCTGTGAAAAGGCTAAGATCATCCCTTGTACGAATCTCCCCGCACAACTACAATCTGTTTAATAATGAAAATCATTATCGAAAAGGTGAGGGAGAGAAAGTGCAGCTATTCAGAAATGGAACCAAAGGCAAAATGCACAAGCTGATGCTGGGGCTCGCGTTGCTCTTGAGTGCATGCTCCAGTCCTGGGAATGGCGGGGCAGTCAACAGCAGTCCTCCGCAGTCGACGCAGCAAACAACAGAAGCTTCGGCCGCAGCGAATGCCTAGCAAGCGAAGCAGCAATGGCCGCGAACCTATGTGGATGCGACAGGAAAAGAAGTGGTGATTGCCAAGCAGCCACAGCGTGTTGCCGTTACTCACTTTGGAATGATGGAGTATTTCTTTGCGCTGGAAACACCGCCGATCGCCTCTACACTGGCAGAGCGCATGCTGGGATCGTTTGAAACGTTGAAGCCTTACGCCAAAACAGCCACAGTCAAAGATATCGGTGAAGTGACTACACCGAATCTGGAGCTGATGACGGAGCTTGAACCGGATTTGATTGTAGCTTTTTCCGGGACGCACAATGACGTCTACGAAGATTTGAGCCATATTTCCACCGTTGCGATGATTAACAATACAGAGGAGCGAACCTGGGCAGAGACGCTCCGCGAATACGCCAAACTGATCGGCAAAGAGCAGTTGGCCGAGGACTATATCACGAAGCTGGAAGCGCTGATGGCAGAAGCCGGAGAAAAATTGGCCGCGAAAAAGGACAAAACCGTGACGTTCCTGCGGGCATCGGGTGACGGCAGCACTTTTTACGTGCTCGATGACAATGACGTCTCGAACTTTCCTGACGGTTATGCGGACAGCGACCAGCGTTACCCTGTCGTCTATTTGCAGGACAGCGGAGATTTGATTGAGCCAAACGATAGCGACACCTTGCTGAAAGTGCGGGAGCTGACGGCGAAGGGCGAGTTGCCAGGCATGATTTTTGTCGGAGTGGCTTCGTTTGATCGCAACGACGAATACACGCCGTTTGTTTCGCCCAACGTGTTTGAGCCAGGCAAGATGTTTGGCGGCAATGCATCCGTCTACGCCCGTTTTCTGGCGAACGAGCTGAAGCCGTACATCGACAGTAAGCTGCGGACGCTGCCGGACAGAGAGCATACGGGGATTATGGGCTTTTCGTTTGGCGGGCTTATCTCCGTCTACACGGCTTTCGCGTATCCGGATTTTTTTGGGCGAATCGGGAGCTTTTCCGGCTCCTTCTGGTTTCCGGGCATCATCGAATGGCTGGAGCAGTTGCCCATCCGCCAGACAGGCCAGCGCCTCTACATGAACCTGGGACATGCAGAAGGTGCAGGCCGCACGAACGGACAACAGTGGATGGTGCCCAACAGCAAAAAGGTGTATGAACTTTTGCTGCAAAACGGCTTTACCGAAAGCACGGTGCGCCAGGTGATTTACGAGAGCGAGTACCATTCCTTCGATTTGGGGGTGCAGTACGTCCCGGAGGCGCTGCAATGGTTGTTCCGGGCAGAGTAGACGAGAGCGACAGGCTCATATCCTTTTTAAAAGGAAAGGATAGGCAAATCATGTAACAACGCTTACATTGACAAGACCCAGTAATCAGCTTACAATGACCGTAAATTATGACACCACCGTAGGGGGATTTTTTCCATGGACGCTTTAGCGTTAGAAAAAAAAGCCCAGCGCAACGCTGAGTTACGTGAACGACTGATGCAGTTGAAGAAAGAACGTAATGCCATCATTCTTGCTCATTTTTACCAACGTCCTGAGATTCAGGAAGTAGCCGACTTCATTGGAGATTCCTTTGGACTGGCACAAAAAGCAAAGGAAACCGATGCAGATGTGATCTTGTTCTGCGGAGTTCACTTCATGGGAGAAAGTGCAAAAATTCTCAATCCCCAAAAGAAGGTTATCATTCCTGATGAGCGCGCAGGCTGTCCAATGGCGGACATGGTGAACGTAGAGGGGCTGCGCAAGCTAAAGGCACAGCATCCGAATGCGAAAGTAGTGGCGTACATCAACACTTCTGCTGACGTCAAGGCAGAAACACACATCTGCTGTACGTCGTCTAACGCAAAGCGAGTGATCGAATCTGTGGACAGCGAGGAGATCATCTGGGTTCCGGACAAAAACCTGGGCCACTACGTCTCCCAGTTCACAGACAAGAAAATGATTATTTGGGAAGGCTACTGCAATACGCATGACCAGTTGTCCGTCGAAGACATCATGACGTTGAAGCAGCAGCATCCAGAGGCAGTGGTCGTCGTGCATCCGGAATGCCGCCCGGAAGTGGTTTCCTTGGCCGACTACGTAGGCTCCACAACCGGAATCCTCAAATACTGCCGCGAATCGTCCCACAAGGAATTTATCATCGGGACCGAGGACGGTACACGCTACATGCTGGAAAAGGACAGCCCGGACAAGACGTTTATTTTCGCGTCCAAATACCTCGTCTGCCCGAACATGAAGGTGAACAACCTGAAAAAATGCGTCGAGGCGTTAGAGACCATGAAGCCGGAAATCTACGTGCCAAAAGAAATCGCAGACGCGGCGCGCGCGTCGCTGGAGCGGATGCTGGAAGTAGCTCCGGCGTAAGCGGATGGCCTGTTGATCGGCAATCATTTTTATGAAAAGAGAGAAGGGAGCAGAGCTTGTTGCAAGCTTTGCTCCCTTTGTTGCTGTCTCGCGTGCGAAGCAGTCTACGACTCCGCCAGAGGCTGAAATCCTTTCTGCTATCCCCAAAAAGCTCCCTCGTGAGGAAGCGACAGCGTGCCAGTCCCTGATGAAAACTGCCCGATGCTCAAGACGGCATAGGAGTCGGTGTCGGTTTTCCGTAGCCTTCTTTGTAGGTGTGGTCGATGTAGTCGCGGATTTCTTTTGTCGATTTTCCAGCCTGCTTCAGCTTGGAAGAAATAACGGCAATCTCCATGCAGACGCCGCAGCGTGTCCCGTGGTCATCCCAGACGATGGAGCCATCCGGCTTTTCCTCTTTGATAAAGCAGTTGCCGTTGTGCAGATGTCCAGCGCTCTCTCCGCAGCCGCAGTAGCAAGGGATGGATTTGAGCAGCTCGCGGTTGGCGCCGGCGATTTTGTACGATTCGATAATGACGGGGTCTTGATTATCTAAAAACTTCGGAAGCTGATCGACGGAAGCTGTCATTTCCTGCAGGTCACCATTCGGAGCGTGCTGTGCGTGATTCGCGTGATCCTGACCAGCTTGATCGTTAGAGCCACAGCCAGCAAGCAGAGCTGCGGTGATGAAACTGATCGCTAACCATGATTGTCGTTTCATTTTGGACATACCTCCTGCCTTTTATCTTATCATAACGGCATGGAGAAATTGTGAAGCTATGATCGACGTTGCAAACAAATGACAATTAAATCGGAATAAATCCTATTTACTTTTTGGGCTTCAGTCCTTATAATGAAAAACGATCATGAAACTAAATCGGAATCATTTTGAATTGGGTAGGAGGAGCACAGAGATGAAAAAGGGCCTGATGGCGATCGTTAGCCTGATTGCAGCGGTCAGCATTGCCGGATGCGGCGCAGCCGAGCAGACAGCAAGCACACCTCAAACCGGCGGCGATGCGAGTGCCAAGCCAAAAGTATATACGACTATTTATCCGCTCGAATACGTAGCCAAGCGTATCGGGGGCGACCATGTGGAAGTGACCAACATCATTCCGCCCGGAGTGGAGCCGCACGATTACGAGCCAACTGCAAAAGACATGGTGGCGTTGGCGAACGCAGACATTTTTGCCTACAACGGCAGCGGCCTGGAGCTTTGGGTCGATAAAGCGGTAGGCAACCTCGACAAAAACAAGACTGTGATCGTCAATGCGTCGGAAGGTCTGGACTTGCTGAAAGCGACAGAACATGAACACGAGCACGAAGGGGAAGCAGCGACGGAAGAAGGGCACGAGCATGAGGGAGAAGCCGCGACCGAGGAGCACGGCCATGACCACGGCGAATTTGACCCGCACGTCTGGCTGGACCCTACGAAGCTGAAGGCGCAGGCGGAAAAAGTGAAAAATACGCTGGTGCAAAAAGACCAGGCGCACGCTGCCGATTATGAGAAAAACTACGCGCAATTGGCTGCCGACCTGGATCAGTTGGACCAGGAGTTTAAAAACATGGTCTCGCAAGCTGCCAAAAAAGAATTTATGACCTCGCACAGCGCATTCTCCTATTTGGCGAATCGGTACGGACTGGAGCAAGTATCCATTTCCGGGCTGAATCCGGCTGACGAGCCGTCGCCAGCAGAATTGAAAAGTCTGGTCGATCATGTGAAGGAGCACAACATCTCCTATGTCATGTTCGAAACGCTCGTCTCGCCAAAAGTAGCGGAAGTGATCGCGAAGGAAGCCGGCGTGAAGACGGCGACGCTCAATCCGCTTGAAGGTTTGACTGAGGAGGATGTAAAAGCTGGACGTGACTACTTGTCCATCATGCGTGACAACCTGGAGACTTTGAAAGTCGCATTGAAATAAGCTTGCAGCAAAAATGTCGCTATCTACAGCGGCATTTTTTTCTTTGCCTGCCCGCGATTTTGTCCTGATAGCCGGGCTTCAGGCGTTTTTGCCAAATAGGAGGGTTGTGGTTCGGGCAAAATCGTAGTAGGATGAAAGGTAACAAATCAGAACAAATCCGATTTAAAGGATGATTATTGCATGGAACCAATGACCCAAGGAGTGCCTGTGGTAAAGCTCACGGACGTCTCCTTTCAATATGAAGACAAACTGGTTCTGGACGGGGTGGAGTTTTCGCTGGAACGGGGAGAGTTTGTCGGGATTGTCGGCCCGAATGGCTCGGGAAAATCAACGCTGATGAAGCTGATCCTTGGGCTGCTCACCCCGAACAAGGGAAAAGTCGAGCTGTTCGGTCAGCCTCTGTCCAAATTCCGCGAATGGAACCGGATCGGGTATGTAGCACAGCAGGTAGCTCACGGAGCTGGCGGCTTTCCCGCGACGGTGCAGGAAGTCGTGGCTTCCGGTCTGGTGGGGAAGGTCGGCCTTTTCCGCAGACTGAACGCCCAACATCATGCGAGCGTGCGGGCTGCCGTCGAGCGTGTCGGCTTGGCGGAAAAGCTGAATCAGCGCATCGGCAGCCTGTCTGGCGGGCAATTGCAGCGCGTATTCATCGCGCGTGCGCTCGTGGCGGAGCCGGAGCTGTTGATTCTCGATGAGCCTACTGTCGGTGTCGACCAGGAGTCGATTGAGCAGTTTTACGGTCTGCTTCGCTCGCTCAAAGAGGAAAACGGCCTGACGATGATGATCGTGAGCCACGACGTCGGCGTCATGTCGCAATGGGTGACAAAAGTAGCTTGCGTGCAGAAGAAGATTCATTTTCATGGAACGGCTCACGAGTTTGAGCACAATCAGGAAAAAATATTGCAGAGCATGTATGGTGATTCTGTCCGGCTTTTGTCTCATCACCATTAAGCCGTTGCAAACGAGATAACAAAGAAGGAGTATGAACATGCTGGCTGATTGGTGGCAGTATGATTTTTTGCGGTACACCCTGTTTTCGGGGATTTTGATTGGCCTGATTTGCCCGTTGCTCGGGACGTTTCTCATCGTTCGGCGCTTGTCGATGATGGCCGACGGTCTTTCTCACGTCACGCTCTCGGGCGTGGCGGCGGGGATGCTGGTCTCGAAAAAAATTGCCTTTTTCTCGGCAGTAAACCCGCTGTTTTTCGGGATGCTTTTTGCGGTAGTCGGCTCTTTGTTCATTGAACGGCTGCGCAAAGTGTACAAAGCGTATCAGGATTTGGCGATCCCGATCATTTTGTCCACAGGTCTGGGGCTGTTTACGGTGTTAATCAGTGTGGCGGACGGATTCAACGCTGACCTGTACTCGTATTTGTTCGGGAAAATTGTCACTGTCTCCATCGAGGACTTGTATGCGCTGATTGGCGTAGCAGTCGTTGTGCTGGGCACCGTCTTTTTGATTTACAAGGAGCTGTTCGCCGTCTCCTTTGACGAAGAGTTCGCCCGGGTGTCCGGTGTCGCGCGCAGATCGATCAACCTGTGGTTCATGGTGCTCGTGGCGCTTACGATTGCCGCTTCCATGCGGATTGTCGGCGTGCTTTTGATTTCCGCGCTGATTACGCTTCCGGTTGCGGCGAGCCTGCAAATTGCCCGAAGCTTTCGCCAAACGATCTTTTTCTCGATTCTGTTCGCAGAAATCTCCGTGTTGAGCGGTTTGTATTTTGCCTATCTCTTCGATTGGGCATCTGGTGGTACAATTGTGTTGATGGCCGTTTTGATTATGCTCGTTGTCTTGGGAGTCAAAAAGCTGCGTGTGATAATGCGATAGAGTCATCAGGTTAAGACAAAAGGAAGGAGTGTTTGTCGATGAAAGTGGAAGAAGCCCTGCAAATTTTGAAGGAGCACGGGTACAAATATACCGGCAAGCGGGAGGAAATGATCCGCATCTGCGCAGCCGAAAAGCGCTACTTGTCTGCCAAGGATATTATGGAACGAATCAAGGAGCAGTATCCGACGCTCAGCTTCGATACGGTTTATCGCAACATCTCCACTTTTGTTGAGCTGGGGATTTTGGAGGAGACGGAGCTGGAGGGAGAAGGCCGTTTTCGTCTCGCTTGCTCCGCCGACGGGCATCACCATCACCACGTCATCTGTACGGAATGCGGGAAGACCTCTTCCCTGCCAGGCTGTCCGATGAACGTCATGGCGGCTGTCCCGGAAGATTTCCAGGTGACCGGGCACAAGTTTGAAGTGTACGGAACCTGCAAGGAATGTGTCGCCCAATCCAACTGAAGCTAGTTTGCCTGCAAAGAGTGTTCGCCTGAGGGCGGGCGCTCTTTTTTTTTGCAAGAACAGCCTTTCGCCAAAACGCGATCGTTCATCCTTGAGAAGCCTTTCGATACAGGTTTTCTTACGCCTGAAAAGGAACTCTTCCAATGTAGTTTTCATCCGGTCGGTATTTGCTATAATGGGTGGGAAATCATCAGTTACGGAGAGAAGGGACAGCAGCCATGATTCCCCGTTATATCGCGGATTTTGATTTGCAGTCGTTGCCTCGATTGAAAACAGACGTAGCCGTTGTAGGAGCAGGGATAGCCGGGTTGTATACGGCATTGCAGACGAGTGAGTTTGCGGATGTAGTTCTGATTAGCAAAAAAGGGCTGGATGACAGCAATACCCGCTGGGCACAAGGGGGGATTGCCGCCGTTACTGCCAAGTCGGATTCTCCTGCCTTGCATCGTCAAGATACGCTGATCGCCGGAGCTGGACTTTGCTCGTACGAAGCGGTGGAAGTGCTCGTACACGAAGGCCCTGATCGCTTGAAAGAACTGATTGCATATGGGACGGAGTTCGATCGGGATGAACAAGGCCAGTACGAACTGACGCAGGAAGGGGCGCACAGCAAGCGGCGCATTTTGCACGCAAACGGGGATGCAACCGGAGCAGAAATCGTCCGCGCTCTGTCCAAGCGGGTGATGGAGCAGGGGAACATTCGGGTGCTGGAGCATCATTTTGCCATTGATGTGGTCACACAGGATGGAGAGTGCGTGGGGGTCATCGTGCAAAAGCCGGAAGGGGACATGTTTTTCCTGGAGGCAAAAGCAACCGTGCTGGCGACCGGGGGAGCGGGGCAACTGTACCGCTACACGACCAATCCGGAAATCGCCACCGCTGACGGAATCGGCATCGCCTACCGGGCCGGGGCGCGCATTAAGGATGTGGAGTTCATCCAGTTTCACCCTACGGCGCTGTACTATCCGGGGGCGCCGCGCTTCCTGATCTCCGAGGCCGTACGGGGGGAAGGCGCGATTTTGCGCAACAGCAACGGCGACCGCTTCATGGACAAGTACCACCCGCAAAAAGAGCTGGCGCCGCGCGACATCGTAGCCCGCGCCATCGTCTCGGAGATGGAGCAGACCAAATCGTCGTTTGTGTATTTGGACATCACGCACGAACCGGAGGAGCTTATCAAGCGCCGCTTCCCGACGATCTACAACTTTTGCCTGCAATACGGACTGGACATGGTGACGGACTGGATTCCGGTTGCCCCTGCGTGCCACTACATCATGGGCGGCGTCCAGACCGATCTGAACGGCGAGACGACGACAAAACGGCTGTTTGCCTGCGGGGAGGCGTCCTGCACAGGGGTACATGGAGCCAACAGGCTGGCGAGCAATTCGTTGTCGGAAGCGGTCGTGTTCGGACATCGTATCGCGCAGCGGATCAAACAGTTGCCTGCGCTGCCTGACATTCGTCCGGTCCGGGCTGTATCTGCAGATCGGGATGCGCGCACGTTTAGTACACGTGAACAAAGAGTGAAGCTGCAAAAGCTGATGCTGCGGCATGTCAGCGTCAAACGCGACGAAAAAGGCTTGTTGAAAGCGCTGGCAGAACTGGAGCGAATGGAGCGGTTTTACCAGTACGCGGCGCAGGACCGGGAGGCGTTCGAGTTTTTGAACCTGTTGAACGCAGCGGTGCTGACGACGAGAGCCGCATTGCTTCGCGAAGAAAGCCGCGGCGGGCACTATCGCAATGATTTTCCGAATAAAGACGATTTGTTATGGCGCAAGCATTTGATCCAGACGTTTGAAGACGGCGTCCAAGAGGAGTGTGGAAAAAACGATGTGGAATAAACGGGAGCTGGAGCGAAAAATCGAAGAGTGGCTGCAGGAGGATCTGGGCTTTGGCGATGTGACGACGCTGAGCACGATCCCCGAGTCCGAGCAAGGAACGGGAATTTTGTACGCAAAGGAAGCGGGAGTGGTAGCCGGGCTGCCGATTGCCCGGCAAGTGTTCGCGACGGTTGATCCCGCGCTTGTGTTTACGGCAAAAGTAGAAGAAGGACAGCGGGTGGAAGTCGGCCAGGAGCTGGCAGAGGTGCGCGGCTCCGTGCGTTCCATCCTGAGCGGCGAGCGGCTTGCGCTCAATTTAATGCAGCGCCTGTCCGGCATCGCGACGAAGACGAGCGAATACGTGGCAGCGGTAGCGGGAACGAAAGCGCGGGTAGTGGATACGCGCAAAACGACTCCGGGACTGCGTTTTCTCGAAAAGTACGCCGTTCGCGTCGGAGGCGGCCACAATCACCGTTTTGCCTTGTACGATGCGGTGATGATTAAAGACAATCACATCAAAGGAGCGGGCGGCATCGCACAGGCGGTCGCTTCGGCGCGGGCAGCGATTCCGCACACGATGACGGTAGAGGTGGAGGCGGAGTCGCTGGACCAGGTGCGTGAAGCATTGGAAGCGGGCGCGGACATTATCATGCTGGACAACATGTCTTTGGAAACCATGAGAGAAGCGGTGGCGCTTATTGATGGCCGCGCGGTTGTCGAGGCTTCCGGTGGCGTCAACCTGGAGACGATCGGAAATATTGCCAAGACGGGCGTGGATGTCATCTCTGTCGGCGCTCTGACCCACTCGGTCAAGGCGTTTGATATCAGCCTGGATTTGAATACGCGCAAACGGTAAGGAGCGACCTGTATGCTACTGGTGATCGACATAGGCAACTCCAACATCGTCCTCGGTTTGTACGAGGGCGAGGTGCTGCGGCATCATTGGCGGATTGCCGCCGACCGGAACAAGACAGAAGACGAGTACGGCATGCTGGTAAAAAGCTTGTTCAGCAGTGCCGGTCTGACGATGGAGCAGGTCAGGGGAATTATCTTTTCCTCAGTCGTGCCGCCGTTGAACACGGTGATTGAGCGCATGTGCGGCAAATATTTGCGCCAAAAACCGCTGATCGTCGGGCCGGGGGTCAAGACCGGGCTGAACATCAAATACGAGTATCCGCGCGAAGTAGGCTCGGACCGAATCGTCAATGCGGTGGCGGCCATTCACGAGTACGGGGCTCCGCTGATTGTTGTCGATTTTGGGACGGCGACGACTTTTTGCTATGTGGACGAGCGCGGGCAGTATTGGGGCGGAGCGATTGCGCCGGGCATCGGAATTTCCACGGAGGCGCTGTTCAGCCGCGCGGCAAAGCTTCCGCGCATCGAAATCACAAAGCCGGCAAGCGTCGTAGGGCGAAATACGATTGCGGCCATGCAGGCGGGCATTTACTACGGTTTCGTGGGCCAGGTCGAGGGGATTGTGCGGCGGATCAAAGCGGAGTACCAGACGGAGCCGACGGTAGTAGCGACAGGAGGGATGGCTTCGCTGGTAGCAGACGAGACATCCTGCATTCAAGTGGTCGATCCTTATTTGACATTAAAAGGGCTGCGCCTGGTTTATGAGCGCAATCAGTGAATTGGTGAAAAACAGCCGTGGAAGGCAAGCGCTGCGGCTGTTTTTGATTGGAGATTTTGCTACACCATTTTGCAATAAAACAATTCCGGATCACCAGGGTCCAGGTGGCTGATGGTTCCGCTGTACTCGTAGCCGAGCTTTTCGCAGAGCTGCTGCATTTTTTTGTTCGATAGGTTAGTGGAAGTGAACAGCTTTGCGGTAGGGCATATTTTTTCCATGTGGAGCATCAGGGCTTTGCCGATCCCTTTTTGCTGATGCGTGGGATGGACGACGACGAGGTGGATAAAGCTTTGCTGAAAAAACGATTGGTTCATGATGGCGAAGCCTGCGACATGCATGTCCAGGGAAGCGACATGACAGTGACCGGCTGCAATAGCGGATTGCAGCTCTTGCTCGCGACTGGCGGAGCCTAGCACGGCGGCATCTATTCGACAGACAGCGTCGATATCGTGAGACGTTGCTGGACGAATCGTTACTATGGCTTTCACGTCCTTCCATCATTTTTTGAGCCGTTTCCTTTCTTGTATGAAGAAGGGCAAGGGTGTTAAACTGGGAGTATAGACTTTGCGTTTTTCGGCATACGATGAAAAGGAGCCAACGCCGTTGCAGCGGCATTGGACTCCCGGGACAAGAAGCTGTGGCACACCCACGGCGCGCATGATTACAAAACCAGCGAACCCACCGTCGGGCGGTCAACCTTAGGCGGTGGGTTTTCGCTTGTTACGCCGTTTTCTTGCCCATCGGTACAGCTTTCTGCCACTAAACCAGAGGCTGAGCAGCGTTGCCAGTACTTTCAGGCAAAGGTAGAGCGTGCCGAGCGAGACCATCAGCGTCACCTCCTTTGCAGGAAGCTGCGCCGCGGCCTTCCACCGCCAATCTTGTCCTATGGTAAAGTATACCATTGTTTGGTGTGGCAGCCATCCCAAAAAGCTCGTTTGCTCTGTCCTATTTGGTGTAGGCGCGATTGCAGGCGTGCCTGTGAAAGATGGATGGATGGTCCATGGAGTAAAATTCGGTTTCGCGGGCAATTATAAATGCGTAGCTCGCAAAGGGGGCGTGACGTAATCAGAGAAAAAGAAAACGGATTTTGTTATTTTTTCGTTGACAGCGCGTGGCTCACGCGCTAAAATGGCTATTGTGCCTAGCAGAAAAGTTATATGACAGTGAACTTTTTAAATGAAATCAAAAAACTTCTTGCCAAGTCGATGAGCTTGTGATAACATACGAAGTCTGAAAGGCAAACAAGGTGGATCGCTTTGATCTCTTTCATATGTACATGGATGGATGTCCGAGCGGCCGAAGGAGCACGATTGGAAATCGTGTAGGCGGGGTTGACCCGTCTCGTGGGTTCAAATCCCACTCCATCCGCCATTAATTCTCATGGCCCGTTGGTGAAGCGGTTTAACACAGCAGCCTTTCACGCTGTCATACAGGGGTTCGAATCCCCTACGGGTCACTTATACACCCACCTAGTTGTTGGGGTCCCCGCAAAGTACTCGGTGTTGCTATAACGCAATCTCTTCTCTTTGTGGGGTACTTTGGAGGCTTAGCTCAGCTGGGAGAGCATCTGCCTTACAAGCAGAGGGTCGGCGGTTCGATCCCGTCAGCCTCCACCA
>NZ_JBYSWV010000015.1:0-98914 GCF_058781555.1 Brevibacillus sp. FW306-2-1A-C05A
CCGGAGAAGCCGAAGAATTATAATCCATAAGGGCAACGACCCAGTCGAGGAGCTAGAATCGGCCTCCACCCCTTGAGGGGTCCCGCCAGCAAAACGCGGATTTACAACGCTAAGAAGTTTTGAAAACAAAAAAAAGCCGGTTTTCACCACGCTAAGCGTGTATCCGGCTATATTGGGGTAGTTTCGTTAGTTCAAACTTTGTAAATACGCGGAAACATTACCCAAGCAGCAAGCCCCTTGAGGGTTGTTTACTTCGCAGCCACAGCGGTTCGACTGCACATGATTCTTTATATGTTCAATAGGCTGCTGATTATCACTAACTGCTTGAAGAAGGCGATCTCTCGTCCAATCAAAGCAATAACAAACTGGCACATCCATGCTAGAGTTCTTTTGGAATACAGGTACTTTTAGTGCATCCTCATTAAATGTTTGCAAATTAGTATCACTGAAATATACGGTATTACAAGACGAGTTTGGACAGAAATAATAAAAGTTAGCTGGCTCAATAGTTTCCAAAAAAGAAGCTGTAAGCAAAGATTTTAGTGTAATCAGAGGTACTTTTTTCCCCTTCTCCCCGCAGGAAGGACAATTGGTTTTGGTTGGTTTCACGTTGCTGGATGGTGCGCAACAGTCCATATGAAATACACTCCTTAATTGGATTTCAGAGGAGAGCCTTTCCCCTTTTTTCCTTGGTCATTTATCCAGATTTCCCTTAACCTTTAACAGACGAAGGCTATTCAACGTAACAATAAGGGTGGCTCCCATGTCTGCGAAAATAGCCAACCATAACGTCAACCAACCTGGGACAATCAGTATCAAGGCTAATAGTTTAATACCCAACGAAAACGTGACGTTCTGCTTGATAATCGCAAGCGTTTTACGGCTCAATTTCATGGTGTAGGGCAGTTTGCCTAGATCATCTGCCATCAAAGCGATGTCAGCAGTTTCAAGTGCGGTATCCGTTCCTGCTCCGCCCATGGCAATTCCCACTGTGGAGGCGGCCAAAGCAGGTGCATCGTTTACCCCATCGCCCACCATAGCGACATTCCCATAATCATTTCGAAGTTGCTTAATGTATGCGAGTTTGTCTTGGGGAAGCAATTCCGCTTTTACTTCTGCGACACCAAGCTGTCTTCCAATCGCTTCTGCTGTCGCTCGGTTGTCGCCAGTGAGCATGATCGTTTTTTGGATGCCAAGCTCATGTAGTTTTCTAATCACATCTTTACTTGTTTCACGCACTTCATCGGCAACGGCTATCAGCGCAAGGATCTCATGGTCCGTTCCCAGAACCATGACGGTTTTCCCTTGTTTTTGCAAACCTTCGATTTCGATTCGTATGTTTTCAGTCAGGCTCGACGCATTCAACTCGGAGAATAAATTCGGGCTTCCAATGTAGTAGAGTTCGCCATTCACTTTCGCTTTTACGCCTTTTCCTGTAATTGATTGGAACTCTTCAACCTCTGCTGACAAGTCGGCGTTTTCTTCTTCTGCCTTGCGGATGATCGCCGAAGCCAGTGGATGCTGGGATCCTTTTTCAATGACGGCGGCAATCCCCAACAACTTGCTTTTTTCTTGAGCACCATAGGTGATCAATTCCGTAACCGCTGGAACCCCTTTCGTGAGGGTTCCCGTCTTATCAAAAGCGATGGCAGACAAACGTCCTGCCTCCTCCAGATGAATCCCGCCCTTGATCAGGACACCGTTCTTTGCAGCATTCCCAATGGCAGTCACAATCGATACGGGTGTGGAGATGACGAGTGCGCACGGACATCCTACCACAAGCAACGCCAATCCTCGGTAGATCCACTCTCCCCAATCTCCTCCAAGGAAAAGAGGAGGCACAACAGCAATACCTAGTCCTAAGATCATAATCGCTGGCGTGTAATACTTCGCAAATCGATCCACAAATGCTTGAGACGGCGCGCGTTCCGCTTGCGCTTCTTCTACCAGGTGAATGATTTTCGAAATCGTAGTGTCTTCCACACGCTTCGTTACTTTTACCTCAAGAAGTCCCTCTTCGTTTAACGTACCAGCGAACACTTCGTCATCCACAGATTTGGCGATAGGTACCGATTCCCCCGTAATCGCCGCCTGGTTGATGGTGGATGCTCCTTTTACTACAATCCCATCCATTGCTAGTTTCTGTCCTGGTTTTACGATCATGATGTCACCCACTTGGATATTATCCACTGGTACCATCAACTCTTCGCTACCTCTACGGATCAGGGCTTCTTTCGGAGCAATGTCCATTAGCGATCGAATAGACTGGCGCGCTTTTTCCATAGAGTAGCGCTCAAGCACTTCACTGATGGCAAACAAGATGACAACCGTTGCTCCTTCTCCCCACTCTCCGATGGCTGCCGCACCTAAGATGGCTACGGTCATGAGGGTGTTCATATCAAATTGAAGGCGAACCAGGTTTTTGATCCCTTTAATGAAAAGCTCATAGCCACCGATAAGAATCGAAGCAGCATAGACAACAGCAGTTAGGAGATGTTCTTCCCCGAATTGCTGACCCAATAGGTAGCCTGCGATCAAGAGGGCGGCTGAAATAACGACTTTCCCGTGTGCTTTCCAAAACGGTTCTTTTTTTGCTTCCACCCGTTCTCTTTCAGGGGTAATTTTGAGATTTTCGAAAGCACCCGCCTTTTCCAGTTCCTCTACAGTAGCCTCGCCAAGAACGGTTACTTTAGCTGCTCCAAAGTTCACTTGTGCATCTTGAACTCCAGGCAGGTTTTTGACATTCTTCTCAAAGATTGCTGCACAATTAGTGCAAGTAAATCCTTGAACCCGATATACATGTTTTTCTTCTGCCTTACTTGCCATTAATCACGACCTCCTTGCTGTGAGCGGAAGCAATTTGAACAAGCTCTCGCACATGTTCATCTTCCAGGGAGTAAAAAACCAATTTCCCTTCTTTTCGGTATTTCGCCAATCCAAGTTGTTTTAGCGTTCGTAAATGATGGGAAGCTGTTGCCAGCGAAGAGCCGATGATGTTGGCGACATCACATACACACATCTCATCTTCCTGGCATAATGCGTAAGCAATCTTCATTCTTGTCTCATCTGCTAACACTTTGAACATCTTTGCCATACGTTGTATATCCTGGTTTTGAAGCAGCTCTTGTACGCGTCGGACCTTAGACTCGTCAAAACAATAAATTTCACAAGTATCTTTTTCTTTCATACAGTACCCCCCAATAATCAAACCAATATTTGATTATTATGATCATACAGCAAATCATTTATACAATCAAATAACAATTTGATTTTTAGGTGGATTATTAGCCAGTCCAATTTGTCAAAGTTTTGTGGCGTTCTGTCAAAAAGCATACTTTGTGACATGTTGAAAAACAGGTAATATTCCACATGGCATAAAGTGTCTTTTCTTATTTCGCAATATTTCATTTTGTTGATATACTTTTTGACATGGATTAATGGAAGGGAGTTGAAATTTTGAAGCTGGGTTACGCTCGCGTTTCAGCCAAAGATCAAAATCCGGAACGACAGATTAAAAAGATGCGTGAACTTGGAATTGAAGAGCGTTATATCTTCGTCGACAAGCAAAGCGGTAAGGATTTTAACCGACCGCAGTATCAGGCAATGCGATTAATCATACGTGAAGGGGACTTGCTCTATCTTGACGCACTCGATCGATTAGGCAGGGATTATGATGGAATCATTCAGGAATGGAAGTATATTACACGTGAACTAAATGCAGATATTGTGGTACTAGAAAATGAGACTTTGTTTGATAGTAGGAAATTTCGAAGCATGGGTGATCTTGGAAAGCTAATGGAGGACCAATTTTTAAGCCTGCTTTCTTATGTGGCCGAGCAGGAACGTAAAAAAAATAAGCAACGTCAGGCCGAAGGAATAGAGCTGGCCAAGAATAACGGCGTGAGATTCGGACGACGAAAGTACGAGATTAATGCCGAATTTATTCAGGTTTATAATGAGTGGAAATCTGGGGCGATTACTGCGACGGAAGGAATGAAACGCCTTGAGTTAAAGCCCAATACTTTTTATCGACGTGTAAAGGAGTATGAAAATCAAAGAAAGGTGCGGGTACCTTGCGCGGAAAAGAACTCCTAACAACAGACCAGCGACTAGAATGGATGACCCCTCCCAATGGTGAATGGGAACTTGCTACATACTACACGTTCTCGCAACATGACTTGGACATCATTAATCGTCATCGACGTGACTACAATCGACTAGGCTTTGCCGTCCAATTAGCTCTACTCCGTTATCCAGGTTGGAGTATAACTGACATGAAGGAAATTCCTGACTTCTTGCTTCACTATCTGGCCAAACAGCTGGATATTGAGCCAGGAGTTTTTTCCTTGTATGCCCGAAGGGAAAACACACTGTGGGACCATCTGAAAGAAATTCGAGAGGAATATGGATTTACTACGTTTACAACAAATGATTATCGTCGGTTGTTGAAGTATTTATTTAAGCTGGCCTTGGAAAATGGGAATGCTGTTCACTTAATTCGCTCGACATTAGATGAGCTGCGCCGGTCAAAAATTATCCTGCCGGCCATAACGACGATAGAAAGGGTTGTATGGGAAGCCCGAAATCGTGCGGAAGAACGAATTTACCGACAGATCCACTCATCTCTAACCTCTTACCAAAAACAAAAACTAGACAAGATTATCGAACCCGTAATTGGTACCGGAAAAACAAAACTCGGTTGGCTAAAGGAAACGACTGGACAATTCTCTCCAGAGGCGTTTCTAAAGGTGATCGAGCGGCTGGAATATATTCGCAGCTTGCAATTACATATCGATACCAGATCGATCCATCCCAACAGGTTAAGACAGCTCTCCCGCCTAGGTTCACGATACGAGCCGCAATCCTTTCGACGTTTCCATGAAGCAAAACGATATACGGTCTTGGTGGCGTACCTTTTGGACCTAAGTCAGGATTTAGTTGACCAGGCATTTGAGATTCACGATAAGCAAATCTTAACCTTACAATCAAAAGGACGGAAACAACAAGAGGAGATACAGAAACAGAACGGCAAAGCGGTAAATGAAAAAGTGGTCCATTATGCTGACTTAGGAGCTGCACTTATTAAAGCACGGGATGAAGGTATTGATCCTTTTGTTATGCTAGAAACGGTCATGCCGTGGGAAAAGTTTGTTGAATCTGTAGAAGAAGCCAAAAAACTATCTCGGCCACTTGATTATGACTATTTGGATCTTTTAGAAAGTCGGTTTAATTATCTTCGAAAGTACACACCGACTCTACTGAAAGCATTAGAATTCCGTTCTACGAAGTCAGCCGAACCGTTGATGAGAGCGCTCGATACGATTCGAGAGATGAATGAAACTGGTAAACGTAAAGTACCTGAAGGTGCTCCTTTAGACTTTGTGTCCAACCGATGGCAAAAGCATGTTTTCGATGAGGATGGGACCATTAATCGTCATTACTACGAGATGGCTGCACTTACGGAATTAAGAAACCATGTCAGATCCGGAGATGTTTCTATTGTCGGAAGTAGACAGCATAAAGACTTCGACGAGTACCTAGTGCCACATGACGAATGGAAATCTACCCAGGCAACCGGTACCAGATTGGCCGTGAGTCTACATGTTGATGACTATCTTGAGGAAAGAACTAACGCCCTCCTACGTCGGTTACAGTGGATTGGTGAAAACATCGATGCGCTTGAAGGAGTAAACGTAGAAAAAGGTAAACTACATGTTCATCGGCTTGAAAAGGACGTTCCAGAAGAAGCGAAACAATATAGCTCCACTCTCTATGGCATGCTGCCGCGAGTAAAGCTAACAGACCTACTTTTAGAAGTGGCGAGTTGGACGGGCTTTGACGAGCAATTTATCCATGCTTCGACCAATCGTCCTCCTAAAACCGAAGAAAAACCGATTGTTCTCGCAGCGCTCATGGCAATGGGAACGAACATCGGATTAACAAAAATGGCTGATGCCACTCCTGGTATCTCATATCATCAAATGGCCAATGCAGCTCAATGGCGAATGTACGATGATGCAATGAACAGAGCTCAAGCAACACTTGTGAACTTTCACCACCGGCGATCATTGGCCGCCTATTGGGGAGATGGAAGCACATCTTCATCCGACGGAATGCGCGTACAAGTAGGCGTTTCGTCTCTTAGTGCCGATCCTAATCCACATTACGGATCAGGCAGAGGGGCTACGATTTATCGATTCGTCAGCGATCAATTTTCATCGTTCTATACAAAGGTCATTAATACGAACGCTCGGGATGCGGTGCATGTGATCGATGGTCTCCTGCATCATGAGTCGGACTTGTCCATTGAGGAGCACTATACGGATACAGCCGGTTATACGGACCAGGTCTTTGGTTTGACTCATTTACTTGGATTTCGATTTGCTCCACGCCTTCGCGACTTATCAGACTCAAAGCTGTATGTGATCGGAAAACCTAGCGACTTTCCAAAGTTGGAGAATCTTCTACGTGGCCAAATAGATATGAAGGTCATACGTGAAAATTACGATGATGTTTTGCGCCTTGCTCATTCTATTCGGGAGGGTAAAGTGTCCGGTGCGCTGATTATGGGTAAGCTTGGGTCCTACGCGCGCCAGAATAAAGTTGCCAAAGCGCTTCGAGAGATGGGGCGAATTGAAAAGACAATCTTTATTCTGGACTATATCTCAAGCGAATCGATGCGCCGCCGTATCCAACGCGGACTAAACAAAGGAGAAGCAATGAACGCACTGGCACGGGCCATTTTCTTCGGGAAACATGGAGAGTTGCGAGAACGTGCATTGCAGGATCAACTCCAGCGCGCAAGTGCATTAAACATCCTGATTAACGCAATTAGCGTTTGGAATACGGTATATCTCGGTAAAGCCACGGATCTACTCCAGAGTAAAGGTGCGTTACGAGAGGATTTATTAAAACATATGTCTCCGTTAGGATGGGAGCATATCAACTTCCTTGGTGAGTACCGTTTTGATCCGAAAAGAGTTACCACATTAGACTCATTACGGCCGTTGAACCAGGAATAGCAATAAACCGGTTACACCCTTAGCGTGGTGAAAACCGGCTTTTTTTCTGTTCAAAAACCCTTAGCGTTGTAAATCCGCGTTTTGCTGGCGGCACCCCCTTGAGAGGTAGAACGAAGGAATGTAAGGGCATAGACCCAGCGTGACATGGGAGGGTAAACCCCGAGGGCGGATGTGGAGATCCACTGTGCGATCATACCTTTTTATCCACAGTCTGGAAACTGGTGATTGCAGGCTCTATTCCCGCCACAGCCCTTACAGAAATATTTGTATCTCCTTCAATCTTCCGACAAGAGCTTTAAGATGTCAAAGTTAAAAAACAGAGAATGAGCGAGAAAACAGGAGAAAACATTACTTTATAGTGGGAGGATGTTAATCCTAAGGTAATTTTGCAGGTAGGAGCAAATGCAGGAGACACATTTGAAGTTGATCTATCGGATGTGAGAACTGCTTCACTTGGAATCGATCAAATTAAGGTTGATCCTCGTGAAAAGGCGGTAGAGGCGATTGGGAAAATAGACGAAGCTATTCAAAAGGTATCGGTGGAGCGTTCCAAGTTTGGTGCCTATCAGAATGCACTGGAACACATTCATAACAATGTATCGAACTATGCGGTTAATCTTTCTGCCGCAGAATCGAGGATTAAAGACGCAGACATGGCTAAAGAGATTATGGAGATGACCAAGAACAATATTCTGTCACAGGTGGCGACGGCGATGCTTGTACAAGCTAACCAGACACCAAGAGGGGTTCTTCAATTACTCAGATAAATAAATCAACTGAAACTCAATCTATCAAGAGTTGAAGCACAATGATGATTGACTTGAGAGGCATGGTTCTGTAATACCATGTCTGTTTGTTTTTAATGAATACGAAACAGTTCGATTATTTCATCATATAGCGGTGACAAAAATAGTCAATGCCCTTACCTCATTTACAGATTTTCGGTAAAATTGTACCAATAGGTCTGCTTCAAAAGGATTATCTCTGAAAGTCCATGATTTGCTGTTTTGCTCAGGAGGACTTCTAATGGCTAAAACCTACAATGCAGAAGGTCGGAAAATCACAAATCTGTTCCGATCGATGTTCGTTATACTCTCAGTTCTAGTATTCTCCTATCTTGCACCAGGATTGCATTGGGTTTTCTTTTTTCTATTGCTCGGTGCCGGAGTGTTTCTGGCTGAAATACTGGGAAGTATGTGGACGAGATATAGACGAAAATTGAACCAAACAAGCAAATCTGCTGATCGTATTAAGGCAATACGATCATCTAAAATTGAGACTTCCCAAAAACATCGCAGAACCACGAGAAAACTGACAGATGACGAAATCAGTATTGCTAATATCGACACATTGTCTGGTGTTGATTTTGAGCGGCTAATAGAACTGTATTATCGGGATCATGGATATTCTGTGGAACGCGTCGGCGGCTCTGGGGATCACGAGGTTGATTTGATTCTGAAAGGAAAAGAAGGGTATAAAATTGCGGTTCAGTGTAAGCGTTGGAAAGGAAGCGTTGGGAACGATATTGTTCTCAGACTAAAAGCGGGCAAACAAGTACATGGATGTTACGATGCCTGGATAATCACGACCAGCCATTTTACGAAGGCGGCCCAGGAAGCCGCAGAACGGCTAAATATCCGATTAATCAACGGAGTAGCCGTCCACGACATGATTAACAGATGGAGAAAACAGCGTGTGAAATAAAGAAGGTGATGAAGTGAGCAAACGAACGTATTTCAGTGCTCCTCTTGGTGCTGACTTTCAAAAGGTGCCGCATGCCATTATTACCGAACCAAAAACTAGCAAAGATTTAGTTTCCAATCAAGAAAGAGATGCTTTTTACTTTCGTTCGCTGGAGAAACAAGGCATATTTTTAAACGAATCTCAAATTCAGGCTATCCGTCATTTTCAAGGGCCGTTGCTCACACTTGCTGGAGCAGGTACTGGTAAAACGTCTGTCCTCGTCTGTCGTACCGGTTATCTGATATCTGTTCGAAATGTTGATCCGCGAAACATTTTGTTGGTAACCTTCTCAAAAAAAGCGGCAAATGAAATGAAAGAGCGGATCGCACAATTACCCGGAATCGACAAGAGCATCACCGAGAATATACAGGCACGTACCTTCCATTCCTTTTTCCTGGCGATTCTCCGTAAACACGGTGTTCTACAGGAAATCTTAGGTGAGACTCGGCATCAACACATAGTAATGAAGAAGATTTTACGTGAGATGGGGTTGCAGGACACTTACCAGCCAGAAACTCTTTTTTCTTTGCTGTCATCATATAAAATGCAAATGGTGAGTGTAGATCAATTACAGGAAAAGACAGAAGAAGAAAAAGAACTGAAACAGATTTTCAGTCGGTATGAGGAGTGGAAGGACAAGAACAATAAAATCGACTTTGATGATGTTCTATTGCGTGCATATCAATTACTTCAGCAAAAGCCATCTCTATTACACTCATTGCAAAAACGGTTTCTGTATGTGTCAGTAGATGAGTTTCAGGACACGAATATGGTGCAGTATGAGTTAATTAAAATGATCGTCAAACCTCACCAAAACCTCATGATAGTGGGAGACGACGATCAAACTATTTACTCATTTAATGGAGCACGTAACGATTTCATATTGGACTTTGACAAGCTGTTTCCTAATGCCAAAACGATTACACTCGACATTAACTATCGATCAATTTCAAGCATAGTAGGGCTTGGAAACGAGATCATTCAACATAACATTAAGCGTAAAAAGAAGACACTGAAAGCTACAAAGAAGGACGGAATAACACCACGATATATGAGTCCCAAAAACTCAGATGATGAGGCGGAGAAAATTGTAAGCCACATCCTGCGTGAAGTAGAGAGTGGAAAACGACGGTTTCGTGATATTGCAATACTTTATCGTAGTTCGAACAACAATCGGGCAATCTTGGAGCAATTGATCCAGCATGATATTCCTTTTATTGACTATGGTGGGGATGAATCCTTTTACGATCACTGGTTAGTCAAAGCTGTATTGGATCATCTACGATTGGCTATAAATCGAAGGGACTTTGAAGCAATAGAAGGTGTTTTGCCAACGCTGTACATCAATCGGGAGCAAGGGTTGCAATACATACTCGATCAGGATTCGGTTCAGAAGAAAAAATGGCCTCTGATTCATCTCTTGTCTCTTCAGGAAATTAAGGACTTTCAGAAAGAGAAGATCATGGAGCGGCTGAAGTGTATTAAATCGCTCGAATCAATGACACCGCTTGATGCCATCCAACACATTCGTCGGGAGTTCTATGACCAGTTCCTTGAAACGAACAAGAGGCATAAGCTTACCCACCATAAGGAGATAATCAGGGAGACACTCGATGAACTGGAGTCGTCAGCTAAGCGCTTTAACACTATTGGAGAGTTTCTCTCCTTCATTACTATGGTGACGGAGAAGCGGCAGGAAATGAAACAGCTAAAAAAGGATAAGCAGGCTAATGCTATTCAATTAATGACAATTCATAAGTCAAAAGGACTTGAGTTTCCGGTCGTATTCCTAATCAGCGCTTCGGAAGGCAATATGCCTCACAGTTCAGCGATTGATGCTGAGCGGATGGAGGACTTGTATGTGGATTTAAAAGATATTTTGAAGGTATCCAGTGCTTTAGAGGAAGAACGACGTTTAGCCTATGTCGCAGTTACTCGTGCTCAGGAAGAACTATTCATCAGCTCACCGATGTACTATCGAGGGAAGAAAACAGAAGTATCAAGGTTTATTATGTCTGCCTATCCACGGTATGAAGCGAATAAGAGTAAAGCTGAAAGTAGAAAGTCTATGAGTGAAGGATCTGTTTCTCCCAAGTATGCGAAACAAGAAACGGTTTATGCTTGGCTGTGCACTGGTGGTAGCTGTAATGTGTGGCAACGAATATTGTCATATGAAGAAGCGGAGTTAAAGTCGAGGGAATGTCCGGTATGCAAGGCTCCAATGGAAAAAGGGAGTAAGGCGATTCTGAATCGTTAATGAACCTATAATCTAATTAATGATAGCAATGGGGTAAAGCCGATGAATGATATTTCACAACAATATTTAGCCGATGCCAGAGAAGTTGTCATTGCTGGGAAATTACTTCTTCAAGGATATACTGTTAGCCGTCCGCTTTCGGGAGCATGCCGGTACGATCTTATTGCAGAAAAGGATGGACGATTTATTAAAATACAAGTTAAGAGTTTGAAACGCGATTCTGCATACAAAAACTCACCACTTCCTTATCCGGTATATGTTCTTGAAGCGTACTCATTGAACCCAATGAATGGTCAAAAGAAAGGGTACACTCGCATGGAAGTAGATGTAATAGTCGGATACAACCATGAGGAGGATTGTTTTGCCGCTGTCCCTTTGGATGACTTCAAGGGTAGGTTAAGCGCGGTTGTTCATGCGAAAGAAGGAACCCGCTCTCAATATTTTAATTCGTGGCAGGCTCTATTGGAAGTTTGATACTTATTGGAGGGATTCACTGATGGTTAAGTGGTGGATGGTACGAGCTGGAGATAGTAATGAATTAATACCTGAATGGTTAGATAAAGAAGTCGTATCTATCGGATGGAGCAAACTGGGGAACCCCTTAACATATCAAACCAGAGAGAAACTGGTGGAGAAGGCTCATACAGTATTCACGAATGAAAAGCCCGGAACCCGTATTCAATGGGCAAGTCAGGTTTGGAAGTTTAGCCGAGATATAAAGAAGGAAGATAAAATCATTACATACTCTAAGGAGTCACGTGAATATTTAGTTGGTACAGTAACCAATCCATTTTCTCATAATCCTGCTATTATTAGTGATTACTATCCAAATGTAATCGGGGTTCAATGGGATCAAAAGCGTATTTCACGCGATGATCTTTCACAAGGAGCCAAAAACACACTTGGAGGTATTTCAACAGTATTCCGCGTTGATAGTTGGGCCCAAGAGTTTGAAAGTTTAATGCAGGGGCAAGGATATACAACGACAACTACTACGCAAGATGATAATGATGACAGTGCAGATAATGAAGTGTTTATCCAACAAGCGATGACTATGCTTGAAGACGCAATTGACAAACTTGATGCCTGGCAGATGCAAGACTTGGTCGGTGGTCTATTAGAGGCAATGGGTTACCAGGTGCGGATTAGCCCTAAAGGCCCCGATGGCGGTGTCGATATTATTGCTCATCGTGATGCTTTCGGATTCGAAAAGCCTATTATTAAAGTACAAGTAAAGCATCGTAAATCTGCCGCAGGTAGCCCTGAAATTCAACAACTATTAGGAGCAAACCCAATTGGAGCAAGCAGTCTTTTTGTTTCTACTGGGGGCTTTACACCGTCAGCAAAATCCGTGGCTCAACAGAATGGAGTGAAAATGCTAGATCTAACTGAACTGGTTGAGTTAGTTAGTGAGTGGTATGAGAACATGGCAGTTGAAAGAAAGGCTCTATTACCACTTAGAAAGGTCTATGTTCCAATGTAGAATATTAAGCCGTTGGAGTAACGTAGAACAATATGTTTAGTGGAGCTAATATGATTAGCTGATTATTTTTTTTCAATATTAATTTATGGGGAAGATGTGCTTTCCTTCTCCTGGTTAAAGGAGAGGTGTAAATTACCTCTCCTTATTATGTTAAAGGTAACCTTTAGATGAGCTGTTAGTTGTATACTGGAATAAGTATGCTTCTTATACGAGCATAGGAATAACGGCTTTTTTGTCGAATATTGGAATCAAAAGCAAACTAACAAATGGGTGGTAATGAAGATGAGTACCTCCTTTCACAGTCAATATTTTGCTTATGAACTTACAAAACAGAGTTCTTCTAATTCCGTTGGGCGTTTAAGCCAATCGTTAATTAACGCCACTGTAGACCTTAATCCACATCAAGTGGAAGCCGCTCTTTTTGCGTTCCGTTCTCCATTAGAACGAGGAGCTATACTTGCGGATGAGGTAGGACTTGGGAAAACTATTGAGGCTGGTTTAGTTATTAGTCAGTTATGGGCAGAAAGAAAGAGAAACATCTTAATCATCGTTCCACCGCCCTTAAGAAAACAATGGAATCGTGAGTTGATTGAGAAGTTCTATATCCCATCCATCATTCTAGAAAATAAAAACTACAATGAATACGTAAACAACGGAAATGTTAATCCGTTCTTTCATAGAGATCACGTCGTTATCTGTTCATATCAATTCGCTAGGAACAAAGCAAACGATATTAAAAGAACACCATGGGATGTAATCATTATTGATGAAGCTCATAGGATGAGGAATGTATATAAAAAGTCTAATAAAATAGCAAGGATTTTAAGAGATGCAACAAAAGGTGCACCTAAAATTTTACTTACTGCTACGCCCCTCCAAAACTCTTTGATGGAGTTATATGGTTTGATTAGTTTTATCGATCCGCATCTTTTTGGGGATGAAACGACATTCCGAAAGCAATTTGGACATGGTACAAAAGAATTGTCTAAGCACGACTTTCTAGATTTGAAAAATAGAATAAAGCCTGTGTGTCATCGAACATTAAGACGACAGGTGACAGAGTACGTACCATATACCAAACGCATCCCAATCGTACAGGAGTTTTTCTCTAGTGCCCTCGAATGGGAGTTATATGAGAAAGTATCATCTTATCTTCAGCGAGATGATATCATGGCTTTACCTAAGAGTCAGCGGTCATTGATTGGACAGGTTACACTTAGCTAGACAGGAAAATTAAGGTCAAGTAGACTACTACTAACATATCTGAGGAGAATCTACTATGACGAAAAAAGAAAGAAGGACATTTACGTCTGAATTTAAAGAACAGATGGTTCAGCTTTATAAGAATGGAAAGCCAAGAAAGGATATCATTCGTGAATATGAATTAACACCGTCTGCGCTTGACAAATGGGTCAAACAGAGTCAAACATCTGGTTCTTTCAAAGAGAAGGATAACCTTACCCCCGAGCAACAGGAACTTATCAAATTGCGGAAAGAAAATAAACAATTGCAAATGGAGAACGATATTTTAAAGCAAGCTGCGCTGATACTAGGACGAAAGTAAATGTGATTCGGAACAACCAGCACAAATACTCGATATCAGCAATGTGCAGAGTCCTACAATTACCAAGAAGTACATACTACTACGAGGCACAGGAAAAACACTCCGAAGATGAACTGGTCGAAACGATTACGGGAATCTTCCGCATCAGCCGCCATAACTACGGCACGCGTAAAATTAAGACGGAGTTAAAAAAGAAGGGCTTGATCGTATCCCGGCGGAGAATTGGCAGAATCATGAAAGAAAACGGACTTGTGTCATCGTATACCGTGGCTCAGTTCAAGCTTCACGTAGCGTCTTGCAATGAATCAAACGTGACAAACGAGCTTGATCGACAATTTGATCAGAGAGAACAACTGGCAGTTGTAGTGAGTGATCTGACATACGTGAGAGTCGCGCAAAAATGGCAATACGTATGTCTATTAGTCGATCTCTTTAACCGAGAAATTATTGGGTATAGTGCGGGACCACGCAAAGATGCAAAGCTGGTTTACCAGGCGATTGCATCCATTCAAACCGATTTAAACAGGATTCAAATGTTTCATACCGATCGTGGAAATGAGTTTAAAAATAAGCTCATAGATGAAGCACTGACAGCTTTCCGTATCAAGCGTTCCCTTAGTATGAAAGGCTGTCCGTATGATAATGCAGTAGCCGAAGCAACATTCAAAATCTTTAAAACTGAGTTTGTTAAAGGTCGGCATTTTGAAAGTTTAGAAAAACTAGTGCTGGAGTTATCCGACTACGTGCATTGGTACAATCATATCAGAATCCATGGCTCACTCGGTTATCTAACTCCTGTCGAGTACAAACTTGAACACCTTAAAAAAGTTGTCTAGTTTAGTGTTGACAATCCAGTTCAACAACCGTGACTCCTAATAGCGGCAACTTCTCGAAAAGTTTTGGTTCTCGAAGTGATGCAGCTCAATACTACATTGAGGCCGATAAAGGTAGCCTTGATTATTGGACAGTCAAAGGATCAGGTACTTTACAGACAAAGTAATGAAATTGCATACTAACGGCGGCTGATCGATACCGCCGTTACATCCCTTATACATAAGGAGAGGATTCACTTGCTGCTCTTCGAACGAGCTCCGTTGTTCATTGGCCTTGCCGCGATACTGATTTCAGCAATCATTCTTCGACTGGCGTGGAAAAAAAAGTATGGCTTTCTGTTCTTCTATACACTATTTTGTGTCTATGTCTTGCATCTTGGTAAGTATACACTCTTTCCGATTCCGATTGACCCGAGATTGATTGCTGACAAGGCTCGAGTGGCCAATACCTTCGCAGAAGAAATGAACCTGATTCCCTTTTTCTTTCCAGCAGGTTTTGGATTGGCAGACATGCAGGTTTTATTAAATATCGCATTAACCGTACCATTCGGATTTGGAATTTCGTTTTTAGGCAAGACTCACCTGCGAAAAATAGTTCTTCTCGGATTACTCGTTGGATGTACCATTGAATCGCTTCAACTTTTGATAGGTTTAGCTCTAGGATTTCCGTATCGCTATGTCGACATCAACGACGTAATCATGAACTTCCTCGGTGTCGTGATTGGATATGGGATTTTCCGGCTGTTTTCAATCGTTTTTATCAAAGTAACGAAAAAACCTCATTTCACGTCGGTTGTGCCACTTACGATTACGAATCAGCCCGACACCTCCGTTTCATCACTTATCGTCCGCATTGGACAAGCCAGCGTTGAGATTCGTTCAGGCTTCGCTCCTCACTTGCTCCGCAAAATCGTGCACGTCCTCGAAGCGCCATGCTGACGCTACCAAGCGTTGGTGCTTCTTGGGCATGCCCGAGCATTCACGGCTCTGGAGTAGTGTTTACAGTCGATTCTGCCGTTAAAAAACAGGTGTTTTTGATCGAATGCTTGATGTTTTCCATTGCACCTGTTTTGATTGAATTACTTGCTCTATACGAAGGAGGGTGTTTTTGTCCAAGTTGGCTGGTTTGCTGCTCAAAAATTGACATATCCCGCAAACTGATCTATCCTAAAATTAACAGTAGCTGTATATAATACAAAGAAGACCGCCCCGGCGGCAACCGGAACGGTCCATGCAATAGCATATCCCCTACCAAGGGGTGCGGCTCCATTCGTTACATGAGAAGTAACCGCCAGAGTTGGTAGCTCAAGGGGCGGTTACTTCTTTTTTCTGTCGAAGGACAAGATCAACACGATCAACGTTGCAAATGAAATCATCAACGTCAGTGCTTGATAGACCTCCATATTCTCACCCCCTCCCTGTTCGGGATAGAGAGTGAGCCGCCGCCCCTCGGGAGCCTATGCTATTGCAGGAAGATTATACCACATGTTTTCAGAACTTTTCTACAACTACAACCTTTCTCCAGATGCGTCGCTCACGCACGGCGAGAGAGCATTGCGACAACTGCCCCCCATAATACACCGTTACCCCTCCCCCGCCTCCTATGGTACTATGTGAGGTATATTCGCACTTCACAATAGGACAACTGGAATGGGGACAATATTTTGAAAACGTTTAAAAAAGTTTATATAGAAATTACGAGCATCTGCAATCTCGCCTGTACGTTTTGCCCGCCGACGGAGCGCAAGGCTACGTTTATCTCGGTGGACAGCTTCGCGAAGCGGCTGGATGAGATCAGGCCGCACACCCGGCACATTTACTTGCACGTAAAAGGAGAGCCGCTGCTCCATCCGAAAATCGACGAGCTGCTCGACATCAGCCATGAAAAAGGCTTCAAGGTCAACATTACGACCAACGGCACATTGATTGCGAAAAATCGGCATAAGCTGCTGGGGAAGCCAGCGCTAAGGCAGATGAACTTTTCGCTGCACAGCTTTGACGGCCACCTCGGCTCGACCGACCGTGAAGGTTACTTGCGGGAGATTCTCTCCTTCGTCCGCGACGCTGCGGAGCACAAAGTCATCTTTTCCTTCCGCCTGTGGAATTTGACCCAAAACAACATCACGAACATTCAAAAGAGCAGAAACCGCCAGACGCTTGCAATCATCGAAAAAGAATTTGCGCTCGATTACCAGATCGAAGAAAAGGTCGAGCCGGGTAGCGGCGTAAAAATCGCCGAGCGCGTCTACTTGAACCAGGACCATGAGTTTCAGTGGCCGAGCATGACAGCTCCACGCGACGAGGGCCGGGGCTTTTGCCACGCCTTGCGCAGCCAGGCGGCGATTCTGGTCGACGGGACAGTCGTTCCGTGCTGTCTGGACGGGGAGGGCGTCATCAACCTGGGCAATATTCAGCAAGCGTCGTTTACGGACATCGTGGAAGGCGAGCGGGCCAATGCCATCGTCGAAGGGTTTTCTCGCAGGGAGGCTGTCGAGGAACTGTGCAGAAGATGTGGATATCGCCAACGTTTTGGCGCGTAGTGGATCAACCTGAATCGGACAAGGGGGCGTTTTGATGAATTTCAGCATGCATGAAGCTGTCGAGGTGTTGGAGCGTACGCCGTTGCTGCTGCAACAATTTTTATCCGGTCTATCGACGGGGTGGCTGACCTGTAACGAGGGCGAGGACACGTGGAACGCCGTGGAAGTGCTGGAGCATTTGATCGAGGCAGAGCGAACGAACTGGATACCGCGGCTGGAACTGATTTTGCAGGAAGGCGACAGCAAGCCTTTTGATCGCTTTTCGCACCTGAACCGACGCACGGAGCAGTCGCTGGCGGAAAAGTTGCGCGAATTTACAGCGATTCGCCAGCAAAATATCGCTAGGCTGACGGAGCTGATCGATCCAGCGCTGCACCTGGAGCTGACTGGCCTGCACCCGGCATTCGGCGCGGTAAAAGCGCGGGAGCTGATTTCCACCTGGGTCGTCCACGACTTGACACACATCGCGCAAATCGTGCGGGTCATGGCGAAACGATACGGAACGGACGTCGGGCCGTGGAAAGCGTATTTGGGCATTTTGCAAAACAAATGACGCTTCCGGCAAAACCATGAGGGGATGGATTTCCCCCTCTTTTTTATGCCAGCTCTGTAAAATACCTGACCTCTTCGCTCTCCACATAAAAGCCGACCGACTCGTAAAGGAACAAAGCCGACTGATTGGTCGTCAGCACCGTCAGGCAGGCGTACGGCAGTCCATGTGCCTGCAAGTAAGCAAGTCCCTGCGTCAGCAAAAACTTGGCGAAGCCGCGCTGCCTCCACGGTTCGCGGACAAACACATCCTCAATAACCCGGTGCTCCTCCTCTTGCCACGCCATTAACCCGGCTGCGAGCGTGCGTTTTTGCCGGATGACGAGCGATGTCCAGAGCGGTTGCTTTTTGTATTCGGCGAGCCGTTCCGCCCCAAGCGGCGTGTCCGGCCAAATCTCCGCTTCCACCTGCAAATATTGCCGTTCCTCTTCAGGCGTCTCCATCTGCCACGGCGCAAACTGAAAAGCTTCGTCCAAAGCCCTCTCGCCAACAGGCTGATCGAGCTCGCGCCGCATCCGAAACAGGCTGTTCAGGTGGCGGAAGCCTTGCCGGATAAAAAACCCTTTGTTGGCCGCTGCCGTCGAGTCGTTGCCCACACACAAAATCGTGTTGTACTCCTGCGACAAGCTCTGCTTAAGCTCGCTAGCCTTTTGATAGAGCAGACGGTACAGCTTTTCCAGCAGCTCGTCGTCGTCCTCCCTCTCCGGTACAGTTTTCAGGTTGAGGTAGATCGCATGTTTGTTTTCCGGCAGCCGTCCGGGTGGCACGACATTAATGATACTGACCTGTCCCTTGGCCACCATCCTCCCGCCCTCGAATGCGCAGTAAACGTTGCCCCAGTTTTCTTCATCGCCCACCCACCAAAAAGTGGCGTTTTCTTTTGCCGTCACAGACTTGTACAGCGCGCCAAGCAATGGCATGTCTTCCTGTTGAAAATGGCGGATCGTCGTCTTCGTGGATGGTTGGCTCATGCCTAATCACTCGCTTCCTTGTTATTCCCACCACTATAGCACCATTTCCCGAAAATTCCCTATTTTTTCGCGATGTCTTCCACTGTGTGATAAAATGCTAGATAGTTCCAAATGCCAGGCCAACGTTTGGCGAAAATGCTTGGCCGCATCGACTTTTTCAGCCCAAGGAGAGCCGCCCGTGAAAAAACTCGACCAGTTGCAGCTTGAGCATTTTCAACAGATGGAGCAGCTTGAGCTTCAATATTATAGCGCCGATTTCATTACGCCCAGCCAGGAAAGCTACAACTGGTACTGCTTCCGCCCGGACAGCATCGTCGCGATCGAAGCGGATAACCGCGTCGTCGCTTTCCTGAATTTGCTCCCGGTAAAAAAACATGTCTACGAGCAAATCGTCGCCGGCCGCTTCAACGACAGCTTGATGACGACTGCGGATATCGAAAATCCGGAGCAGTCGCCGGAGTCGGCGTATTATTTTTTGTCCTGTGTCGTTGTCGCTGATGCTTACCGGAAAAGTGCTGCCTTGCCGCTGATGCTCCACCATTATCTCGGCGTGCTGGATGGCGTGGCCGCAAGCGGCATTCGCATTCACTCCATCGCGATGGAGGCGGTGACCGCTGCCGGCAATCGGTTTGCGGAGCGGCTCGGCATGCGGCTTTTGTGTGAGAGCGACCATGATTCGCACGTCTACGCATGCGACTACGCAACTTTCCGAGAGCACGTGCATGCCCGCTATCCGCTGCCGGAAGCACAGCCCGGGCAAGCCGATGACCCGCAATAGCCAGACAAGAGGGCGGCGACTCGGTGCTGTCGCTCGCCATCCAGCGAGGAAACGAAAACGTCGCGAACTTTTTTGCGGCAACAAGGAGCGAAGCAATGACAACGAATGCGAATACAGCGGCACTTCCCCGCTTGGGCGTAGGCGCGGTGATCCGCAACGAGCACGACGAGATATTGCTCGTGTGGCGCAATCGTCATCCGGAGAAAGATACATGGAGCATTCCGGGCGGAAAAGTAGATCTGTACGAGCCGCTGGAGGCGTCGATCATCCGCGAAGTAAAAGAAGAAGTAAATCTCGACGTCGAAATTACCGGCTTGCTCTGCATGGCCGAGACGATCCGACCGGACGAGGCAGAGCATTGGGTGTCCGCCATCTACGAAGTCCAAGTGCAAGCGGGAACCGCACGGAACATGGAGGAAGGCGGAGCGATCGGGGCAGTCAAATGGTTCTCCCTCGCCGAGCTTCCCGCCAATCTCGCTTGCTTCACCGTGCCTGCAATCGAGCAGTTGCAAAAACGAAGAGTGCAAACAAGCTGTTCCTGAAAAAAGGACTGCGCAATCCTCGTGCGCAGTCATGTTCGAGACTGCCACGTTTTTTTCATACTTTTCCCTACTGATCCACAGATGCGGTCGACCGCCCGCCTTCCAGCAGCGAGACACCTGGCGCGGGGAGTGGCGTGCAGCAGGGGTGCAACGTGTGGCGGACGCCATGCCGCACGTTAGCCAAGCAGCAAGGCAATCTCCTCTTCCTCGCGCCCCCGGGCGATAGCGAGCGGGGTCAGCCCCCGTTTGTCCCTCCGCGCTTTGTCCGCTCCATGCTCCAGCAATACTTCGATGACATCCAGCCGCTCCTCTCCGTCTGCTACTTGCGTGTGCAGCGGCGTGCTCCCGTCGTCCGCCGCTGCGTTCACGTCTGCTCCGTGCCGGATCAGGAGGGCGGCAATCTGCGGATACAAAACGATATGCAGCGGGGTACTTCCCTCGTCGTTACTGGCGCGGACATCTGCTCCTTGTCCTAGCAAAAATTCGATCAGCTCCTCGTTCTCCGTCATGACGGCCGCATGCAGCACGGAAAACTCGTACTCATCCTTGCCGTGAATCAAGGCAGGCTGCTTCTGCAAAATTCGTTTTACTTCGTCGAAATCGTCCATTTCCGCTGCCTCGTACAAATCCTCGAACGTATATGCCATCTTCAACGCCTACCTTTCCATGCAAACGATCGGGGAAAGCGCTGCTCGTACAGCCGCGTCAGCTTCTGCACCTTCGCCCACGCTCCCTTTTCCGTGTGAGAAAACTTGGCTGCGCCAAGTTATTCGTGCAGCCTTGGTTGCACTTATCCGGAATAAGAGTCTTACCCATTCTTATCTGTACCAAAAAACCGACTCCTGCTACTGCTACAAGAGTCGGTTTTCCTGCTTGATCTCCAACAGTTCCTCGCTTGGGCCTACCTGCCCGAAGCCGATGCTGTCCATCACATCCGCCAGCGTGTACTGCCCGAGAAATAAAACAAGCTGCTGCTCGGCCTGGTTCATCAGCGCCTCCAGATGGCGGTCCAGTTGCACGCCAACCTCGCCGCAATCCAGCTCCTCCTGACTGTCTTCCTCGCGTTCGTCCGGAAGGGAGCGGTAAATATCGGCGAGCGTCAACTCCTTCGGGCACCTCGTCATGTAGTAGCCGCCGTCGCGTCCTTCCTTTGCCTCCACGATGCCAGCCCGGTTCAACTGGGCCATGACTCGGCGCAAAAAAGTCGCATGCGTCTTCACCTGTGCGGCAATGGCGGAGCTGGACAGCACACCGCCGCTTTGCGCCAGCCAGACCAGCACGTGCACGGCAATCCGGAAGCGCGGCTTGGCAATCTGATCGATTCGATTCAGCTTCATGCAACCACAACCTCGCCGTTTACAGCTTGCAGGAACCGTCCGCGCAGTTGTCCCCGGCTGTCTTTTCCTTTTCATCCTGACCGACAAGCGTCAGAGGGGCAGCGGCGTTTTCTTCTTCCCATACTTTGCCCAGCACTCCCAGGAACACTTCGTCCGGCTGAGCGCCGGAAACCGCGTATTTGTTGTTGAACACGAAGAACGGCACGCCTTTGATGCCGATTTCAGCGCCTCTGCGCTTGTCTTCCTGCACCTTGTCGCTGTACTCGCCGCTTTTCAGCATGGCGAGTGCCGCTTCGCGGTCCAGCCCGACCTCGGAGGCAAGCTGCGCCAGCACCTCGTGGTCTCCCAGGTGAAGCGACTCGGTGAAGTACGCTTTCAGGAGGCGCTCCTTCATTTCCGTCATTTTGCCATGGGCAGCGGCAAAGTGAGCCAGACGGTGCGCGTCAAACGTATTCGTCGGAATCATCGTGTCAAAATGATAGTCGAGCCCGACGCTTTTTGCTTGCTGGGCCACGCGATCATTCATGCTTTTGGCCTGTTCCAGCGGCATGCCGTATTTGCTAGCGAGCACGCTGTGTATGTCCATATTCGTATCGCGCTCCATGGTCGGATCGAGCTGGAAGCTGCGGTAGACGATTTCTACCTGATCCTTGTTCGGGAATTGCGACAGTGCGCCTTCCAGATGGCGCTTGCCGATATAGCAAAACGGGCAGGCAAAATCAGACCACACTTCTACTTTCATGTATGCATCCTCCTCATATTCAACGGTTCAGCGGCAATCGCGCCAAACCGTAAACTGCAATCGTCACAAGCACATTATACACGATGCAGGGGAATGCTGCTGAACTTTTCAGGAGGAAGCGACACTTTGCCCGTCAGCGAGCCATGCGGATGATCCGGTCGCAGATCGTCTCCGCATCTTCTCTGTCATGGGTCACCAGTATCGTCGTGATGCGCGCTGCCCGCAGCAGCTCCTGCAATTCCTCGCGTATTTTCTTTTTCAACTCTGCGTCCAGATTGCTGAACGGCTCATCCATCAACAGAATGGCGGGTCGAGGTGCCAACGCTCTGGCAAAAGCCACCCGCTGCTGCTGCCCGCCGCTCAGCTCATGCGGGTAGCGCTTGCCGAAGCCCTCCATTTGCACGAGCGCAAGCATTTCCCGAAGCCGTACCTCCCGTTCTTTTTTCGTCAGCCGATGCAGTCCAAACAAAATATTTTGCTCGACCGTCAAATGCGGAAACAGCGCATAGTCCTGAAAAATCATTCCGACTCCGCGATGCTCAGGCTCGACGAACTGCCGCGCATCGACCAGCACCCGTCCGTCGATGAGGATTCGTCCGCCCGCAGGAGCTTCCAGCCCCGCGATCAAGCGCAGCAGCGTGCTTTTTCCACAGCCGCTGTTTCCCAAAATCCCAACGATCTCGCCCTGCTCCATGCGCAGCGAAAAATTGCGCACGACAGGCCCGCTCCCCGCTCCGTAGCCAAACGTGATATTGTCCAGTTGAAAAAAGCTCATTTTGCCTGTCTCTCCCCTACCCAGTGATAAAAAAAGACGGAAACGATGCCGACCGCGACGATGAACAGCGACGGAATCGACGCTTGCTGGATTTGCTCATCGCTTGCGTATTGGTACGCCTTCGTCGCCAGCGTTTCGAAGTTGTAGGGGCGGAGCAGCAAAGTCAGCGGCAGCTCCTTGACAATCTCCATGAACACGAGAATAACCCCGGTCATGACCGCCCCTTTGATGAGCGGCAAATCGACCTTGAAAAAAGTCCGGGTCATCCCCATGCCGAGCATTCGCGCCGCCTCCGAATAGCGGTTTCCCGTCTTCTCAAAGCCGGCTTCGACCGCATTGAAGCCGACCGCCAAAAAGCGGATGATATAGGCAAAAACGAGCATGAACAGCGACATGCTAATCACCAGCTTGCCCTCTGGAAAGCCCAGCCAGGCGTACAGCGGACCCAGCTCTTTGTCGAGCGAAATCACGACGGCCAGCACGCCGATTGACAGCACCGCCCCCGGAATCGAGTACCCCATGGAAATCAGCCGCGTCATAACCATGGCGAATACAGATGTGCGGGAATAGCGAATGACGTTGGCGACCGTGACCGCAAGCAGCATCAGGAGCGCGATGGAAACAACAGAGATCGACAGCGTATTGGTCAAAAGCTGCACGAACCGCTCGTTCAGCACTTCCTGATACGTCCATGTTGCCCAGACCGCAAGCTGTGCCACAGGAATGAAAAAAGAAAGGGAAACGATCGCGATACAAAAGCATAGCGCGGCATACATGGGCAGCCCTGTCAGCTTTCTTCTGCGCAGCGTCGTGACCCGGTTCGTCGGCGAGCTGAACTTTTTGCGCTTGCGCACCAGCCGCTCCACGACAAAAATGCCGATAATCAGGCTCATCAGCCAGGCAGCCAGACGGATTGCCGAATCGACGTCGTACATGCCGAACCACGTCTTGAAAATCGCCGTTGTAAACGACTGAATGCCGAAGTGGTTAGTCACGCCAAAGTCGTTCAGCACCTCAAACGCGACCAGGCTCGCTCCCCCCGCAATAGCGGCCTGCGAGAGCGGCAACACGATGCGAAAAAAGATGTGAACCGAGTTTTTCCCCAGCAATCGGGCGTTTTCAATGAACGCCGCGCTCTGCTTTTCCAGAAACGTTTTCGTAATCAAGTACACGTACGGAAACAAAAACAGCGTGAAAATAAAAATGGCGCCCTTCATGGACATGATGTCAAAGTAGCGCTGATCGAACGTCCAGCCCCAGCCATTTCGCAAAAAAGTCTGGATGCTTCCGGTATAGCTCAGCATGTTGCCGTACGTGTAGGCCGCAATATACGGCGGGATCGCCAGCGGCAGCACGAAGGCGAACGCGAAAAAACGGCGCAGCGGAAAATCGTAGGCAGCCACCAGCCAGGCGAGCGAAACGCCTACGATGATCGTACAGGCTCCTGTTCCCAAGACGAGCCACAGCGATTCCAGGGCGTAATCTAGGAGCATGTACTCCTGAATGTGCTGCCAGTTTTCATTCGTGTGCGCAAACAGGCCGAGCAAAATGTAAAGAGACGGGAGAAGGGCCAAAATGGCCCCTGTCACGCTCAGCGCTACCCACCCGTTCAGCTTCCGTTTCAGGCTTCTTCGCAACGCAGCTCCCGTCATCGTTTATTTCCACCCTGCTTTGTTCATCAGCTCAACCGCTTTTTTGTTGTGCTCGCCAAGCTTGGCAAAATTGAGCTGCTGCGTCTTGAACTCGCCCCATTCTTTCAACAAGGCCGGCTTCTCCGCCTCCGCATTCACCGGGAACTCAAAGCTGCCTTGCGTCAACATCGACTGGCCTTCCTTGCTCGTGATGTATTCGATCAGCTTGACGGCGTTGTCTTTGTTTTTCGCATGCTTGGTCAAGCCGATGCCGCTAATGTTCACGTGCGTACCTGTCGTGTTTTGGTTCGGGAAAAAGACGCCGACGCTTTCTGCGACTTTCACTTCTTCCGCGTCTTTGGAATGCAGCATTTGCCCGACGTAGTACGTGTTCATCAGAGCGACATCTCCGACTTTGGCCGCGATCGCTTTCGCCTGGTCGCGGTCTCCGCCCTCTGGCTTGCGCGCCAGGTTGTTCGCCAGGCCCGTTGCCCAATCTTGCGCCGCCTGTTCGCCATTCAGCTCGATAAAGGAAGCGACCAATGACTGGTTGTACAAATTCGAGGAAGAACGAACGAGCACTTTGCCCTTCCATTTGTCGCTCGCCAAATCTTCATAGGTGGACAAATCTTCCGGCTTCACGCGGTCTTTTGCGTAGACGATCACGCGCGCGCGGGTCGCCATGCCGATCCATTCGTTGTCAGGATCGCGCCATTGGCTCGGCACGTTTTTTTCCACCTCTGCGGAGGCGATTGGCTGCAGAACGCCGTTTTGCTTGGCGTAGTTCAGCACGCCGCCGTCCACGGTGATGAACAAATCCGCCTCCGAGCTTTCGCCTTCGCGCTTCAGGCGCTCCACCAGTTCCTCGGCTGTGCCTTTTACTTCATTGACCTTGATCCCCGTCTGTTTGGTGAACTCGGCAAACAGCTTGCTGTCTATCTCGTAGTGCCTTGCCGTAAATACGTTAACGACCTGGTCCTTGTCCTTCGCCGCCGTCTCCTCCGCTTTTGGCGCGGTAGTGCCGGCTTGCGGCTGGCTCGCGCTGCTCTCTCCCTGACCAGCTCCGCAGCCCGCCATGAATGGCACAGTCAGCATCGTAAAGAGCATGAGACTGAGCATGCTTGTTTTTCTCATTTTCGAATCTTCCCCTTTGCCTCAAGTTGTTTTGATAATGAATATCATTTCCAATCGACAAGGCTTATTGTAGCGAAGCAAAATGAGAAAACGATGAGAAAAACAAAAAAACTTTTTTCAGACGCTCTCCGCAATCGAGCGAATCGGCAACAGCACGTTGACAGTAGTGCCTTCCTGCTCGACGCTCTCGATCGTCAGCGCTCCGTTGTAACGCTCCACAAGCCGCTTCGCAATCGACAGCCCCAGGCCGTTTCCGTCCGTGGCGCCGCTTTTTCTGTTTCGCGCTTTGTCTACCCGGTACAGCCGATCCGTGACATACGGCAAGTCTTTTGCCGGAATGCCGATTCCCGCGTCGATAATCTCCAGGCGGGCTCGCTCGCCCTGAATGGCTGCCCTCACCGCGATTCTTTTTCGTTCCCGCGAATACTTGACCGCATTGTCCAAAAGAATCAGCAAAATCTGCTCCAGATGTTCTGCGGATATGGCCAGCTTCACCCCGGACAGCGCCTGCAGATCGCGCTCTATAATGAAGGCGGGATGAAGCATATTGACCTTTTTTACCGTTTGCGAAATGACCTGCTCCGGCTCGCATACTGCGGCCGCTTCATCCATTTGCAGATTCTCTGCCCGCGTCAGCACGAGAAGCTCCTCGACCAGCGCTTTTAATCTGGACAGCTCCTCCACGGATATTTGCAGCGATTCCTCCAGGACGGCCGGATCGTGCTTGCCCCAGCGGCGCAGCATGCCCAGGTGCCCTTCGACGATGGCGATCGGGGTGCGCAATTCATGCGAAGCATCCTCCACGAATTGCCGCTGCTGCTGAAAGGACCGCTCCAGCTTGTCCATCATCGCATTAAACATCTTCATCGTCGTGGCGAGTTCATCGTGATTGTCGTAAAACTCCACCCGCTCGGACAGACCCTTTTGCTTCACGTTTTTCATCGTTTCGTTCATCGCCTGCAGCGGCTTGACCAACTGCCGGGCCAGCAGTCTCCCGCCGAGTCCGCTTACAATGACCGCCGCGAGACAGCCGATCGCCATGAACCGGAACAACGCTCCGCTCAGCTTCTCGAACTCCTGGATGTTTTTCACGATCTCCACCGTGCCGTCAAACTGAAAAATCGTGATCGGCCGCTCCATCAACAGCAAGTTTTTGCTGATGTGCACACTCCGCCATTGCTCGCGGGGAGCACGCGTGATCGTTTCAGCCAGGCTGTCTTCGATCCCGTCCGACACGACGGCAACCGGCACGCCTTGCCCGTCGAGGATACGGATTCGCTGGTTGTGCTGGTTGATTTTTTGCAAAAAGCTGCGCATTTCGTCGAGATCGGCTCCCGCGAAGGAGATTTCCCGCTCCAGGGCAAAGTTGAGAATCTCGCGCATCGTCTGCTCGGCCGCTTGCTCCTCCTGACGCATCATCCACTTTTCCACAAAATAATATTGAACGGTATTGTAGGCGATGAACACCAAAAAGAGCAGCACGGACGACCAAAGCGTCAGCTTCCATTTGATCGGGAGTCTGGATGGGGCGTATCTTTTCATTTTCTCATCACGTAGCCGATCCCGCGAACGGACTGGATGTAGCTGCGCTCCTCAGGCGCGTCGATTTTGTTGCGCAAATACCGCACGTACACATCGACGACGTTCGTTTCGACGGCAGACTCGTACCCCCACACCGTATCGAGCAGCACGTCGCGCGGCAGGACGCGGTTAATATTTTTCATAAACATCACGAGCAGATCGTACTCCCTTTTGGTCAATTCGAGGCTCTGTCCGCCTTTTGCTACCGTTCGCGCCTCCAGGTCAACGGTCAGCTCGCGAAAAACAAGCTTGGCCCGCAGCGCGTCGGTCTGCTCCTCCTGCCTGCGAAACACGACACGCATTCGCGCGAGCAACTCCTCAATCGCAAACGGCTTGGGAATGTAGTCGTCCGCGCCGCTGTCCAAACCCGAGACGCGATCATCCACGCTGTCTCTTGCCGTCAGCATGATGATCGGCGTTTTTTTGCGCTCGCGAATCTTGCGGCACACTTCCATCCCGTCCATTTCCGGCAGCATCAAATCAAGCAGGATGAGGTCCCACTCTTCCTTCAACGCGAGGTCCAGCCCTGTTCTTCCTTCATCGGCAACCGCCACGAAAAACGATTCGTGACGCAGCTCCAGCTCGATGAACCTCGCCATATTTTTTTCATCTTCAATCAAAAGCACTCGTTTCATCGTTTGCTCACCTTTTGTCCCCGCGGGGGAAGTCCATCTGATTGTAGATGATAATAATTATCAGCGTCAACATTCGCCGCCCACAGAAAAGATGAACCATCCGCCCATTCGCGACATAGGATGAACATCGTAACGATCACGAAAGCGAAGGTGGAGTGAACATGAACGGATATCCTCCCTATTTTTACGATACGCGCATGATTTCTTCCCACTATGCGCACACCCCGACACAGGCTTATGCCCAGATTCAGGGCGGTCCGCTGGCTCCGAACCTGAACGGCTATATCGTCTTCACCGATGTCCCGTACGGAACGGAGGTTTACGTCGAAGTCATCGGCCTGCCTCCTTACAAGCCCGCGACTGGCAATCAGCAGCCGATTGGCCCTTTTGGCTTTCACCTGCATGAACATGGCGTCTGCACCGTCGGCAATCCGGACGATCCGTTCACCGCAGCCGGCTCCCACTGGAATCCGACCAACCAGCCGCACGGCAACCACGCTGGCGACTTCCCTGTCCTGTTTTCCAACGACGGCTATGCGCGGATGAGCTTTTTCACCAACCAGTTCAGGGCGGCAGATGTCGTCGGCAAATCTGTCATCATCCACCAAAGCCCGGACGACTACCGGACACAGCCTGCGGGCAACAGCGGCAAGCGGCTGGCCTGCGGGATTATCCAGCCTGCCTAGCGACCGCGCCATTTTTGCTTCCGCTATGCGAATCCATCAGGCGAGAGCAGGACACAGCCGTGCCGTGGACAGCTTCGTACCCTCGGCTGCCGTGGCAACAAAAAAAGCACAGAGACTCAAGCCCCTGTGCTTCCTTCGTTTTCTTTTGTTATGCGCAAAGACTTGTCACATCGGCAAAAGGCCAGTCCTTCGCGCGACCGCCATTTCTGTTGCCTGTTATCCGCGCAGCAGCGACAAGTCGAATCGAGGGACAAGCCCTTCCTCGGCAGCGCGCCCCAGCAAGGCGGTGATAGCTGCGTAGCCGTCCTCTCCGAGATTGCGCGTAAATTCGTTTACGTACAGGGCAATGTGTGCCTGGGCAACCTCGAAGGACAGCTCCTGGGCGTGGCACATGACGTACTCCTGCGAAGCGGTCGGATGAGCCCAGGCGTATTCTACAGACGCGCGCGTCCAGTTCGCCAGCGCTTCGAGATCCATTGATCTTTTGGCGATGATCGCCCCGAGCGGAATCGGCAGATTGGTGTCTGCTTCCCACCAGTTGCCCAGATCGGTCATGAGGGCCAGCCCGTAGTTTTGATAAGTAAAACGCGCTTCGTGAATGACCAGGCCCGCGTCGATTTTGCCGTCGCGCACGGCAGGCATGATTTCGTGGAACGGCATCACGACGATTTCCCCTACACCGCCCGGGACGTTTTGCGCAGCCCACAAACGGAACAGCAGGTACGCCGTCGAGCGTTCGCTGGGAACGGCCACCCGCTTGCCGGAGAGCCGGGCCGGGTCGTTGGCGCTTGCGCCTGCATCGCCCTGTGTCAGCACGAGCGGCCCGCAGCCTCTGCCCAAAGCCCCGCCGCAAGGGAGCAACGCGTATTTGTCCAGCACCCACGGCAGTGCCGCATAAGAAATTTTCATCACTTCCGGCCCCTCGGCACGAGTCGCCAGCGTGTTCGTAATATCAATGTCGGCATACATGATGTCCAACTCGGGCGCACCCGGAATCAGCCCGTGTGCCCAGGCGTGAAACACAAACGTGTCATTTGGACACGGAGAAAACGCAATCTTCATTTACAGCACCTCCCGCAAAACTGAGCTTCCTTTTCGCAGCGCTTCCAGCGCGTCCTTGATTCGCCACGCCGACTTGTCGCGCGGGCCAATCGCGTTGGAAACCGTCCTGATCTCCAATACAGGCACGCCAGCCGCTTGCGCAGCGACCGCCACACCGTATCCTTCCATGGCTTCCGCGAGCGCTTCCGGCATCCTGTCAGCCAAAGCCTGTGCCGTTTCCGCCGTTCCCGTCACCGTAGACAGCGTCAGGATCGGTCCGCGACCAACGGGCAAGCCCGCTTTTTGCATGGCGCGCTCCACACGCTCTGCCAGCTCGCCAGCCACGGGCACACGCGCCGAGCCAAACCCCAGCTCGTCCACGCTGCAAAAGCCATCCGGCGTCTCCGCTCCCAAATCTGCGCAGACGATCTCACTGGCTACCGCAATCGAGCCGACCTCTGTCCGGCCGACGAAGCCGCCGCAAATCCCCGCGCAAACCACCAGGTCGTACTGCGCCTTTGCCAGCGCCCGCGCCGTACTGGCAGCGGCCGAAGCTGGCCCCACGCCTCCGACGGCCACCGTGAACCGTGCGTCCTCACCCAGCCCTTGCATGACCGCATCCCGCTCTGCCGCTACCGACGTCACGACGAGAATGCGCTGCTTTTTTTGCTCATCAAGCATTTCCAGCCTGCCCTCCTTCCTCTGCTTCCCTTCTTTATTTCGTACAGCTTTCTTGAAAAAACATTTCCTCCTCCACGTTATCGCTACTTGTCCTTCGTGTAAAGAGTTTGGGGTGTTTGACAGACAAATGCGCCGCTGCTGTCGCCAAAACGCATCCGTCTGCTGGAAAAGGATTAACAACGATTCTTCAATAAAATATATTTAGTTACGAAAAGTAATTATATTACATTGAATAAGTTTTGCATTTTCCATGCATCCTGTTAAAGAAAAAAAGCCATTGGAGGGAGGTATGAATCTGAGTAAAGATTTTTTCACAGCCGTAAAAGACAGACGCACCTATTACGGAATCAGCAAGGAAGCTGTTGTCTCTGACGAGCGTATTCGCGAGCTTGTCGAAGAAGCCGTCAAGCATACGCCTTCCTCCTTCAACTCGCAAAGCGCCCGCGTCGTTGTGCTTCTGGGCGAACACCACGACATGCTGTGGAGCATCACCAAGGAAACGCTACGCAAAATCGTGCCAGCCGAAAGCTTCGGACCGACAGAAGAAAAAATGAACGCGTTCGGCAAGCCAACCGCACAGCCTGGCGAAAAACAGTTCCAGCCCATCGCGGAACGAGTGAAGTTTTTCTCCTTATCGCTAGGTAAATTCCCCCATTAATAAGGCGGCGCGCGAGACATCCAGTCTTTTCGCCGTCTTTCCTTGTTTTTTTGCTGTACGGATCTGAAAGTAACTGATTGATTTCCGCTCCTGCCTGTGGTAGTATTAATTTAAACAAAAGAAGTTTCAAATGAGTGTTCACATATTGTAAAGGGTTTACAGTTATGTTTGAACCTTTCACAATGTGTGAATTTTATTTTATCCACAAATAAAAGTTGCATATTCATTTTAACTTTGTTGGAGGTAACACCCATGCAAACAGGTACAGTAAAATGGTTCAACGCTGAAAAAGGTTATGGTTTCATCGCAGTTGAAGGCGGAAACGACGTATTCGTTCACTTCAGCGCAATCACTGGCGAAGGCTTCAAAACTCTTGAAGAAGGCCAACGCGTTGAATTCAACGTGGTAGAAGGCAACCGCGGACCACAAGCTGAGAACGTAGTAAAACTGTAATTGGCTCACAAAGCTGCCCTTGCTTGATAGCAGGGCGGCTTTTTTTCGCTCTTTTTCAACCTGCGCGGCCGCTTTTTGTCGGTCACCCGCCATAAAATTCGGACTTTGTTCCTAAAGAGCTGTTGACAACAGACAAAGCTCCCCATATAATCACGGTATAATGCAGCGAAAAGCAATGGCGCTTTCCAGCATGAAGTTTTCAAAATTTACACAATGATACAAGCTGAGACATCATTCCTTCGCTTATTTTTTAGTCTCGTTTGAAAGCGGTTCCAGATGATTTATCAATCTTCAAGCTGTTTAAACAAGTCCATACGAAAATAAGCAAAGGCGCTTAGGGCAAATCCCCGGTTTTCAGGGATCCTAAGCGCTTTTATTGTTTACATCTTTCAAAAAGGTGGGGTTGTCCATGGAGCACATTGGAAGTGTCATTATTTACATCATCATGCTATGCGCAGTCATCGGTGCTGTCGCCGCAATCCGCAACAGCGATGAAGGGCTTGGCAAGGAGTTCATGGAAGGAATTCACTCAACCGGCTACATCTTCGTTCCCGCAGCCGGGATCATGGCCTCCCTCCCTTACATCTCGTGGTTTGTGGAAAAAGCGGTGTCGCCGATTTTCCACAAAATCGGCGCCGACCCTGCCCTCGCGGCAACAGCCATTTTGGCTTCCGACATGGGTGGCTACCAGTTGGCGAACATCTTGAAAAGCTCGACAGAAGGCTGGGTAATGGCTATGGTCGTCGGTCTGATGGCTGGTGCGACGATCGTTTTCTCCATTCCAATGGGGCTGGCCATGCTCGACAAGCGCGACCACAAATACATGGCGCTTGGCGTCATGTCCGGGATTTTGACTGTTCCGATCGGCGCTTTCATCACCAGTGCCATTCTCTCTCTGTCAAACGCGCAAGTTCGTGCTGAAATCTCTACAAACGCTGACTCCACGTATGCGTTTGCCATCGGAATCGGCCAGGTGCTTTTGAACTTGTCCCCTATCCTGATTTTTGTTGTGGCGATTGCCGCAGGTCTGCGCTTCATGCCTGACCTGATGATTCGCGGATTCATGATCTTTGGTAAAACAATGGACGCTGGCATCAAACTCGTTCTCGTGTTTTCGATCGTGGAATACTTTACAGGCATTTTCTCTACCGTATTCGGCTCTTGGGGATTCGATCCGATCATCGCCGACCCGAAAGATCAATACCGCGCGCTGGAAACAGCCGGTTACATCGGAATCATGCTCTGCGGTGCGTTCCCGATGGTGTACTTGCTGCGCAAATACGCGGCGAAGCCACTGGAAGCGCTGGGCAACAAGCTGGGCCTCAGTCCTACAGGCAGTGCGGGGCTGCTGGCAACTGTCGCCAACATTTTGGCCATGTTCCGCCTCGTGCGCTCCATGCCGCCAAAAGACAAAGTCATCAACATCTCCTTCGCGGTATGTGCGGCGTTCTTGCTGGGCGACCACTTGTCCTTCTCCGCGAACTTCCAGCCTAACATCATCTTGCCGGTGATGCTCGGCAAGCTCGGTGCAGGTGTGATCGCCATCGCGCTCGCCTACTGGCTCTCTGTGCCAAAAGCGCTGGAGCTGGAGAAACAAGACCGCGAAGCTGGCATCATCGGTCCTGACGAATACATGGACGGACACGGCGAGCAAAAAGCTTCTACTGAAGTAGCGGCTACCAAAGAGTAAGACAAAGTCACGCTTTTCCGCATAACAAAAAGGCTGTCCCTGGAGACAGCTTTTTTCTTTTGCCCTTTTGCCATGCCGTAATGAAAGCAACACGTCTCAAAACGTCCTGCTGTACATAATCTGTAATGTATTTTGCAAAACCACCAAGGAGGTAATTCCCGGATTTTTCACGATCAGGTTCACCCCTATCCGCTGGCCGCCTTTTCCCGGCCGTCCCGCATCGCGTTCTACGCCTCCCGCCGCTTCCTCGGCAACAGCTCCCTGCACCAGCACAGCGCAGACTACCACAAGCACTACAAGGACGAATTTGACTGTATCGAAGCAGAAGCCGCTGCCGTCGATGAGCTTATCCGTGCCGACGAGCGCGTCGACTTTGTCAAAATCGACATTGAAGGCGGCGAGTATCAGGCTTTTCTCGGCATGGAAAGAATCATCGCGAAGCAGGCGAAAACCGTCGTTTTTGAACTGAACCGCCATATGCTCCAGGCGGATTGGGAGCCGTTTACCCAGCTTTTGCACGACTATCGGCAGACGTTTGCCAAGCGCTTTTTCGTCCTCGATGCAACAGGGGCCACCGTCGAGATCGACCTCGACATCGTGCTTGCTACCGGGGAGTGCCCGTATCTGGTCATGTCAGACTGATCTGCCAGACGCCAAATTTTGGCGCGCAGCACAAAATCGTCCTCGCCTGCTTTCGGCGCCGCTTTCCAGACTAGACTGGCGAGCGCTTGCGTCCAGGCCATCCCGTGCAAGCTGCGTGCCTTCTCCCATATTTCATTATCCATATCAGATTTTGCTATTTTTTTCGTATAATGTGCAATTGAGCAGTAGTCAATCAAAAATGAATGTTATAATAAGAGAGTAGAAAATTTCACAATGGGGAGAGAAACGATGGAACAACAAAATGCAATTTCGACTCATCAAAAATTACCCATTGGAAAGTTGCTGAAGAGAATCTTCTTTATTCTCGTCGGTGCTTCCCTTGTATCGGTAGCTTTGGAGATTTTCCTCGTGCCGAACAAGATCATCGACGGAGGAATTGTAGGTATCTCCATCATTGCCTCGCATCTCACTTCTCTTTCTCTTGGCATTTTCCTGTTCTTGCTTAATCTGCCTTTTCTCATAATCGGATATAAGCAAATCGGAAAGACGTTCGCTATTTCCACGCTGTTTGGGGTCAGTGTCATGTCCGTGGGTACGATGCTGTTGCACGAAGTCCCTGGCTTGACGGATGATCCGCTGTTGGCAGCCGTGTTTGGCGGCATTATTTTGGGAATTGGCGTAGGGCTCGTCCTGCGTTACGGCGGCTCTCTGGATGGTACGGAAATCATTGCGGTACTGTTTAACAAAAAGTCTCCGTTCTCCGTTGGTGAGATCGTCATGTTTATCAACCTATTCATTTTGAGCAGTGCCGGATTCGTATTCGGTTGGGATCGCGCGATGTACTCGCTGATCGCCTATTACATTGCTTTCAAAATGATCGATCTGACCATCGAAGGCTTCCAGGAATCCAAGTCGGTCTGGATTATTAGCGACAATCACAAGGCATTGGGAGACGCCATCGTTGCCCGTCTGGGACGCGGTGTCACCTATTTGAAAGGTGAGGGTGGCTACACCGGCGATGACAAGAAAGTCATTTTCTGCATCATCACCCGTCTGGAAGAGGCCAAGCTGAAGCTGATCGTGGAAGAAATCGACCCGAGTGCCTTCCTCGCAGTCGGCAACATCCACGACGTGCGCGGCGGACAATTCAAGAAAAACGCCATTCACTAGGCAAATAAAAAAGGTGTCGTCTGCACGGGCAGCGGCACCTTTTTTGTATTCGCGCTCCGACTTGGAACAGCTCACTGTCCGGCTGGCTGGCACGGAAAGGTCATGACAACCTCCGTTCCTTTTCCCGGCTGGCTTTTGACGTCGATTTGCCCTCCGTGCGCGATGACGAGCTGCTTCGCAATCGCCATTCCCAATCCTGTCCCGCTCGTGTCCTCCTCGGTATGGCCTCCGCGGTAATAGCGCTCGAACAAGTTTGCCAACGTTTTTTCATCCATCCCCGGGCCGTTGTCCGCAATCCGGACAACAAAGCTGTCTGGTGCTGCCAGGCTAACCTCTACGCGCACAGCCGTCCCTTTCGGCGTATGCCGGATCGCATTCGTCAAGATGTTGATGATGATTCGCGAAAACCATTTCGGATCGACCATCGCGACTATTTTTTCCTCGCGCGCCTCAAACCCGATATCGTGCCCGGCTGCGTCCGGCTCGTTGACCAGGTCAGCCGTAATGCGGCGGATCGCCTCCACGACCGGGACGGGTTCCTTGACCATGGACAGCGCGTGGTTTTTCAGGCGGTACGTCAGGTTCAAGTCTTCAATCAGGCCGTTCATGTAGTCTGCCTTTTCCCGGATCGTCCGGCCAAACTGGCTGACTTCCCCTCTGCCCCACTCGTACTGCTCCGACTCCAGCATCGTCGCATAGCCGAAAATCGAGCTGAGCGGCGTCTTCAGGTCGTGGGAAAGCCCGGATATCCATTCCTCGCGCGTCCTCTCCACGTCCTTTTGCCGTTCCTCATTCGCCTGCAGCGTATGGCTGAGCTTCGCCAGCGCGTCAAAAATGTCCTGAAAGACGGCAAACGACTTCTTGCGCTTCCCTTTTCGCGTCGTCCCGACACGCCGTCCGTTTTTTCCTGTCGGCTCTGCATAGCGCCCCTGCGCCAGATTGCCCAGCCAGTTCACCATGTGCAACAGCGGCTTCCCGATGCGCAGCGCATACCAACTGCCTGCGACCAGCACGGACACGATCAGAATAATCCCCACCTGCCAAAAAGTGTCCGCGATCATGCTGTCGACAGACTCTGCGGCAGCTCCGGGACGGTACCACGGATTCGCCATACCGACTACGTACGTAAGCCCGCTCTCCTTGTCGTAACGGCTGACGGTAAAGTCCGGAGTATTTCTGTTTTCGTTTTCCATCTGCAACAGTTGGATCAAGTCGAGTTGCTCGGCCATCTGTGGCGCGTTGTACTGTCCGCTGAGCCGCCCTTGCCGATCATAGACGGCGTACCACGCCTTTTCCCGGGAAAAGCTCTGCGCCAGCTCGGCCGGGACAGCCGCACCGTTGGCAGGCTTCGCTGCGAGCAGTTTTGCCATCAAGGCATTTTCCGGCGCGGGTGCTCCGTACAACACGATTGCTTTTTTGTTTGTGTTTGCCTCCGGCAGATCCACTACCCAATGCTTCACGTGGTAGAGAGCGCTCTCGTCATTTTGCGCCTGCGCGATCCACTCTCCAGGCTCGTACTCCTGCGGAACATTGTCCGGCGTGCGGTACGCGTACAGCAGCTTGCCGTTGCGGTCGATGATTTGCAGCCAGCCGTTGTGGCTGTCGACACTTTTTCGTACCCGGTCGTTGACGCTGACTTTTCCCTGCTCGTATTCAAGCTGCATTTGCAGGTCGGAAGCCACCAGGCGCGACAAGTCTGCCTCCATCTCCTCGTTCATCAGCCGAATGCCCAAAAGAACCAGCGACACGATCAGGCACAGGAGCAGCACCAGCAAAAAGCCGAAAAACTGGCGGACGTATTGCAGAATCAGTTTTTTGCGCAGGTTCATGCCTGTCTCCCTGGCGTCACCAGCTTGTAGCCCACCCCTCTTACAGTAAGCAAATACTTGGGCTGTCCCGGATTTTCCTCGATTCGCTGGCGGAGCTTGTGGATGTGCACCATCACTGTATTTTCATCAAACAATCCGTACTCGTCCTTCCAGACGTGATCGTATATTTGCTCTTTGGTGAACACGCGGTTTGGATGCTGGCAAAAAAACACGAGCAAGGAAAACACCTGCGCCGGGCAGTCCACCTGCTCGCCGCCTACGATCAGCTCGGCAGCATCCGCATTGACCTGGAAACGGCCGAAGTCGTAAATTTTTGGCTCCGGGGGTGCGGCAGGAGCGGCCATTCCCATTGTCCGGCGCAGGTGGGCCTTCATCCGGGCGACGACCTCAAGCGGGTGAAACGGCTTCGTAATATAATCGTCAGCCCCGTGGGCAAAGCCGCTCAGCTTGTCAAAATCCGTTCCTTTCGCCGTCAGGAAAAAAATCGGCGCCTTCGTGCGCTGGCGAACGGCGGAGCATAGCTCGAAGCCGTTTTTGTCCGGCAGCATCACATCGAGAATCAGCAAATCATAGCGGCGCTCCTCTACCAATCGCAACGCCTGCTCTGCTCGCGTGCACGTATCTATGTAAACGAAGCCTTCTTTTTGCAGCACCGTTTTCAGCATGTGCAAAATCGCTTCCTCGTCGTCTACCAGCAAGATTTTCGCTTCTTTTTCCACGTTCTCACTCCCTTTTTCTCCTTCATCATATCACGGGCGAGGGGCGGCTACGAAAAAGATAAGGTAATGGTAAGGTTGCGGTTTCGTACAGGAAAGATTCGTCGCTTATGCTGAAAGGGAAAGGAGCGATCACGCTTATGTGGGCTATTTGCAGGCACGAATATGTTCGATTGTTTAAAAGCATCAAGTCATTGATTACGATCGCCTTTATCGTCGGCGTATCGTATTGGGTTTCCGATCTGGTCAATCGGGCGGCGGCTTTTGTCCCGGCACAGGATCTGGCGCAGGGGCACGCCCTCGGTATTTTTACACTGATTATGCTCCTGGGGCCGCTGTTCGTATTCAGCTTGTCCCATGACGTCATCAACCGCGAGCTGGCGGGGCGGACGATGCGGTTTCTCGTCACGCGCACGTCCCGGAACCAGATTGTCCTCGGGAAATTTCTCGGGGTCGTCTGCTTCTGGCTGAGCTGTCTTGCGATTACGTTCGGCGTGGTGCTGGTCACTGTCCATACGTTTGACGGCAAAACCTTTTGGCAGTGCCTGTCGCTGCTCGTCTATTGCATCTCGCTGGCGCTTTTGCTCTCGCTTGTGGTCCCTCGGCCGAGCTACACGATGTTTCTCGGCATCGTCGCCGCGATGCTTCTGCCTGGACTCGGATTGTGGAGCACCTTCTCCGACCATCCGGCCGCTCAGTGGATCGCCTATTTGACCCCGTTTGTGTTTATGGAAAAAGGCGGCGCCTGGATCGGGTTTATCTGGCTCTATGCCGCTCTGTTTCTCGGCGCTTCCATGTACTTGTTCCAAAGGAGGGATTGTTGATGGCCGTCATTGAAACGCTGCAATTGAGCAAACGCTTCGGCGATCGCACCGTGGTCGATCAGGTGAGCTTATCCGTGCGAGGCGGAGAAATTTTCGGGTTTCTGGGGAGAAACGGGGCGGGGAAGTCTACGTTTATCAACATGCTGACAGGCATCATCCGCCCGAGCTCGGGCCGTATCCGGATGTTCGGCCACGATGTCCAGACGGAAGACTGGAAGCGACGCATTGGCGTGTTGCCCGATTATTCCACCTTTTACGACTCTCTGTCTGCTGCGGATCACCTGCGCTATTTCGCCCGCGTCAAAAAAGTTGGACTGACGCATGAGGACTGCATGCGCATCCTCGACGCCGTAGAGCTTGGCGAACACGCTGCGCGCAAAGCCAAAACGTTTTCCTTCGGGATGAAAAAGAAGCTGGGCATTGCCCAGGCAATGGTCGGCGACCCGGAGATTTTGTTCCTCGACGAGCCGACCTCCGGCGTTGACGTCGAGTCAGCCCTGCACATTCAGGAGCTGCTGTTGCGCTTGCATCAGCAAGGCAAAACGATTTTCATGACCTCGCACAACTTGCACGAGGTAGAGAAAATTTGCACCCGCATCGCGATTATGAAAAGCGGCAAGATCGCTTCAGAAGGCAGCCTCACCGAACTGCAGGCCGCCCAGCAAGCCTGGCGGCAGGTCCAGGTGCGCCACTCCGCCTTTTCCGCGGAAGAACAAGCCGCGCTGCGCGCCTTTGTCGAGTCGCTGAGCCGCAACATCCGTTGGGGAGAAGGCCGCTTCCAGCTTCAGGTAGATGAGGAGCAAAAGGTGGCCGCATTGGTGTGCGCCCTCGTGCAAGCGCGTGTGGACATTTACGGCGTGAACGTCGATGTGCCCTCTCTGGAAAAATATATTTATGCAGGAGGATGGGGATGTCTAGTGGAGTTTTTACGCTGATTCTGGCGACAGTGTTGGCGTATCGGCTGATATTTGGAAATGGCGAGTGGACTGTTTCGATGTATATCGTCTGCGGGCTGCTCGCGGTCAATCTGGCCTGGGCGGCAAAGCGGTGGAGCGAGCGGAAAGCTGCGCGGCGAGGGGAATAGAAAAAGACAGCTCTTGACCCGGCTGTAGCGAAAACACGCGCAAGCTGCGGTTGGCAGGGTGGCGATTTCGTTGGCGGAGGGAAAGAGCTGTCTTTTTGGGGAGGTTGTTGATGGGGGGGTAAATGCTGGCTACGAGTGAGTATAGCTACTGTTGTGGCCGTCGATCTGTCGTAAGTTATACTACAGGCTACTGCTGCAGCCCGTCGCTGCTGTCGCAAGTTTACTACTGGCTACTGCTGTGGCTGGCGCTGCTGGCACAAGTTTACTACTGGCTACTGCTGCGGTCCGACGCTACTGTCACAACTCCACACTACAAATACGCTGGCAACTGCTCCAGCCGTTCGATAACGGCCAGCGGCTGATGAGCAGAAGTGGCCTTTTTCCCACGTGGATTCAGCCAGACAGCGGAAAACCCCGCATCAATAGCTCCTGCCACATCCGCTTCCCATGTATCGCCAACAAACAGCACCTCGCTGCTCGCCACGCCGAATCGCTCTTGCGCCGCCGCATAAATCCGCGGGTCCGGCTTATGGTAGCCGAGCAGCTCGGAAATCACCACCCGCTCTTGCGGGAAGTAAGCAGACAGCCCCAAACGCTCCAGCTTGATAAACGCCATGTCTACCGGACCATTGGTGACGATGCCAAGCTTATGCTCCTCTGCCAGCTTCGCGATGACAGCCTGCACAGCCGGATCAGGCTGGACGGCCTCGAGGCAAGCCGCCTGGTAAGTCCGCTGGAAATCGTCAGCCTCTTCTACTGCGATCGTGCGGTTTAAGTCGGCCATGGCCCTCTGCAGGCGCAACTGGCGATACTGCGTAAAATCGTACTTTTTCGCTATAACATCCACCCACAGATCGTCTCCGTGGCGGCGCAACGCCGCAAGCAGCTCCGCGCCGTCCAGGTCAGTCGTGAGTGCATGTGTGGCAATCGTCTGCTGCATCCCTTTTTCCCAGCAAGCAGAAAAATCAAACAGCGTATCGTCGAGATCAAACAATATCGTGCTGAATCGAGACAAGATGGTCACTTCCTCTTCCCTGTTTTCCTCCATTTTTCCTCTAAAAAATATCTGCGTGAGCCGCTGTCTTTTGCTAAGATCATTGTAACGGATTATCGGCGACACCATAACAATTTTGGCACATTTTACGAAAAAGGAGGCTGACGGTATGTCAGAAGAAAAAATCGACCAACTGCTGGAAGGAATGAATGAGCTTCGTCTGGTTACGCGCGCCATTTTGGACAGGCAGGACGAGACAGACGCCAAGCTGGAAGCTTTAACGATGGAGGTGCATCAGCTTAAAGGTGAGGTCGCTGAGCTGAAGCATGATGTAGCTGTGCTCAAGCAGGACGTGGCTGAACTAAAACAAGACGTCGCCCTGCTCAAACAGGACATGGCAGATGTCAAAGACGGCCAGGACCGCCACGAACGCGTGCTGGAAACGCTTGCCCTGCGTGCGCTGGAGTGGAATGCGTTTCGCCTCGACCAACTGCGCAAGTAAGCGTGCAGGCAAGGCAGGAGGCAAGTGACCATCGTCCATTGCCCCCATTGCATCGAAGGTTATGTGGCTGCCAGCTCTTTTTCCAACGCGGCTTTCAATTCATCCGGCAGCGCGACCGACCGTCTCGTGTTCGCATCGATCATGACCATTGTGACATCGGCGTCTGCGGCCAGCACGTCCTCGCTGTTGTACAGCTCATGGCGAATCACGAAGCTTTTTTCTCCAACCCGCAGCGCAGTCGTAAGCGCGTACACCTCTTCGCGCATATGCAGCTCTTTTCGATAGTTGATATTGATATTGACAACCACAGGCATTACGGCCCGCCGCTTCAATTCATCGAGCGTAAATCCCAGTTGCCAGATCCAGTCAAACCTCGCCCACTCCATGTACTCCAAATATTTGGCATTGTTCACATGACCGATGACATCAATATCCGTAGATTGCACGGTAAACGCAAAGCGATGGGCCATCTCTCTCACTCCTTGGACTGTTTCTTCCAGTATAACGAATATCGGTAACTGAGTGAATATTCATTCAAAATATTCCGAACGATTCTGCTGGTCTTTCCCTCTGTTTCTCCTATAATAAAAGAAAAGAACAAGCGATCTGGAAAGGATGGCTGGATGTTTGAGCAGGAACTGCTGCCTTCGCTGCAAACGGCCCGCTCCCGTTACATGGACGCGCTGGCCAATCTGCAGGCTGACGAGCTTCCCTTAAAGCTCGCCCCGGGCTCTAATTCCATCGGCTTTTTGATTCGCCATATCGCCGAAGTCGAGTATCGGTTCTGTCTGATGTTTTTTCAGCGTCCACTCCCTTCCGACATCTCGTTGAGCACCATCGGCCCGGTCAAAGACGAAGGGAACTTCACCGATCTGGCGGCGCTTCTCGCCATCTGTGAAGCCTCGTACCGCCATCTGGTCGACTCTCTCGCTGCGCTGCCGCCCGAAGCATGGGATGTTCCGTGCGAAGCTCCAATCGGCATCCTGACTCCCCGTCAGGCACTCGGACGCCTGATCTACCACATGGGCTATCACGGCGGACAGATCGGGCTGATTCGCAAATACGGAGGGACCAAATGACACTGAAGCTCACCGGGGAAAGGCTCGCCATCCGCGAATTGCCGCGCGCAGAGCTGCCGTTTGTGCTGGAGGTGTACAACAGCAACCCCGGGTACAACCTGCTGCGCCACAACGTCAGCACCATGACCCTCAGCGAGCTGGAAGCGGAGTACGATTCGACGCTTGCCATTCCCCAGGGATATTGGCTGCTTTTGGCCGTAGAAGGGACACCCGTTGGCGTGATGCACGTCGTCCTCGCAAGCGATAGCGAGCCGAAAAGCTGGATCAGCCTGCTCGTCTTGCACGCTTCCTGGCAGAAAAAAGGACTGGGTAAAGAAGCGGTGAAGCTGTTCGAGAGCTTCTGCGCCGTACACGGCACCCGGCACATCCACCATGGAGTCATCGCGCATAATGAGTCCGCTCTGCGCTTTTGGGGCAGGCTCGGCTACGAACAGTATCGCCAGGTGGAAGCGCCCGTTGGACTGCTGACGCAGCCAGTGCTTTTGGTCGCAAAATGGCTTGACTCCCCATCTGAGCCATAAGGAGGTGAACCGCAATGAAGCGTCGCCTGTTCGAATGTGATGTACCTGTCCTCGCCTAGTCGGTGAGGAAGCGGTTTTTCTAACGGCCTCCCGGCTAACAAGCCTGACTGTACCATTCAGATTCATTCCGGGAGGGACTATTCATGTCGCATTCACAATGGAAGCAATCGTTACTCGGCGCCATTTGCCTGACTCTCGCTGCCGCAATTTGGGGTGGCGTCTACGTCGTGAGCAAAGTCGTGCTGGACGTCATTCCGCCGTTTACGCTTTTGATCTTGCGCTTCGGCATCGCGCTGATCGTTTTGGGGGCTTTCGCTCTCGCTCGCAGAGAAACCGTCCTGAAAAAAGATTATCCGCTGCTGATGACCATTGCCTTTGTCGGGGTCACCATCTCAATCGCGGCGCAATTTCTCGGCACGAAGCTCTCGACCGCGCATATGGGCGCGCTGATTACTTCCGCTTCCCCTGCTTTTATCGCCATTTTCGCGGTTTGGCTGCTCAAAGAGAAAATCCACTTCAAGCAGGCAACAGGCATTTTGCTTGCAACCGTGGGCGTCATCATCGTCATCGGCGTGCCGGACCAGGCGGACGCCCAGTCGTCTCTGACAGGCAACCTGATTCTGCTCGTGGCAGCGGTAAGCTGGGGGCTTTACACCGTCCTCAGCAAAAAAGCGACGCAGCGTTATTCCTCTCTGCTCGTCACAACGTACGTGGCCTTATTTGGTCTCGTCTTCACCAGCCCTGTCATGGTCTGGGAACTGTCTGTCACGCCTGTCTCCTGGCAGTTTGGCTGGGAGATTTGGGCCGGTGTGCTGTACATCGGACTCATCTCGACAGCCGGGGCGTTTTACCTGTGGAACAAAGGCTTCGAACTGATGCAGGCGGGCAGTGGGGCAGGTTTCTTCTTCGTCCAGCCGATCGTCGGCGCATTTCTGGGCTGGCTTCTGCTGCACGAGCACCTGGGCGTCAGCTTTTTCGTCGGAGCGGCCTTTATTTTTCTCGGCGTAGCCCTGTCGAATCTGCACAAGCGCGAATCGTCGGAAAGCAATTGACGTTTTCAGACGGGTAAGACCGTTACGAGCTTGAGTAAACATGGCTTCATCCATTTTTACGCGAAGCCCTTCGCCCCCCTTGTCCCTACACAGCGCGAACGAACGTTTACAAACTCGTATCGCCTACTCGAAAAAAGGACAGCAGACTTCCTGCTGTCCTTCTCTATATGCCACTATCTAGCCCACCACTACGGACAAAAAGTCTGCGTCACCCGCGGCCTTTCCCCGGTCATGTCGATCTCGGCGCGCGCTCCGTTTACAAACGTCATCTGCGGAGGCACATGCCCACAGTCGATGTCGTACAGGATCGGTACCCGCAGCTCTGCGGCCAGCTCCTGATATACATCTTCTGCTGTATAGCCGTCTACGGGTTGATTCGCTGCGCTGCGCCCAAACATGATCCCGGCGCAATGCTCGAACCAGCCTGCCAACTTCATCTGTACAAGCGACCTGCGCAAATCGGCAGTCGACAGCTCGCAATTTTCCAGGTACCAGACGATCGGTTCGTTCTGAATCCGCTCTCGTTGAAACCGCCGGACATCTCCGTAAGGCGTCCCGACGACGTGGCGGATGACGTCAATGCAGCCGCCAAGCAGCCGTCCTGTCAGTTTTAGCGGTGCGGCTTCAGTCGATTTCCAGCGGGTCGGCTCTGTGAGGTGAAAAACAACCGGAGTGGGCTTGTCATGCTGCCATTGCGCCTGGTAGAGAGCCGATGCCTCCTGCACAACCTGCTCGCCTGCCCCAGTCGAAAGCACCGCCTCCCACTTGGCTGTCGTCTCATCCATGGACGTTCCGCGCAAATCGATCAGGTTGGCTCCGTGCGCGGTTGCCAGGCCCGTTTTCAGTGTAATGACAAAAAGCAGCAGGCTGACATCGGAGTAGCCGAGCACCCATTTGGCAGGTAAGGCTTCGAAATCAAGGTACTCAAGAATTTCAATCAGCAGCTCGCCGCCCCACGGCGGGATAATCAGATCAATGCTGTCGTCGCGGAGCAATGCGTTAAACTCGGCCGCACGAACTTTTGCCTCCGCAGACTTGGCTTTTTGCTGCGTCCAGGCTGTGTCCTTGCACACGGTCTGGTAGCCGCGCTCCTCCATCCGCCTGCAGGCGAGCTTGAGCAGCTCATGCAATTCGCCCGGCACCCCTGAGGACGGAGCAGTAACCCCGATCGTACTTCCTTTTTTCAAAGACGGATATGTAATCACGACAGTTTCCTCCCGCCAAACCGTTTTTTGTCTTGCTTGTCAGCCGCGCTATTGCAAAAGCGCATTGCTCGATGAGAAGCCAGAGAGTAGGCATGGGCCTACGCCAACATGACCTGGGCTTGCATTGCCTGACTTGAGCGTGCGTAACCTTACTTGGACTCACGTTGCCTGACTCGGGCTTGCGTAACCTGACAGGCGCTTACGTTGCCTGACTTGGGCTAGCGTAGCCTGACTAGAGCTTGTGGGCCTGCGAAACATGACATGACCCGCCAAACATAACCCGGGCAACGTAGCAAAACCCGGCCTTCCCCAACATTCCATGCATTTGAAACCGAAAATCACGAAGCTTACATCCCATGCGCTCACAGCACCAACGCATTCCCCGCCCCCTGTTGAAAACTACCCCCACTTTACAATAAATTCAACAAAAATTCCAATTGCAACATCTTTTCACACAAACGCCCCGATCAGAAAAAAGCAAAAAAAAGACGGCCTATAGCCGCCAAATATATATAAAACGGGAGGGAAGTAGAGGAGTTTCAACAAACGTTAACAAACGTGTTTCCAGTTGGCGAATCGTTACTGCTTGCTCGCGTCAGTCGAAGTCGACTGATCGGCAGATCCGCTGTTTTCCGTTCCAGTCGAACCAGTTGTGCCAGACGATGCGTCAGACTTGCTGTCTGAACTGCTGTCACTGGCTGGTGCATCAGCGCTTGCCGGGGCATCAGAAGAGGGGCCTGTGCTGTCCGAACCGCCTGTGGTCGTATCGGAGCTGTTTGCCGATGCATCTGGCGTCGATTGATCTTGCGAAACCGAGCTGTCGGTTGATTGTCCATTATCAGAAGAAGCCGGTGTCGTTTGGCTTGTGCCCTCTTGCTGCGTCGCTGGTTCAGGCGTCCCTGTTGTGCTGGAGCAGGCTACCAGGCTTCCAGACAGGAGCAATGCGACAGTTGCAATGGAAAACCATTTTTTATTCATGTTCATTCTCCTTTCATCCTTGGCTTTCGTGACCTTCTCGCCGTCACAAGTACATCGTAACGGGCAAAGATAACCATTCTGTAAGGAGAATAGGAGAATTTCATGATCCAATTATGAAAAAAGTATGACCATGACGCCAGCCAAGCTTTGGGTCATGACGATTGTTTCGCGGGCGGCGCCGTCATTTTCGGCAGCAGGATGGTAAATGTGCTTCCTTGTCCCGGCACGCTTTCCACGCTGCACTTGCCATCGTGCAGCTCGACCAACTCTTTGACGATGGCAAGGCCAAGACCTGTGCCTTTGTTGTTTTTCGAGCGGCCGCGATCCACCTTGAAAAACCGCTCCCAAATCCGGTTCAGATCGTCTGCGCCAATGCCCATGCCCGTATCCTGCACCTGGATGCACACCCATGGGTCCTGCAGTTTGGCCGTCATCCGGATTTCGCCCGCTGCCGTGAACTTGAGCGCATTTTTTACCAGGTTTTTCAAAATTTGCGCCACCCGATCCTTGTCCGCATAAATGCGCGGCAGTTCCTCTTCGACCTCGACTGTGAGCTGAAGCCCTTTTTCCTCCGCCTCCTGGCGGAAGGAAAAAGCGACCCGATTCATCACCTCTGCGACATCGACAGGGAACTTCGCGAGATTGACCTCGTTGTTTTCCAGCTTCATCAAATCCATCAGGTCATCGACCAGCCGATTGACCTGCATCGTCTCCGAATACATGACGGCGTAATATTTTTGCCGGGCCTCTTCGTCCTCTACCAGCCCGTCCTGCAGCGCCTCCAAAAAGCCTTGTATCGCTGTGAGCGGCGTGCGCAGCTCGTGGGACACATTGGCGAGAAAATCGTTGCGCACCTGCTCCAGATGGTGCCGTTCCTGCTCCACCTTTTCCAGCTTTTCTGCCATCGTGTTGATCGTCTGCGCCAAATCGGCAATTTCATCGTGCGTGTCTACCTGGACACGCTCCGCGTAGTTGCCCCTGCCGATCTCCGCCGCCGTCCGCTCGATCGTGCGCAGCGGCCGCGAGATCGACCAGGACAGGTAGGAAACCATCGCGGTAGACAGCACAACGCCAAACAGCGTCGCCCACAAAATCGACTCGCGCATTTGTCCGAATGTTTTTTCGATCCCTTCGATGGGAGCGTGCAGGATGATTCCTCCGTACACATTTTCGCCCTCGCCCCATGGAACGGAAACCGAGAGCATCGGGTCTTCCAGCCCTTCGATTTTCAGCTCGGAAATCGCATTTTTGCCTTTTAGCACGTTGTCGGCAATCGAAACTGCCACCGACTTTCCGGTGAACACCTCGTCCTTCATGGAGGTCGCGACAATTTTTCCTTCTTTATTGAACAGCCAGATTCGCGTGTCGAACGACTCATCGAGCATCGCCAGCTTGTCCAGGAGCGCCTTGTTCACTTTATTGCTGTTGTGAATCGCGACGTTGACCTTCTTCGCCATCCGCAACAGCTCTTCTTCCTTGGAGTTGTAAATATACTCCCGTGCGAAAAACGACAGCAAAATGCCGGAAATGCCCAGACCGACCAGAACAGTCGCCAAAAAGCTGAACAGCAGGCGGCGGAAAATGCTTTTGGAAGTACCGAGCATCAGGATTCCACCCCAAACTTGTAGCCGATCCCCCATACCGTGTGGATGCACTCGTAAGGAAGCTTATCCAGGCGTTGTCTGATCTTTTTGATATGAACATCAATCGTCCGGACATCTCCGAAGTAGTCGAATCCCCATACCTGCTCCAGCAACTGCTCGCGCGACCAGACGCTGCCCGGCGATTTCACCAGTTGCACGAGCAAATCAAATTCCTTCGGGCGAAAGCTGACCTTTTCTCCCGCGACGATCACCTCGCGCTTGTCGAGATCGATCGTGAGCTGATCGAAGCTGAAAATGCGCGGCGCGTCTTCCTCCACCTTTGGCTTCGGCTGCAGGCGGCGCATGATCGCCCTGATTCGCGCTACCAGCTCGCGCGGGCTGAACGGCTTGGTTACATAGTCATCCGCTCCCAGCTCCAGGCCGAGCACGCGGTCAAATTCCTCATCTTTTGCGGTTAGCATAATAATCGGTGTATCCCATTTTTTGCGAATTTCCCGACAAGCCTCAAAGCCGTCCATTTGCGGCATCATTACATCGAGAATCAGCACATCCGGCTGTTCGGTCTCTACAAGAGCAAGAGCTTCCCGCCCATCCTTGGCGACGACAAGCTCAATCTGTTGTTTTTCAAAATAAAGGCGAATAATTTCGCGTACATTTGGATCGTCATCAGCAACGAGGACCTTCATCTGGGTCATGGCTAACAACCTCCCTTCCTTTGAACGGCATGGGAAAATAGTGCCGTTTTTGCGACGCTACAGCTTTTTCCCATGGTAACACAGATCGCAAAAGTTGTGGACGGATAGAAGTCCTAACTGGCAGGGAATAGCAGGAAGTCTGCAAGAAAAACACGCCAAAAAACGCGCCAAACCTCAAGCGAGGCGGCGCGTTTTTTCCTTGTTTTTATGAATCTGCCAATGTTACACCTTGCCGAGCTTTTGCTCCAGCACTTCCTGCTTTGCTTTTCGTTCAGGGCGCAAGCTGCCCCAGAGGAAGCCGAGCAACGCGCCAGCAATTGCCGGAAGCAGCCAGCCGATGCCTTCCTTGTGCAGCGGCAAATGGTCCAGGATCGGAGCGAGCGCTGCGATCTTGATGCCCGCCGTCGCGAGTCCATCCAGCAGGCTGATGACCGCCGTAGCGATGATAGCGCCGCGATAGACTGCGGAGTATCCTTTGAACCATTGGTGGAAAAAGGACACGAGCATCAGCACGATCGCCAGCGGGTAAATCGCCATCAGCACCGGAACGGAAATGGCAATCAGTTGCGTAAGCCCTACGTTGGCAACTGCCGCGCTGAACACGCTCAAAATCACCGCCATCATCTTGTAGGAAGCGCCCGGAATACGCTCGGAGAAAAAGCGGCTGCATGCGGTAACCAGACCGACAGAGGTCGTCAGGCAAGCGAGCGTGACCGCCCCGCCAAGCAGCAGCGTGCCGAGCGGACCAAACAGATGCAGGACTGCGCCAGTCAAAATTTGTCCGCCGTTAGCGGACTGTCCCAGCGAGTGGCTCGTTGCTCCCATATAGCCGAGCGCCAAATAGACAAGCCCCAGGCCGATTGCCGCAATCACCGCTGCCTTGATCGTCGACCAGGTCAGCTTTCTCGGATCGGTAATGCCTTTTTCCCGCACGGCGGCAGTCACGACGATCCCGAACACCATCGCGGCGAGCGCATCCAAGGTCAGGTAGCCTTCGACAAACCCTTTGAAAAACGCTGCGTGCTGGTAGTCGCCTGTCGGCGGTCCAACCTCGCCAATCGGCTGAGCCAGGGATGTGAAAAACATGACGCCGATAATGACAAGCAGGGCAGGAGTCAATACTTTGCCGATCCGGTCGACCAGCTTGCTCGGATTGAGCGCCAGCCAGAAAGTGAGGGCAAAGTAAACAATCGTTGTAACGAACAGAGGAAGCGAGCTGTCCTTCATCGTCTCAGACAAAAACGGCAGGACACCCATTTCATACGTAACGGTACCCGTGCGCGGAATCGCCATGAACGGCCCGATCGACAAGTACACGATAAACGTAAACACCGTGGCAAAAACGGGATGCACTCTCCCCGCCAACGTTTGCAAATTGCCGCCGCCCAACCCGACGGCGATGACGCCAAGAAGCGGCAAGCCTACGCCCGTGACGATAAAACCGAGCATCGCGATCCACACATTTTCACCCGCTGCCTGTCCCAGCGCTGGCGGGAAAATCATGTTTCCTGCTCCGAAGAACAGGGCAAAAAGCATAAGACCGACAGTAATGATTTCTCTCGTTGAAAGCTCTCTCATGTTGTCCCTCTCTATATTTATTATTTTAATAAAATTTCCATTAGTATAACTTAATATTTCTTCACTTTTCAACAGTCGATTTGTTGAAAAGTAAAGAATTTTTGGCAAACAAGGGAGCTACTCCTCCCAAACCTCTTTTCGCTTCACCGCTCCCACCGCTTCCCAAATGTAGAGAGAGTAAATGCTGCGCCATGGCGCCCAGCGCTCTCCTATCCGGCGAATTTCTCGCTCGTCCGGCTTGTTGTCCATTTTGTACACGAGCGCGATCCCGTTGCGCAGCCCGATGTCCGCTGCCGGCAGCAAATTAGGGCGGCCCATTCCGAACATCAGCAGGCACTCGACCGTCCAGCGGCCAATGCCGCGCAGGGGAGTCAAATGCGCGATAATCTCCTCGTCCTCCATCGCCCACAGCCGCTCCAGATCAACCTTTCCGTCCACAATCGCACGCGCGTAGTCAATGATATACTCGGCTTTTCGCTGGCTGAACTGCAACGGGCGCAAGTCTTCGGTCGACAGCCGCGCGACGGCCTCCGCAGTCGGAAACGCGAGAAATTTCACGCCTTGCTCGTCTGCCACCTCTTCGCCAGCCAGCGTCAGCAAACGCTGGGTCAGATTCGCCGCAAAGGTTAAATTAATTTGCTGACCAATTATCGTCTTGACCATCGACTGAAACAGATCAGAGTCGTGCATCAGCCGCAGGCCGGAAAAGCGATCGACAAGCACAGCCAGCTCCGGCTCTTCTCTCATCTGCTCGTAAATCGGCAAAAGGTCGAGGTCTGCGCTGAAAACGTGACGAATCGTCCGTTCCAGCTCGCGCTGCTCCGCCGCAGACAAGGCAGAGGCCGTCTCGATTTTCAGGGCAGGCTGTTCAAGCTCGCCGACAAATTGTACGCGCGTCAACACCGGGCGCGTCCCGACCCGAAAAATGCGCCGCAGCATGTTGTGTTCCGGCTGTACTTCCAGTTGCGGATCAGGATGGGTTTGCAGGCGCTGCAGCAGACGCTCGAAAGAATACGGAGGTGTCAGTGGAATGGTGAATGTACGCACGAAAAACGGCCCCTTTCTCCCTAAAGGAAAATTCTTGCTCCATCCTAACACAAAACACCTCCGAAAGCTCTTTCGGAGGTGTCTTCTTTAGCATGCCCGCCTTACTTCGTAAACATTCCTTTGAGCACGAACTTCACGTTTGCCGGGCTTTCTGCCAGACGACGCATGAAGTAGCCGTACCAGTCGTTGCCGTATGGGACGTAGACGCGCATTTTGTACCCTTCACGAGCGAGGTCGATTTGGGATTGGGTGCGAATGCCGTACAACATCTGGAATTCAAACTGGGTGCGCGGAATGTTGTATTCTTTTTCCAACTGCTTCACATAGGCGATAATGTTGTCGTCGTGGGTTGCCACCGCAGCGTATCCGCCGTTCAGTAAATGCTGCTTGATGATTTTTTTGTAGTTTTCGTCTACATCGGCCTTGTTCGGGTACGCTACTTCCGGCGACTCCTTGTAAGCGCCTTTTACCAGACGGAAGTTCACTTTTTTGTCCTTCAGGCTGTCGATGTCGTCGGATGCCTTGTACAAATACGCCTGAATCACGGTTCCCACGTTTTCGTATTCTTCCAGCAGCTCGTTCAAAATTTCCATCGTTACATGGTTGTGCGCGTAGTCTTCCATGTCGATCCGCACGAAAATGTTGCCGTTTTTCTTCGCCGAGTCGAGAATGCGGCGCATGTTGGTCATGCACAGCTCACGGCTGATGTCCAGGCCGAGCGAGGTCATTTTCAGCGACAGGTTGCAGTCTACGCCGGACTGGTGAATCGCTTCCAACGTTTTGATGCAGTAGTCAGCAGACTCGTTTGCTTCTTCCAGGCTGAAAACAAATTCCCCCAGATGGTCGAGCGTGCACACAAGACCTTGCTGGTTCAGTTTGCGAACGGCGGCGATAGCTTCTGCAATCGTGACACCGGATACAAAGCGGCCGGCCCCGAAGCGCAGGCCCCATTTTTTAGCAGCCGCGTTCAGTGCTTTGTTTTTGGATAAAAATAAGAAAAAATCTTTCATGGCTTGTTCCATCGTTGACTGTCTCCTCCTCAACGTACTCTGCGTCATTTGTACTAGCATGAACCATGCCAACACATCCTGGTAAGCTATATTTGACTTTGCCAATGGTTACGGAACACGAATGCTGTACATACTTTTCAACACATATGTACATTTCGTGTCTATCCTTGTACACTTCTGATTAGATACGATTCGCAGCAGGCAAGAGCCAGTTCCTTTTACCTGTTAGTGTGGATAGGAAGTGACGATTTGAAACCTCTCTTTTCAATGGATAGTGCTGTCTCTGACTTGGCCGCTCCCGTGAATCCTGTCGATGTCAAAATACGCGAAGGCGAAAAAGAAGGTGTGTGGCAAGAAGGCGAGCGTGCCGTAAAGGTGCTTCCCGTCCCCCGGACAGCTACGCTTGCGCAATGCCTGGGGCAAATCCGTCAGGCGCTCGCTTCCGCCCATTTGCCCACGCTGGCAGTTGTCGATGAAGCAGGACGTGCAACAGGGATTGTTTTGCCCCAGCAACTGCTGGAGGCATTTGCCAACCTGGCCCAAAACCAGTCTGTTTTGCTCAGCACCTTGATGGATACGATGAGCGAAGCGATTACGATTGTGGACTCCAACAACATCGTCCAGTACTGGAACCGGGCAGCGGAAACGATTTATGAGATCGACCGGGCGCAAGTGCTGGGCACTTCACTCGACGAGCATTTTGCCAGCGAGTCCATCCGGCTCCTCGACGCCTTGCGCCAAGGCACGTCAGTCCAACGGGTTTACCACATTCCCCGTCCAGACAGCCACGTCCTGATTAACGCCGCCCCGATTCGCCAGGGGGGGCAGATCATCGGGGCGATCTCCATCGAGCAAGATATTACGGAGCTTGTCCGCCTGAATGAAGAGTTGGCGCACACGACCGCACACTTGCACAATCTGCAGCAGGAAATGAGCAGGTTCCAGGCGGCCGACGACCCTTTTTACGCGATCAAAGGGCATTCTGCCCCCATCCAGTCTGCCATCAGTTCGGCCAAAAAAGTCGCGCAGACCGATGCCACCGTGCTGATCTACGGCGAGAGCGGCGTAGGCAAAGAATTGTTTGCCAAAGCGATCCACCAGGCCAGTCGGCGGCGGGAAAAGCCGTTTGTCGCGATTAACTGCGGAGCGATTCCGGCTGCCTTGTTCGAAAGCGAGCTGTTCGGCTATCAGGGCGGAGCTTTTACGGGGGCGGAGAAAAAAGGCAAGCCCGGCAAGCTGGAGCTGGCGCATGGCGGCACGCTTTTCCTCGACGAAATCGGCGAGCTGCCCCTGGAGTTGCAGGTCAAGCTGCTTCGCGCCCTGCAAGAGCGGCAGTTTTACCGCGTAGGCGGAACCGAGCCGATCACCGTCAATACCCGGATCATCGCAGCAACCAACCGCCAGCTTGAGCAGATGGTGGCCGACGGACGATTCCGCGAAGACCTGTACTATCGGCTCAACGTGTTTTCGCTGGAGATTCCTCCGCTGCGTGCGCGGCGCGAAGATTTGCCGGAGCTGGTGCAAATTTTCATCCACGAGTATTCCGTCGCGCACGAGCAAGCCGTCCCCCGCATCCCGTCCGAAGTCATGCAGGCGCTGTACGACTACAGTTGGCCCGGAAACATCCGGCAATTGCGCAATGTCATCGAACGGCTGTCGATCCTGCAAGAAAACGGCGTCATCTCGCCGGAGCATTTGCCAAGCGTCATCCGCTCCCAGCCCGAACCGATTGCCCCTGCTTCCTTCGCCTCGCTGGGCGGTGCGTACACAGCGCCTGCTGCGTTGCATCCGGCCCCGGCCACTCCGCTTGCCCTGCACCATCCGACAGGACCAACGGAAAAAGAACGGGTCATCGCCGCTCTGGAGCGCACGTACGGCAACAAAAAGGCGGCTGCCGAGCTGCTCGGCATTTCGCGCGGCACTCTTTACAATAAGATGAAGAAATACGGTCTTGATGGGGAGTCGTTCAGATGGAATTGATCGCCTGGGAGGATGACAAGCTGGAAGTTCGCTACGGCGGGGAAGGCATTGTGCTTTTGCCGAAGGAATACGCTTTGCTGAAATATTTGTACACGTGGAAAAACCGGAGCTTTTCCCGGGAAAGCCTGCTCGACGCCGTATGGCCGCTGGAGGACCCGACTGACCGCACGATTGACGACCACATTTACCGGCTGCGCAAAAAGCTGCAAAAATGGTCGCACCTGTTCACGATCGACACAGTGCGGGGAGTCGGCTACCGGCTGAGCTGGAAGCAGCATCAGCCGCCCCAGTTGCATGCCTGGAAGCAGGACTTTTCGGAAAGTATCCGCACGATGCTGTCCGCCTATCACGGCATGGGGATGGGCGCGGCCCTGCAAACTCTCGCGGCCAACCAGGAAGTGCTCGGCTTTCAGTTGGACCCTTTTTACGCCATCTACATCCGCTTTGTCACGGGCGACTTTGCCTGGTTTGTCGCAGACGACGACACGCCCCTGTCGGAAAAGCTGTTTTATCTTTTTCACCTGTATCACATGACCGAAATGGATGCAGAGCAAACCGCCAAGCTGTTCCAGACCATCGTCAAACATCAGGCGTCCATGCCGCAAATTTTTCAGGATGAACTGCAAATCAACGCAGTCGCCCTGTATGCCAACATGGGGGAGTGGGAGCTGGCGCAAAAGCAGGTCGCGCACGCCCGGACGATCGTCGAGCAGATGGATTCGGACAGCTTTACCTTGTTTTTGCTGGCGGGCGAAACATGGCTTGCGCTGCTGTCCGGATCGGTCGAAAAAGCCGAGGGGCTGCTGCAGCAAGCATTTGCCATCCTGCACAGGCTGCCGATGCAGCGTGAGGTGGGCAGCTTCAAGCTGCTGCAAGGGCTTTGCCAGTATCGCCAGCAGGAGATCGCCAAAGCGCGGCGGCTGGTGGATGAAGGAGTCGAAGTCATCCGGGCCACCCAGTTTGTCCCGCACCTGATCTACGCGGTGCACAAGATCCTGCTGTTTTTCCGCCACGTCCCTTGCGATGCCAAATGGCAGAGCCGCTACGAAAAAATGTGGCACGACTTGGCTGTGCAGTACCAGTTCGAGCATTTGAAAAAGTCGGTCGTCCACAAGCTTTCTGCCCTCTTATGATACGCCTCTGACAAATCCCTTTTATCATCGAATCAGTTCGAAGTGATGGAGGGATTTTTTTGCTTACCGAAAACAAGACGTTTCGCACGCTGCTTTTCGCTTACGGGCTGTCTACGCTAGGGGACTGGTTCGACTTTATCGCGGTCGCCATCTTCCTGGGCTACGTCTGGCATGCCGATCCGATGACGATGGCGCTTTTGCCGATTGCGTATGCGGCTCCCGGCATTTTGCTCGGACAATTCGCCGGGGTGCTGGCCGATCGTGTCCATAAAGTACGCATGATGATCGCGGCAAATCTGATTCAGGCGAGCCTCACCCTGCTGTTGCTCGCCATGCCTGATCCGCTCTGGTTTCTGCTCGTCATCGCCTTGCGCTCCTGCGCTTCCGTCTTCAACGATCCGGCTCAGCAAACCTTGACGCGGCAAATCGTCGCACCGGAGCAACTGCTTCAGGCGACCTCGCTGAACGGAGCCGTTTTCCAAAGCGGCAAGCTGATCGGTCCACTGATCGGCGGGATGGTCGCCGCCATGGTGACACCAGCGCTCTGCCTCATCATCAATGCCGTGAGCTACCTGCTCTCCGCCGTCTTGCTTTTGACCATTCGCCACGTGGAGAAAAAGCTCCCCCGCCCCGCTTCGTGGGAAAAAACGATTCCGTTTCGCCTCGCCTGGCAGGAAGGCTGGGCCGTGTTTTTGCAAAACCGCGTCTTGCTGTTTAGCTCGCTTTTTTCCTTGCTGGCGATGATGGCGATTCAGCTTGCGGACGCGCAGTTACCTGTCGTGTTCAGGGAAAAAGTGCCGGGGCATCCGGAGGTCGTCGGGTATTCCGTCAGTGTGATCGGGCTTGGGGCCTTGCTCACGATCACCTGGCTGCATCGGCGCAAAACGATTCGCTCGTTCGGCTGGGTGCTTGGGGGCGGCGTGCTTTTGATCGGCGCGTGCTTTGCCTGGATCGGCCTGTTCCAGCCGGGCGGCGGCATCCACTGGCTGCTGGCGGCTTCGCTGCTCGCTGGCATCGGTACGGGACTGACTTCGGTCGGCACCAACTACCTCGTGCAAAAAGAAACGCCCACGCACGCACTCGGCCGAGTCAGGGGCATTATTGATTCGCTGTCCAGCGCGACGTTTATTGTGGCGCCGTTACTGGGCGGCGCATTGATGACCTGGCTCGGGCCGGCGCAAGCCTTTTTGTGGGTCGGCTCGCTGGTCGGGGCTGTCGGCGGCGGGGCGATTCTTTTGCAGCGCTGGATTTGGGGAAAGCGCGACGCAGACACTGCCGCTACGGCTGCTGCAAAACAAGCCGGATGATCCGGTCATCCCCGTCTCTCGGCTCGCCGCGCCCATCGCGGTTGTTGGTCAAAAGGTAGAGCGATCCATCCGGGCCTTCCACAACATCGCGCAGGCGTCCTAGCTCATTGGCAAAAATCGTGGACGCCTCTGTGACGGCATCGGCGCGGCCAGGGTCCAGCTTCACGCGCAATAGTTGCTGACCGCGCAAGTTCGCAATGAGCAACTGCCCTGCCCACGGCCCTTGGCGGACAAAAGCCATGCCAGACGGTGCCCATGTCTCGTCTTTGCTTTGCCAGATCGGAGTTCGCATCCCTTGCTGCTCCTGATCGCCCGTGATCGCGGGCCAGCCGTAGTTTCCTTTTGGCTCGATCCGGTTCAGTTCATCGTGCGCCGACGGGCCGTGCTCGGAGCTGTACCACCTCGCGATTCTTTTCATGCCATCCCTCCTTTGGGTTTGATCCAGTGCGAATCAGGCAGCATTTTCGCTCGGATTCGTTCGTCCGGCGCTTGTCCAGCCCGGGCAAAAGAGCCTCGCCAGCAAACAAACTGCCTGTGATGGCCGAACCGCTTTGCGTACATCGGCTCCCACATGGACAAGAGAACTTGTTCCGTGCCAACAGCCGCCCGCTCCCATGCAGCACGATGACGGCAAGCAATTGAACGGACACTTCAAAACGGACAAAAGACTGAAAGATCAGAATGAAAATGACGTTATACAGACAAAGCTTCGCGAGCCAACGTTTTTGTTCCTCTTTTTGCTGAACAAAAAACCTGCCCCCTAAATCCGAAGACGCCCCCATCGCCACTACCCCAATCATTTCTAACGAAGCGGCCTGATTGCAAAAAAAAATTGGTCCCGTTGACCAATTCGCGAAAAAATTATTCGATTTTCACTTGCCTGCGTTCCTCGATTTGCCTGTGCAAAATGTACTTGCGCAAATTGTGGAAATGCCGGGCCGTGATTGCTTTGATCGTGCAGCCGTAAAAGTAGTGGGGGCCTTCAATCCGTTCGTGAATGACTTGCAGCTCTGCCTTTACTACCCCGTCCGGCCTGTTTCGTCCGTACAGCTCAAAAGAAAACACAATGGCCTGGTCGATCGGGACGGGCTTGTCTGCCCGAAACGCCAGTCCTCCAAGGCTCAAGTTCACCAAATAGGCCATTTGACTGTACACGGAAAAAAACGAATCCGGCTCCTGAGTCGGATATTGCACCCAGCCTTTTACCTCCATGTCGAAGCGGGGATAGCGCCTACGCTGCTCGCGGAACTCGCTGATCGTAGGCGAATGGAACAAAAACAGCCGATTTTTGTCCTTCGCCACCACGACGGCATCAAAATTGCTGATGGTTTCATAATCAGCGGTCAACAAGCAAGGAATCTGATCGCCGACAGTCACTTCCAGGTGACGGGGGAAAACCGCTTCGATCAAGTCTCCTTCTTCATATGTCACATGGCCTTCCACCAATTGATTCCCTTTTCTAATTTGTATAATGCTTTCCATCTACGTTCTCCACCACTTCGTACAGTAATTTACTAGGTTTTCCGGAATCTTTCCCTAGATGCTTTTCGCGGAAAATAAGGTATAATGGGAACATTGACAGATAGGAGGTTACAAACCGATGAATCGTTATCAAATGGTAACACTGGCTTTGGCATTTTGCGTAACCGCCTGTCTCATCGGAGTTGGCATTTCCATCGGGGAAAAAAGCCCCCTCGGCATCCTTGGTTGTATCGTTGTTGCCTTCTCATTGATGGGATTTGGCTTTTCGTACAAGCGCAAGCATATGCGCTAACCTCTTCTCCGTTATCGCCGTACAAGCAGGCTGTTCACGTAAAACAGAACAGATGGCAAACCTTTTGCCTGTTTCAGCAGTTGTCTAGCGATAGTATAAATGTGTGGCTGACTGCGGTTTACTTTGCGATCAGCCAGATAAAATGCGACCAGCCCGTCCACGATCATACGGTGAAATGCAGGATTTGGCAAGCGTTTAACGCTTGCCTTTGCTTGTTTAATGAAAAATTGCAAGCGCTCCGTCGCCACCTGCTCGGAATCGTAGTAGCTTACGAAGTTCAAGTCCCCGCCCAGTCTGTCTTCCTCCAGGTCAATCAAGTAATCCAGCAGTATATGTAATCCGCAAAGCCACGGAAAATAAGCCTCGCTGACCGTGTTGATCGTCTCCTCGCTGACATCGTCCTCTGTCGCCAGGCAAAACAGGGCAAAAATCCCGATCGTCGAGCCTGTTACCGCCGCAAACTCCTGCCATTGCAAATAGTCGTATCGCTCCTTGTACTCATCCCACCAGGCCAAAAGCTCGCCCTCGCGCAAATGCTGGGCGATGTGCTTGTGCACTTGCAGATCGCTGTACAAACAGGAAAAGACGAGCACTTGCGGCTGAATCTTGCTGTAAGCGGGCAACTGTGCTGCATACCGCTGACAGGTTTGCACCAATCCGGCCAAAAAGCCTCCGTCATCCTTGTCCTCGCGGTATTGGTAGTAATCGCGCAACGGCGCTCCAGGTGTCAGCGCATCCTGCATCGAGAAATGCAGTTGCCGAAAGTCTTTTGGGTCCAGTGAAGTGCTGCGATCGCACAAATTGTCCAGATAGTCGCTGATCGTCTGGTAAGCGACGATCAACGGCACGATCGTCTCCACGTACGGGATGACCTGCGTGGCGTAGACGCATCCTCCCTGGCAATGAAATTTTTTGGAGTTCATGCTGTCCTGCGCCTGCTTCCTGAGCTCCGGGTTGGGAATCGCCTGGGCTCGCTCGTACCAGGCTGCAAACTCCCGCTCCAGAACAGGCTGAACATGACGATAGACCCGATATAGTAACTGCCATGGATTGCGTAGTTCGCTCACATGCTTCCCTCCCAAAACAACAATAGAAATATCTTACCACATTTGCATGCGCACTCCAAAAGTCACCCTTGCAATACCCCTAGCCTTCTTTTTGCTTCCATGTAGAGGACGTAGATGAATTTTTTCGTGTGAATGCGGGTGGGAGGAATCGACATTTCCACCTGGTTTTCCAGCTCGCGCATGCGCTTGCGGACTTCCGTGAAATCAAAAAACAGGGCCGCGTAGCTTTCAAACTTCGGGTGACCAAAATCGGTCAGCCCGAGAGAGGCGAGGTGCGTCAAAGCTTGATAGATCACTCTTCGCACTCGCTGCTCGGCTGCTTTGCTCTCTTTCTGGATCAAGGCAGCCGCTCCTGTTCCCAGCTTGCGCTCCGCCACGGCGGCGAACATGTCGCGCAGCGAAGGGAGCTTCGCCTCGGTGCCGTTGTCCTTTTCGAAGCGATGCAAAATTTCCATCATCGCCAGCAAATCTTTGCTCCCTTTTTCGCTGATGACGCCAAGCTCGGTCAAAAGAAAGGTGGCCGAAGACAAAATGCTCCGCTCCGAATAGGCGTGCTCGACAGGCCGCGTGAAAGCCGTCTGCGCAGACAATACATGCAGGGTGCGCTGGATGCCCTCGATGGATTGCTGCAGCAAGATTCGCTCCCGCACCTTTTGCAATACGCTGATGACCTCCAGCCGATTCACAGGCTTCGTCACGTAGTATTCAATCCCGAGCGAATACGCCTCCGCGATCAACTCTTTCGACTCGATCTGCGAGATCATGACGATTTTTCCTGTGTAGCGGTTCAACTGCCGGATCGTCTCGATGCCATCCCGCTTGGGCATCAGCATGTCGATCAGTAAAATGTCCACCTGCTTCCAAATCAAAAAATCATGGTCAACGAGGGAGCCGTCCTCCGCTTCCCCGCACACCTCTCCCAAATCGGCATCTTCAACGATTTGAGCGAGCATGAATCGCACAGCAGCATCGTCGTCCACGATGAAGTAGCGCATCCGTCCACCCCTTTTTCGAATCAGACTCGCGACTGGCAAACCGTCGCGGGTATTTTTCTTGTGCATGGCCGATGATGCAGCGTATTAACGTGAAAGAGCGAAAGTCGATACAAAAACACCGTACGAAAAACCAGGACTGACAAAGATGGCGGCAAGCATAATTTTTCAAAATAAAAAGATAATTACCCTGATCCAATCTGTTCTGCACAAGACGAAGATGGGGAAGCACTGCCTTTCCTATTTTACTATATTTTTCTATAGGTTATTGTAGTTTTTTCTAGTCGTCCCCTTACAATTCGTAATGAACGATATATACATAATTTTCTGACAAGGGGGAATTGTTTTTGAAAAAGCGTTCTGTTCTCTTCTCGCTCATCTTGCTTCTCTCCATGGCCTGGATGACCGCATGTGGCGGCGGCAGCCAGCAACTGGTGATCGCGACAGGCGGCACAGGCGGCACGTACTATCCGCTCGGCGGCGGAATGGCCGACCATATCACGAAAAACGCCGGCGTGACAGCCACAGCGCAGGCTACGGGCGCCTCTGCCGAGAACATCCGGCTGCTTCGCGACAAAAAAGCGGATATCGCCTTTACGCAAAACGACATCGCCGAATACGCCGCAGCGGGAACGAACATGTTTCAGCAAGATGGCAAAATAGATTCGTTCCAGGCTTTGGGCGCTCTGTACGACGAGACGATTCAGATCGTCGTCTCGGCTGACAGCAACATCAAAAGCGTAGCCGATCTGAAAGGAAAGCGCGTCTCTGTCGGCGCTCCGGGCAGCGGTACGGAGATCAACGCCCAGCAAATTTTGGAGGCGTACGGGCTGACATTCGACGATACGCAGTTGCAGCGGCTCTCGTTTGCCGACTCGGCCAAGGCGATCCAGGACGGCAAGCTCGACGCCGCGTTCCAGACTGCCGGGACTCCAACTGCCGCCATCACCGAGCTGGCTGCCACGACAGGCGTGAAAATCATTCCGATCGACAACGACAAGATCGACGCGATTATCGCCAAATACCCTTACTACGTCAAAACAACCGTTCCTGCGAATACGTACCAGACCGTTCCCGAGGAAGTCACGACCGTGTCCGTCAAATCCATGCTGCTGATCCGCTCCGATCTCGACGAAGACCTCGTGTACAAGGTGACAAAGGCGATTTTCGATAACACCGACAAGCTCGGCCACGCCAAGGCCAAGGAGATCAAGCTCGACAGCGTGCTCAGCGGCGTCAGCATTCCGATCCATCCCGGGGCGAAAAAGTACTTTGACGAAAAAGGCGTGAAGTAACAGCGTATGGCTGCAATCCGGTCTGCGGCTTTTGGAGAGAGGCGGAATCTGTTCCGCCTTTTCTCCTTCCTGGCTTTGCTTTTGCTCGTCATCGTCGCTGTCATCCCGCTTTTTCCCGTCTTGGTGGTGCGCGACAGCACGAGCAACGAAGTTCTCTGGAGCCACCGCATCGCGCAGGACGGCTCCTTCGGCATTCGCTGGACTCATTCTATTCATCGTTCTACCGTCGAAGAGCGCTATCGTCTGGAAGCCGGGCAGATTGTCCTCGTTAAGCTCCGCTTTCACGACTACGGCATTGGCATGGAAAACGAACTGGCCGCAGGCGAGGAGCTGGCGCTCGCAGACGGACAGTTCGAAGTGCGCAACATGCACCGCGCCTTCCCCGCGCTCCATCTGTTTATCGGACAGGTTCGGGCGAATCATACGTTGCTTTTCGCCGGACAAGAGCTGCCGCTTCGCTCGATTGGCAAGCCCGGAGAGGCTGTCGTCATTCAGGCGGAAAAGCGATCCATTTTAAGCGAGTTAGGAGGTTACGAATGAGTACAACGAACATCAACCAGCAGGAAGTGGAAAAACTCATCGCGCAATACGACAAGGAATCCGCCACACGCCAGCTCGCCGGGCCGATGAAATGGATCACCTTTTGCCTGTTGGTCCTCTTTTCCCTCTACCAGCTTTCCAGCACGCTTTTCCTCGTCCTCCCGCCGCAAATCCATCGGCCGATCCATCTGGCGTTTGGACTTTGTCTCGTCTACCTGCTCTACTCAGGAACCGCCAAGGGCGACAAAGGAAAGGTCGGGCTCGTCAACATCGTTCTCGCTCTCCTGGGCGTAGCCGTCACGATGTACTGGGTGTTTGATTATGAGGGACTGGTCACTCGGACGGGCAACTACACGACATTGGACATGGCTGTAGGCGGAATCGCCATCCTGCTCGTGCTGGAAGCGGCGCGCCGCGTGGTCGGCATCCCGATCACCCTGATCGCCGTCATTTTTCTCGTCTACACGTATCTCGGCCCGTACATGCCGGGCTTTTTGCAGCATCGCGGCAGCGACCTCGACCGGATTATCGGCCACAGCTACTACACGTTGGAAGGGATATTGGGCACGCCGCTCGCCGTCTCGTCGACGTTCATTTTCCTGTTCGTGCTGTTCGGCGCGTTTCTGGAAAAGACAGGGGTAGGCGAGTATTTCAACGATTTGTCGCTCGTCATTGCCGGCAGACGAATCGGCGGCCCGGCCAAGGTAGCGGTGTTTTCCAGCGCCTTGCAAGGGACGATCAGCGGCAGCTCCGTCGCCAATGTCGTCACCTCTGGCGCCTTCACCATCCCGATGATGAAGCGGCTCGGCTACCGCTCGGAATTTGCCGCAGCCGTCGAAGCGTCCTCTTCCACAGGCGGACAGATTATGCCGCCCGTCATGGGGGCCGCCGCCTTTCTGATGGCGGAGTTCATCGGCGTGCCGTACCTGGAGATTGCCAAATCCGCGGCTTTGCCCGCGATCCTGTTTTTCGTGGGCATCTGGATCATGACGCACTTCGAAGCGAAGCGGCTCGGCCTGCGCGGCTTGACACAGGAAGAGCTGCCCGACAAAAAAGCCGTGCTGAAAAAAATGTATCTACTCCTGCCGATCGCCATTATCATCGCCGCCTTGATGATGAATATTTCCGCCGAAAACTCCGCCATCATCGGAATCGTCTCAACCGTCGCAGTCGGCGCTTTTCGCAAAGAGACGCGCATGTTGGTTGCCGACATCCTCGAAGCGCTCGCCTCTGGCGCCCGCGTCGCTCTCGGCGTCGTGGCGGCGACGGCTTGCACGGGAATCATCGTCGGTACGATCACGCTGACGGGCATCGGGCTCAAGCTGGCGAACGGACTGATCGACCTGGCAGGCGGGCAATTGTTCCTCACGCTGTTTTTCACGATGATCGCTTCCTTGATCTTGGGCATGGGGACGCCGACTACCGCGAATTACATCATCACCTCAACCATTGCCGCTCCCGCGCTGATCCAGTTGGGCGTGCCCGCGATCGCCGCCCATATGTTCACGTTTTACTTCGGGATCGTGGCTGACATTACGCCGCCTGTCGCGCTGGCCGCCTTCGCCGCATCGGGCATCGCCAAGTCCAAGCCGATTCTCACCGGAGTGGAGTCCACCCGACTTGCCATCGCCGCCTTCATGGCTCCTTATATTTTCGTCGTCTCGCCTGCGCTTTTGCTGATTGATACGACTTTTACCGAGTCGCTCTGGGTGATGTTTACTTCTACCGTCGGCATGATCGGGGTCGGGGCAGGGCTGATCGGATACTGGATGGCAAAAATGAATCTGCTGGAGCGGCTGCTCGCGGTCGCCGGAGGTGTGCTTGCCGTCATTCCCGGCCTCGCGACTGACATTCCTGGCTTCATCCTGCTCGCGCTCGGTTTTTGCTTCTCCTACTACAAAAGCCGCAAGCAAAAGCAGCAGGTGCAAGTCACTCCCTAGCCGGACGGCTTTCGCGCATGCTTCCCATGCTAAATTGAAAAATCCCTCCCGGCGCGTCCCCTCTGCTTGCAGCAAGCAAAGGGCGCGGGGGAGGGATTTGTTTATTTTTCGTCGTCGCGGCGGATGATTTTCGTCCAGCCGTCAACCTGTTCCACGCGGCGCTCCTTCATGAGCTTGCCGAGCGCCCGTTTGAAGCTGGACTTGCTCATCTGGAATTTTTCGCGGATGATATCGGCTTCCGTACTGTCCGTGTAAGGCATGGCCCCGTCACGATTAATCAAATAGCGCAAGAGCTTGTCCGCATCCTCGCCGTACTGCACTTCCTTGCGCTCCTTCATCGAGCCGTTCAGCCGCCCGTCTTCGCGCACGTAGCTGATGCGGCAGCGAATCGTCTGGCCCAAGCGCAGGCGGCCTACCATCTCGTCGCGGTGGATAAACAAAATATGGTCGTCCTCTGTCAGCAAAAACGCCCCTGCTGCAATGACCTTGTAGACGGTACCTTCCACCTGCTTGTTTCGCATGCTTTCGTCAGCGGGCACGGCGATTTTCGTCACTTCCGCTTCGGTTACAGGCTTGGCGAGCAGCCGTCCGAGCTTGTCCTGCTTCAATGTCACCAATATTTGATCGCGCGGGCGCGGCCATTCATCGGCGAGCTTTGGCAGGTCATCGACAAACAGCAGCAAATCTTTTTTGATCCCGTTGTCCAAAAACACGCCCATCCGCGGCGATACATCCACGACCTCCAGCCAGCCGTACTCTCCCATGCTGACATAAGGCATGTCCATCGTCGCTGCCAGCCGATTTTCGTGGTCGTGGTACAAAAACACTTCTACTTCATCGTCTACATGCAGACGCTCATGCGCTTCCTTTTCATGCAAAAACACTTCATCGTTGCCCTCGCGCAAAAAATAGCCGATCTCCGTTTTGCGCGCCACTGTCATGGTAAGCGTCATGCCCGCCTGCAGGCTTCCCGTCGCAGCCAACTGCGGCTCGCGTTTTTTCTTTTTGTGCATGGTTGTTTCTTCCTCACTCTCTTCCTATATGCACACTAACTATACCCATCCCGGCCGGGAAAATACCACAACTTTTTTTGCTCAGGCCGCCCCCAAAAGGCAAGTCTTGTCTCCGTGAACATACATATGACAGTAAGGCCCGGCTTGTACCCGGTTTCATTTTGCCAACAGACAGGAGTGACCTATGTCCATGCTCGTTCTCTTGGAACATATTTTCCTCGGAATCGTCCAGGGATTGACGGAGTTTTTGCCGATCTCCAGTACAGGCCATCTCGTCTTGTTCAGAAAGCTGTTCGGCATGCAGGAAGTCGGTCTGCTCTTCGACACGATGCTGCATTTCGGGACGCTGATCGCTGTCGTGATTGTATTTTGGCCGCAGATTCGCTACATCGTCTTAAACCCGTTTTCCAAGCTGACGAAGCTGCTCGTCGTCGGCACGATTCCTACGGCGGCGATCGGGCTTTTGTTCGAAGACTACTTCGAGGAGATTTCGCGCACCGGAATCACCATCGGCTGGGAGTTTCTCGCCACGGGCGCCATTTTGTGGGCCGTTGAATCCATGCGACGGGGCGAGCGCAAATTCGACGACATTCGCTACACGGATGCGCTCATCATCGGCACGCTGCAAGGGGCTGCGATCTTGCCCGCGATTTCCCGTTCGGGGCTGACGATCGCCGGAGCGCTCATGCGCGGAATCGACCGCGCCGACGCCGCGCGCTTTTCTTTTTTGATTTCCTTGCCTGCCATTCTGGGGGCATGCGTGCTGCAAACAGCCAAGCTGGCGGCTGCCCCGCTCGATACCGCGCTGCTCATCCCGATGCTCGTCGGAACGATGTGTGCCGGACTGGCCGGGTACGTCGCCATTCGCTGGATGCTGAAAATTATCAGCACAGGCTCGATGAAGGGTTTCGCTGTCTACGTCTGGGTATTGGGCGCTTTGATTCTCGCCCTCCAGTTTTTCGGCTGGTAGTCAAGAGAAAAGTGGAAAAAGGAAAAAGCCGGCTGCGCCAAAGCCGGCTTTTCATCTGCTTTCTTCCTTGTCAGGGTAACGGCTGGCGACCAGTTTGCCTACGAGCAAAATAATGCCGTAGAAGGCGGTAGCCAAGAGGGACGTCGCCAGCCAGGTCGCTGTACCCAGCGCGAGATAGAGCAGCGCATGAGCAATGAAAATGCCCAGCAGCCACATCAGGATGTTCATGCGATTTAAAAAGGTCATCAAGCCGCGCAATTGCCTTGCACCTCCACCAATCCATCTACTACTGTTATAGCCGATGGCGAGGTGTTTTATCCCCTGACGGCTTTCCAGCATCAGGAATCGAGGTTTACCACGGCAAATCCGGCCCGCTCCAATATTTCAGCCAACACAGGCAACGGCGTGCTCGCCACTTCCCTGTACATTTTCGGGGTGTAGAGATGCACAGCGTGCGGGAAATCGTCGGACAAGCTCGCCCGCAGTTTTTTGCCGCTGTCATCTTCATCGGTAAACAGGTACACTTCGTCTGCCGATTCCGCTTGCGCCAAAAGCTGCTCGCCTTTTTCCTGGCTGTAGGAGCCGTATGTGCAGTAGATGGTCACAGGCTCTGCCAGTACGCGGAGCAGTTGCTCCTTGTCTGTCTTCCCTTCCACGATAATGACACATCCTCCCATGCCATCCCCTCCTTTTTTACACAAACCTCTTTTCTCTATAGTATATCTTACGCTTCCACATAGACAGCCGCTCTGCGGGAAAATGTGGGACGATTACTTCTGCCGCTGGCTAGGCATCGTAAAACAGAAGCCAGATGATGAAGGGGGAAGCACCATGTCCAAGTTCAAAAGCGCGAAAAACTTGAACCAGAAAGGTTTGGCTGTAGCCGGACTGACCAGCAGCACCGTTGCGGACGACACGCATACCGACAACAACCAAGGCTCTTCCCGACAACAGCAGCACAACGAGCAAAACAACAGCACCCAAGGGTAAATTTTTTCAGCGGCTTCTTTCCGGAAGCCGTTTTTCATGAACGGAGCGCGCCTCTGGTTGAAACGGACAGCCAATCGTCTGATCGCTTCTTTACTTTCCCTCTCCGCCTTGCTACGCTTAGATCAAAATCTTTTGACTACGTACCATGACGGAGAGATTACACGTGGACTCATCCTCGGTCTTATGGAAAAACCGCTCGTTTTTGAAGCTGTGGCTGGCGCAATTGACAGCCAACGTCGGAGATCAATGCTACAGCTTCGCCCTGCTCTGGTATTTGCTGCAGGCGACCAAGTCGGGAACGGCACTCAGCCTGCTAGCGATCCCGGAAATGGTGGCCGGACTGCTTTTTTACCTGATCGGCGGCGTGCTTGCGGATCGGTACAGCCCCCGCCTGCTGATGGTCGGCGCTGACGTCGCCCGCATATTTGTAGCGATCGGCGTCGGGATCATGGCTGCTATGGGCATCGAGCAGTTTGCCTTTTTTCTCGTGGCGCAATTTTTGCTCGGGCTGTTTTCCAGCCTGTTTCAGCCCGCACGCACAGTTGCGCTCAAGTCTGTCGTTTCGGTTGAACAACTGGGGCGGGCAAACGCGATTTTGGACACGACCTTTCGCACCGTCCGGATTGCAGCGCCGATGACGATCGGGCTGATTGCCGCAGCCGTGCCGCTCTCCACCCTGTTTTTCGTCAATGCCGCCAGCTACATGCTCTCTGTCGTTTTCTTGTATGCACTTCGCGTCTCCCTGCACGATCAGGCGACAGCCTCCGCAGCGAAAATGACTCCCGGCCAGTACGTGCGCGACATTGCAGAAGGGGTGCGGGAATTGCGCAAAAGCCGACTGCTGCTCCTGGTCTTGCTGTTTAGCAATATGGGCTTTCTCGTCTGGCAGGTGTGCTACAGTGTCGGCTTTCCTTTTCTCGCGGAACGCATCCAGCAAGGGGACGGGAGTACGCTGGCGATGCTGATGGGCTTTTACGGCGTGGGCAACCTGCTCGGCAGCCTGTACATGTCGCGGGCGTACTATACGCGCTACTTGCTGGTCATTCTCATCGGGTGGACGCTGCAAGCGGGCGGCTTTCTCCTGCTCGCCACAGGAGGCACGGTGCATTGGCTCGCTTTTCTCGGAGCAGCCGTAGCCGGGGTCGGCGGACCGTTCATCGGCATCCCGACCGTCACGGCGATCCAGATCAAGGCAGCCAGCAGCAGCACAGGCAAAATTTTTGCGATCAACATGCTGATCTTTACGTTCTTCTCGATGCTGTCGAGCAGCCTTGGCGCCATCTGGCTGGGAAGCTGGCCAGTAGAACAGCTCTTTTTCATCAGCGGGCTGTTTCTCGCCGCGATGTCTGCGACAGGATTTTTTATCGACCAACGAAATTCGCGCCAACAACACCAATCCGCCTCTGTGTAGACAGAAGGATTGGTGTTTTCTGTTTCTTTGTGAAAAAAGAATTGCATTCCGTTTTTACGTGTCATATAATCTGACATAAATAAAATGAATGTCAGAATACCTGACATAAAAGGAGTGGAATGAATGGAACCGACTCTCACTGATCTATCGTCCGCCATTGATGCCACATGGGTCATGGTCTCGGCCATTTTGGTCATTCTCATGCAAGTAGGGTTTGCCTTGCTTGAGGCCGGATCGACCCGGATGAAAAACGCAGGCCACGTCGCAGGCAAAACCGTCCTCACCTTCGGCATTTGCTCCATCGCCTTTTGGGCGTTCGGCTTCGGTCTGACTTTTGGTGACGGCAACTCCTTCATCGGCTTATCCGGCTTTTTCTTCGACGGCTTGCAAAAGGACGCTTTCTCCGCCTTCTCTGCCGCTACGGTTCCGATCTCGATTCTCTTCCTCTTCCAGCTCGCCTTCGCGGCGGTTTCGCTGGCGATCGCCTGGGGCGGTTTTGCCGAGCGTGCCAAGCTGTCCGTTTACTTTATTTTCAGCGTATTGTTTACCGTCCTCATCTATCCTGTCGTCGGCCACTGGGTCTGGGGTGGAGGCTGGCTCGCCCAGCTCGGCATGCAAGACTTCGCCGGCTCCACGGTTGTCCATCTGCAAGGCGCCATCGTCGCACTCGTCGCTACCGTTCTGTTGAAGCCGCGCATCGGCAAATACAACCGTGACGGCAGCTCCAATTTGATCCCCGGCCACAACCAGGTGTACTCCGTGCTCGGCGTGCTGTTTCTGTGGATCGGCTGGTTCGGCTTCAACGCAGGCTCCACGCTCGGCAGCACCTCCGGCTTTTTCGGCTATGTCGCCGTTACGACTAATCTCGCTACAGCAGCAGGCGCTGTCGCCGCCCTCGCCATTTCCTGGATCGTCATGGGCAAAGCTGACATCCCGAGCATGCTGAACGGCGTTCTGGCCGCTCTCGTCGCCATCACTGCTTCGTGCGCATTCGTCGAGCCGTGGGCTGCCGTCGTGATCGGCGCAGTGTCAGGTATTCTTACATTCTATACTTCCATCTGGTTCGATCGCATGGGAATTGACGATCCGGTCTTCGCCTTTTCCGTTCACGGCGTAGCCGGAATCTGGGGCACTCTGTCCACTGGCCTGTTCGCTACGCCGGAGCTTGCGGAAAAAGTCGGGGTAGGCGGCGCCGGACTGTTTTACGGCGGCGGGCTGCACCAGCTCGGTGTACAGGCGCTTGGCCTCGCAGGCTCCATGGCTTATGTGTTTGTTGTAGCGTACGTCATTTTGTCCATCCTGAAAGCGACTATCGGACTTCGAGTCACAGAAGAAGAAGAGGTGGTTGGCCTTGACCTTAGCGAACACGGGGGATACGGTTATCCCGAACTACTGCAGCCCGAGCGCATTCGACCCTCTGCGTCCCAGCAAAGCGGCACCTCTCACACTCTCACCTGAGCAGGTAGCGCGTATCCGGCAGGTGGAATCGTTCGCCGAGCTCGCGCAACTTCGCCAGCAATTGCTTGACCCAGATCCCTTGCGCCAATTGAACCGCGCAGGGGAGATGGCCCCTTTTTCAATCGTAGTGAACTTGATTCACGACAACCTTATCCGCCAGGGCGTTCTGCTTGCCGTAGACGCTCTGGCTAAAAGAGGTGTCGGCACGCCGCCCGTCCCGTTTGCCTTTTTGCAATTCGGCAGCGGCGGGCGCTTCGAGCAGGCCATCATCAGCGACCAGGACAACGGGCTTGTCTACTCGATCCCCGAGCACCTCAACGAAAGCGAGCAGGAGCGGGTTCACGGCTATTTTCAACTGCTGGCCGCGACCATCGTTTCCGGCCTGGAGGAAGCAGGCTATCCGCCTTGCCAGGGCAATGTCACCTGCCTCTCTCCGAAGTGGCGCGGCAGCGTCGACCAATGGATCGACCAGTTGGACAGATGGATCTCTCACCCGGTCTGGGAAAACGCCCGCTATTTGCTGCTGGCAAGCGACGTGCGCGTCCTGTACGGAGAATCGGCCATTTTCGCCCCTGTCCTGGACCGCTTCCGGCAGCTTTTGGCCGGGAATACGTTTTTGCTCGATCGGCTGGTCAGCAACACTTTGCATTACCGCGTGCCGCTCGGCCTGTTCGGAAGGGTGCTGCCCGAGGTCACCGGGCGGTTTCGCGGAGCCATCAACATCAAGTACGGCGTCTATTTGCCGATCGTCAACTGCGTGCGGCATTTCGCCCTGGCGCACGGCATCTTCGTCAGCTCCACGCTTGAGCGGCTGGGCGAGCTGGCGGAAAAAGGCGTGTGGAGCAAAAGCTTTTGCGACGAAATAGCCGCGCATTTTCGGCTGATCCAGGGGCTGCGCCTGACCGCCCTCTTGCACTGGGAGGACGGCCATTACACGAGCAACAGCTACATCAAGCTCAGCAAGCTGTCGCCTGATTCCATCACACAGGTGCGCGAAGCGATGAAGCTCGCCATCCGCCTGCAAAAAATGACGGCGAAGCTCCCGTCCACCTTCAGGGGATAGGAGGAGACGCATTTGGCAAAATGGGACTTCATCGGCCGCTTGTGGAACATGAACCGCGGAATGGCAGGGGTGCCGGGCGACTGGAAGTGGGGGCTTGGCGACGACGACAAACAGCACCAGGCTTATCTTCGCTCCATCTCCAAGGAAGCAAGACACGTCGATTCCAGCGAAAACATCCCGCTTGCCGATCTGGAGGTGGTCGTCGTCGACCTGGAGACGACCGGCTTTTACCCCGATCACGGAGACGCGATCATCTCGATCGGCGCGGTGGCGATGCGCGGGGAAAAGCTGCTGCTCGGAGATTCGTTTTACACGCTGGTCAATCCGGGGCGCACGATCCCGCCCCACGTCCGCTCGCTGACCGGGATTACCGACGATATGACTGCGGACGCGCCCGATCTGTTGGAAGCTCTCTCGCGGTTTTTCCGCTTCGTCGGAGATCGTCCGCTCGTCGCCCATCACTCCCGGCATGAGCGCGAATTTTTTCGCTCCGCCCTCTGGAAAACGAGCCGACGACCGCTGACTCACCGGATGCTCGACACGATGCTTTTGATTCGGCTGTTGAGCAACCCGATCGGCAACGGCTCGCTGGACGCCCTCTGCGCCCAGCACGACATCCCGATCTCCCGCAGGCACCACGCCTACTGTGACGCCGTGGCCGCCGGGACGCTGTGGGCGAAGTATTTGACAAAAGCGCAGCAGGCCGGATACACCAATCTCCGGGATGTGTACGAGGCGCTGCGGTAGAACAGGCGAGGAATCGCTGTTTGATTTTGAAGGAGTCGGTCTTCATGCTGCTGCAAATCAGGGAAGCTGTTTTGGACGATTTACCTGCCATGCTGGCGATTTACAACCATGCGATTGCCCATCTGGCTGCAACTTTCGACCTGGAGCCGCAGAGTTTGGCCCAGCGCGAAGTCTGGTTTCACAAGCACACTGAAGCTCATCCGCTGCTCGTCGCCGAAGCGGACGGGCAAGTGGTCGGCTATTGCTGCCTTTCTCCTTTTCGCGAAAAGCCGGCGTACAGCAAAACGGTCGAGCTGTCTGTCTACATTGATGCGCAGCAGCGGGGATGCGGTGTCGGTACGGCCTTGATGAGCGACATCTTGCAGCGGGCGGAACAGCTCGGCTACCACACGGTCATCAGCGGCATTACGGGTGGAAACGAGGCAAGTGTGCGGCTTCATGAAAAGTTCGGGTTTACGCTTGCGGGAAAATTCCGGGAGGTGGGCTTCAAATTCGGCGAGTGGCACGATGTGCATTTTTATCAATTGATGCTGGGAAAAGAAGCGTGAAGCTTCCCCTGCGCGAACGAACAAAAGCCGGCAATCCACGGTGTCATGCGGATTGTCGGCTTTGTTTTTGCAAAAAACGTTTCGCCATTTTCCGAAAAGCAGCAGAACTGCTTGTCTGCCTGCGGCCGGCAAAACGGTCATGTTTTTACGAGGCTGGTGCAGCAGCCGCATCGATCTCGACGGCTTTGGTCATGGCAAGCAATGCCGCGTAGGTGACGGGCAAAAGCGATTCGGCAACGCCCGCAGCCGTATAGACGACAGGGAAGCGCCGCAGGGAAGTATCGACGAAGACGGGCACTTCCTCCTGCAACGCAAACGGACAGACAGCGCCTACGCGATAGCCTGTCACCTTTTCCACTTCTTCGGCGGAGGCCATCTTCGCCTTGCCCGAGCCAAAAGCGGCCTTGACCTGCTTGGGATGGATCTTGACATCTCCCGCTGCGACAAACAGCGCAAACTGGTCGCCAGCTCGAAACAGGATCGACTTGGCGTTTTGTCCCACCTCGCTGCCCAACGCTTCGGCGGCTGCCTCGGATGTAGGAAGCGGCTGCTCAAACAAAATCGGCTCGATTGCGGGATCGTACTGCTGCACAAAAGCCTTCACTTTTTCTACAGGACTCATCACGGTCATCTTTCGCACCTCCACTAGCCAGTTGCCGAGGCAAAAGCAGTTTGCCTCGCCTTTTTGCCTACTCCAGAATAAACACCTCGTCGCCCTGCGACACCGTACCTGTCGTCACCACAGAGGCGTACACGCCAAAATGGTTTTCGTGGCGCTTCACGCATGCTTTCAGCACAGCCGGGTTTTTCTGCAGCGTATCGGGGTCGATGTTCACGTACATGCAACGCTCGCAATGCTTGGTAACCTGCAAGGTAACATCGTTGATTTGCAGCTTTTTGCCCAGCCATTTGTCTTCTGCGAACGGTTCGTCGTCTTCGAGCACGACGATGAGGTTTCCGCGAAAACGTCTCGGGTCAATCCAGTCGCTGCCGATCACCCGTGCCAGCTCGCGCAGGGAGGCGTCCGTCACCAAAAGAATGTGGTCCTCCCAGTTTTTCCCTCCCTCTGTCGGGAGACTGCGCATCGGTGTCACCGCTCTTTTCGCTGTCTCTGCGACATGGGCGAACAGCGACTCTCCCCACGTATGTACGCTGCCGTCACGCGCTTCAACTTGAACGTCGGGGTATGCTTCTTCGCCCGTCTTTTCCCCCATGCTGGCATGGTAGCCGAGCAGCGCCGGGACGACGTCTGCACTCAAATATTTTCCGCCGCGAGAGTCGTCCAGAAAGTAATAAGCCCGATCGCCGTACAGGCCGAAAACGTCGACCTCCGACGTCGTCAGTTGCTCGCCCTGCATCGCTTTTACCGGATGGCGGAAAATGCTTTGCAGTGTTCCTAGCTTTTTCAATGATATCCCCTCCCCCAAGTCTCTCTATCCTTTGATAAACGAATTGCGCACCCTGCTCCAAAACGTCAGTCGCTTGTAGCGGGCGAATTTGACTTTGCCTTGCCCGACACGGCACATAATGGAGCGCACGCCTCTCCACACCGCCTGCTCGCGATCGAGGCCGATCATGATTTCCGGGTTCATGACAATCAGCTCTACTTCGTGATGCTTGGGCAAAACGAGCGAGCTGTTGATCGTCCGGTACGCCTGGTTGTTGATGGAGGCGATTTCGGACAGTTGGATCGCCTCGATGGACGGATGCACGATCGCTCCATCCACGGCTTTGTTGTAGGCTGTACTCCCCGATGGCGAAGACACGATCAACCCGTCGCCGCGAAACGTCTCCAACTCGTCCCCGTTAATGTAGACGCAAGCGACCAACGTCGAGAGGGACGCGTTGCGCAGGACCAGTTCGTTCAACGCCCATTTTTCGTATCGCTGGCCATCTGCTGTATCAATCCGGCACTGGACCGTCGGATACTCGACGATCGCCGGTTCGGCGTGCAGCAGCCGGTCGACGAACTCATCCAGCTCCTCCGGCCGCCAGTCGGCGTAAAAACCGAGGTGTCCCGTATGAATCCCGACATAGGCCGGCTCCATGCCGTATTGATGGACGGCCTCCAGCAGCGTCCCGTCCCCTCCGATTGAGAGCACCATGTCAGGCTTGGCCTCCGTTCCGTTCACAAACGTGTACGGCCTGCCTGCCTCGCGCAGCTTTTCCTTCAACAAATGTTCTACTTCCCGTGTATAATCGTCATTTCGCAGTACAGTCGCAATCTTCATGCTGGTCTGCCCTCACTTTTATCCTTCGAAGCGGTCAAGTACGCTCGTTTTGTTGATCTCACTATACCACATGGGAAAAGGAGATGCATGGAAACGGCCGAGTCTCACCATCGCTCTTCGCGGAAAGACTGGGCGCAAAATTCCGCCAATCGCTTTCGCGTCGAGGGGGTCATGTCGTCCGGGAGCTGGTCCCACAAAAAGTAGCGCATGTCCCGGACTTCATCGGCGTCGATCTTGCCTGTCCCGGGCTGGATTTGGCAGGCATGGAACAGGGCGATGTGGTCGCGCTTGCCTTCGCGTTCGCTGTAATACAGGTGACAGAGCCTGAGCTCGCCAGCCACGAGGCCGCATTCTTCCCGCAGCTCTCTGCGGGCTGCCTCCCAGAGCGATTCTCCTTTTTCGACTCCGCCGCCGGGCAAGTACCAGCCGGGTACATAGGTGTGCCGAATGAGCAGGACGCCTTTTTGTTCGTCGGCCACGATGAGGCGCACTCCGAGAGTCAGCGGCTTGCGGATTTTCCAATACCATTTCGCTATCGCATGGTACCACGCCATGCTGTCGCCTCCTGTCTCCTGTCAGGACGTCGTTTTTCACGGGTGTCTCGGGTCGGTCATTCTGCTGTTAGGGAAATATTACCTGACTAATAGTGGAAAAACAAATCTTTTACAAAGGTTGTTGTTTGTTGTTTTTGGTGATGCGGGGAAAAAGTGAAAACATTGAAAAGAGCGTTTGCCCGTTGCTGTTGGCGAGGCGAGGGAAAAAGCAAAAACATTAAAAAGCCCGTCTGTCGTTGCTTTTGGTGAGGCGAGGAAAGAGGAGAAATCGCTGGAGCTTCTTGGGATACCCGCTGGGGGCTGGACTGCCCGGCTCCGGGGAAAAAGCAAAACCGCGTCCAAAGTGGTCGATTCAGGATGTGTCTCAGAGTGGACGCTTAAAAGCGTGTTTTGCTTTTTCCCCTCCACCTCGGTCGGTATCCCAAAGAGCTTTCGCGGATTTCTCCTCTTTCCTCGTCAGCGGCTTGCTTGAGTGGGCGTGGGTTTTTTAAAAACGTTTTTAAAGAGTTTTTCAAAGACGGTTTTCATGCTAGAAAAAATAACCACCCGATCCGGGGCCCTCAGGCAAGATTTGCTGCCCTCAATCTGTGCAATACTTTCTGCAAACAGAACAGGGCTGAAAAAGCAATTTCATTGAAAATCCATTCCTCGTTGCTGCTTTCAGCAAAGCAAAACAAAAAAGCAGGCCTGCTCCAAGGCCCGCTTTTCATCCGAGACGATTTTCCAGTTCTTTGACGATGGCCTCGGCCTTGCGAATCCAGCGGGGGTCGATCTCGGCATCTTTGTCGAGCGGCTCCTGGAACTGGTTCATCACGGCTGAAGCGACGGGGGCGTAGTAGCCGATATCTTCCTCTACGCCTGTGTTGTAGACGTGGCGCAAAACAAACGGTTCGCCCAGTTCCAGCCACGCGTCGGGGCTGTCGAGCTCGCCCTGCAAGACTTTTACCGGGAGGCGGAGGTACACGGTGTTCCTGTCGTCAAGGGTGCGGTCGAAATAGCCGTGTTCGTAATCCCAATTCGCCAGTGTAAAATGCGGCTCGAGCGACTCGCGGAAATAGCCGAACGTCGCCTTCGTCCCTGGTAAGCTGCTTTGAATTTTCTTCATTTGTATCCCCTGCCTTCGTCACATACTACTGGTAGTGTGCGCCAAAACGGCGGGTTGTACTCACAGGCGAGGGCAGGCAAAACGAGCAACAAGCCTCGCTGCCGGAATTGCGGATGGCAAGAGGCTTGGTAACTCTATGCTTTCAGGTTTTAGAGCAGCGCGATCGTCAAAAGCGTAAACAAGGCGAGCGGAATGATTCTTTTGCCTCTTCGGCACGGACGGCGGCGTTTTTTCCTCGGCACGACGACTGCAGCCGGAGGTGGTGGCGGCGGTGGGTACGGGTAACACGGCTGAGGCGGGTAGGGCGGGAACGGTGGGAACGGCGCCATGTACGGATTGAAGCCGGAATAAGGGCTGACGAAAGGAGCGCCCTCTCCAAACGGACTCACCTGGCCGTACGGAAAGCTCGGACTGCCAAACGGACTTACTTGCCCATATGGCTGGCCCGGACTGCCGAACGGGCTTACCTGCCCAAACGGCTGATTCGGGCTGCCGAACGGACTTACCTGCCCATACGGTTGACCCGGACTGCCGAACGGGCTTACCTGCCCAAACGGCTGATTCGGGCTGCCGAACGGACTTACCTGCCCATACGGCTGGTTCGGGCTGCCGAATGGGCTGATCGGAGCGTATGGATAGCAATCGTCCGCGTAAGGGCTGACTTGACCAGCAGGAGGCCGATTCGGCTGGCTGCTGCTGCCAAGCGGACTGACATCGCCAAACGGCTGGTATCCGCCATATGGATAGCCGTAGGGAGTCCAGTCCGGGTACATGCCCCAGTCTCCATGCGATTTGCGGCTGGCTACCTCTTCGAACTCGTAGTCGTCTTCCTCTGCATCGGGATCGTCCACTTCCACATATACATTCTGATCGTCAAAGTCCACGATCACGCCTTCAAAAATCTGGCCGTCAATCGCTTCAATGCGCACCTTTTTCTCGACGTGTTCTTTGCATATGTTGTGCACATTTTCACGCATATCCTTTATCAGACTGACCGTCTGGACGTCAGCCTGGTACAGGTTTTTTTCAGACTGCATGGAAACTCCTCCCCTTCTGGTGTTTCTTTATTACCATATACAGGTGCCCATGGGGAGGTGTACCGGGTTTGCAGTTCGGACTAGCCCATTTTGTTCGACGTTTCGTCTGTTTTTGCCAAAAAGCGGGATGGCAAAAACGGCGTCAGACGCTCTGTCTCGCCTTTTTCCAGGTAGTCGGCCATCCATTTCGCGGTAGCCGGGGACAGCAAGATGCCGTTGCGGAAGTGCCCTCCGGCAATCGAAAGCCCGTCCCAGCCGGGCACGGGACCAAGCAGCGGCTTGCCATCTGCGGTAGCTGGCCGCAGTCCGCCCCACGCCTCCAGAAAAGCAGCGCCGTGCAAGGCCGGGACGTACGGCATGACTCCGTTCAGGATGCTGGCCAAGCCCGCCATTGTAACTTCGCGCTGAAAGCCGCTTTCGTCTTCTGTCGCGCCGATGATGATTTTCCCGTCCTTCTTCGGCGTGATGTAGCCGGAGGTGCCAAAAATGACGGTGCGAAGCGGGATGCCTGCGGAGGATACCGCCGCGATCTGGCCGCGAACCGGGCGAACGGGAATCGAAACGCCGAGCATTTCCAGCATGATGCCCGCCCACGCGCCTGACGTGATGATCGTTTGCTCCGCCCGCAGCGGTCCAAGCGAACTCTCCACGCCGACTACCCGGCCGCCTTTTACCGCGATGCCGCTCACGACACAGCCTGCGTGCAACGCGACGCCTTGCAGCCGGCATGCTGTCACCAGAGCGCGCAGCAGCATGCGGTTGTTGATATGCCCTTCGTACGGAGAGTAGATGGCTGCCTGCGCCTGCTCGGTCAAAAGCGGCTCCACCTCAGCCAGTTGCTGCCGCTCCGTCAAAAGGTGGACGCTGTGCCCCGCTTCTTTTTGCCAATGGTACTTCGCCAAAAGCTGTGCCTGCTCGTCATCGTTGAGCGCGACCGTCAGCAGCCCTTCCAGGCTGAGCTGGACGTCCCCTCCGGTAAACTCTTCCAGCTCGGCCGCCCACTGCGGGTAATAGGCCAGCGAAGTCATGCCCAGATCGAGCATCGGGCCTGGGGCCGTAAACTCCTTCAACGGCGCGAGCATCCCCGCCGCCGCAGAAGACGCCTGTCCGCCCCATTCTCCCTGCTCGACCAGCGTGACGCTCCTTCCTCTTCGTGACAACTCATAAGCCAGACTTAATCCGATAATTCCTCCACCCACTACGAGACAATCGCTCAATTTTTCTCTCTCCTCGCTTGTTGTAATCTCTTCGGGGCCGTTCGAAAGCGCCGTTGTAGCCAAAAGCCCCTGGCGCAGTCGACAAAATGAAAAAAACCACCTTCTCCTTCGCAGGAAAAGGCGGGCTTCATACGCATCGTAACCAAATAAAAAAGCGCTGTTTGCCGGCAACCGTATCCCTGCGCCGGCATGATCCGGATCAGGTGCAATGGGTCGACGGTCGTTGCTTCCATCCTCTCAGCCCCGCATGAAGGACTCCCCGAGTTGCTTGATCTTTTATTTTCGTTCACCCACCAAGTATAGTCCTCTTGGGCGCGATCTGACAAGATGGTCTGCGCTTTCATCCTCAGCTTAATCCTCGTCTTTCACATCGTAGCTTTCCGGAACCGTCTCGTGACGCGCCGCTTCCTCGAACTCGCGAAGCTTGCGCATTTCCTCCAGATGGTGATTGAACTGCTCCTTGTTGATGATGTACTCGTTGCCGTCGTGGAGAGCGCGGATTTTGCCCTGATGAATTTTTTCCAAAATAAACGTTTCAGGAAGCTCCAAATACGCCGCTGTCTCCTCCACAGTCAAATACGTCTTGTTCTCGCGCAATCTTGCCTCCAGTTCCGCTTTCTGCTGCTCGAATCCAGGTTTTCCCAGAAGGGCGAACATGTTGGCCTTGTACGCCTCCACCCCGGGCTGATCGAACGGGTTGACCCCTAGCAAATAGCCGCTGATCCCGCACGCCTTTTCAAAAAAGTAGATCAGGGCGCCGAGATGGTACGCTGTCGCCTCTGGCATCTCCACAAGCAGGTTCGGTACGCCGCCATCTACATGGGCCAGTACCGTTCCCTCGAAAGCCTTTTTATTGACAAACCCCATCCGCTTGCCGGACAGGAAGTTCAACCCGTCCACATCGAGCGGGTCCTCCTGCACGGTCACGTCGACGGCGGGCTTGTTGACCGTAACAACCGTTTCAAACAACTGCCGCATGCCGTCCTGTATGTACTGCCCCAACGAGTGCAGGTCCGTGGAAAACTCGGCTGACGCGGGAAAAATTCCTTTGCCGTCTTTTCCTTCCGACTCCCCGAAAAGCTGCTTCCACCACTCCGCGAAAAAGCGGAACTGCGGCTCGTAGCTGACCAGAAGCTCCACGGTTTTGCCTTTGCGGTACAGCGCATTGCGAATCGCCGCATACTGGTAGCACGGATTTTCGTACAAATCCATGACCATGTAGCGCTCGCTCGCGTCTTGCGCGCCCTTCATCAGCGCGTCCAGATCGGCCCCGCTCACTGCGATTGGCAACAGTCCGACTGCGGTCAGGACGGAAAAACGTCCGCCGATATCGTCCGGAATGACGAAGCTTTCGTACCCTTCGTCCTCCGCGAGTCTTTTTAAGGCGCCGCGCGTTTTGTCCGTCGTAATATAGATGCGCTTCTTCGCCTGCTCGCGGCCGTACTTGTTCTCCAGCCAGGTGCGCAGCAGCCGAAAAGCGATCGCGGGCTCTGTCGTCGTGCCCGACTTCGAGATGACATTGATGGACACGTCTTTTCCTTCGAGCACGTCCATCAGATGAGAGATATAAACCGGGCTGATATTGTTCCCGACAAAATAAATTTCCGGAAAACGCCGCTTCGACTTCGGCAGCAAATTGTAAAAGCTGTGGCCCAAAATGTCCAGTACAGCTTTCGCCCCTAAATATGAACCCCCGATTCCAATTACCAAAAGCACATCCGAATCAGCCTGGATACGCGCCGCCACCTGGCGAATCCGCTCAAATTCAGCGCGGTCGTACCTCTGCGGCCAATCAACCCAACCGAGATAGTCTCTGCCTGGACCCGTTCTTTTGTGCAACATCTCATGCGCCTGCCCGATCGCCGGGGCAAGCTGCTCCCACTCATGCTGTCTCACAAAGGCGCGTGCATTAGAGTAATCAAATCGAATCGCTTGGTTCATGGCTCCCCTCCCAAGGAACGTCATCTATTTTCTTATCTTATCACGCCAAAAGCCAGAAAGTTGCTTTCCGTCAAAACATCACAAAATGTGAGCAAATCGTGAACAATTCGCCACAAGTGTTACCTTTTTCCAGACCTGGCGTAAGACTTCACCGAGCAAAGAAATAATACGGTTCCTAACAGCAAGGAGAAATGAACATGAAAAAACGGTGGTGGATCATCGGTTCCGTGGTCGTCCTGCTCGGTGCGGGCTTCGTCGGAATCAACATGATGGGCTCTCAGCAAGCCATGGGCATGCCGGTAAACATCGGGGCTCCGACCAAGTCAGTCCTGGAGAGCAAAATTTTGACCTCGGGGATCGTCACGGTAGAGGACAAGCAAAAGCAGTATGCCAACGTAACCGGAACCTTGCGCGAGTTTGTGGTGAAGGAAGGCGACAAGGTCAAGAAAGGCCAGGTCATCGCAAAAATCGACACCTCGGATGTCGACGGCAGACTGCTTGATCTGGAAGTGCAAATGGAAGTAGCCAAAGCCAATCTGGCAAAAGCCCAGATCGGGGCAGAGCCGGAAGAAGTGGCGCAGGAGCGCGAGCGGGTCAATCAGGCCCAGCGCGAATACGACGCAGCCAAACGCGAGTACGATCGGATCCAGCAACTGTTCGCTTCGGGGGCTTCCACGCAGCAAGAGTTGGACAAGGCCAAATCTGTTTTGGACAACGCCCAGTCTTCCCTGAATGTCACGAAGCAACAGTTTGCCCTCAAGCAAAAAGGGCCGCGCAAGGAAGACATCGCCGCCCAGCAGGCGCAAATCAACAAGCTGGCCGTAGAGCGCAGCCAGTTGGAAAAAGAGCGCGTGCAAAGCGTCCTCGTCGCGCCGATGGACGGAACAGTCATTGGCGTGGCGGCCGAGAACGGCCAATACGTCAGCAAAGGCACGGAAATTTTGACGCTGGCCAACCTGAACAACCTGCTCATTCAGGCTGATATTAACGAGTCGGACGTCGGCAAACTGAAAATCGGCCAGTCCGCGACGATTGAAGGAATTACGCTGGGCAAGCAACTGCTGAACGCCCAAATTACCCGGATCGCGCCGATCGCGACCACTACGCAAAGCAGTTCGGGCCAAGGCGAAAAAACGCGCGTCAAAGTCATCCTCAAGCCGCAGGGCGATTTGAGCGCACTGAAGCCAGGCTTCCACGTGGACATCAACATCATGGTGGAAAAAATCGAAAACGCCCTGCAAGTTCCCATCGAGTCCGTTCAGCAGGACGCCGATGGCAGCACCTTCGTATGGATCTCCGCTGACGGCATCGCCAAGAAGCAAAAAGTCGTTACAGGCACAGAAAATGAGCTGTTCTCCCACATCAAGTCGGGACTGTCAGGAGACGAACAAATCATTTTGGGACCTGTCGACGCTCTGAGCGAAGGAGCTGCGGTCATGCCGATGAGCGGCGGTGCTGCTGCGCTGGGCATGTAACGACTGGACGCGTTCCACGTAAAAAGGAGGTCAGCCGACAATGCTTCAGGTAGAAGGCTTGACGAAATCATACAAGACAGGCGATACTACCCTCCCGATCCTGAAAGGCGTCTCCCTGCTAGTGGAAAAAGGCGAATTTGTCGCCATCATGGGACCATCGGGATCAGGGAAATCGACGTTCATGAACATGCTGGGCTGCCTGGATCGTCCGGACTCGGGGACGTACATTCTCGACGGCATCGAGGTCAGCAGCCTCAAGGACAAGCAGCTCGCCTATGTTCGCAATCAAAAAATCGGCTTCGTTTTTCAATCGTTCAATCTGCTCGCGCGCTCCACTTCTTTGCACAACGTGGAGCTGCCGATGATGTACGCCAACATCAGCCGCTCGGAAAGACGCAGTCGCGCCACCGAAGCGCTGAAGCGAGTCGGGCTTGCTGAGCGCATGAACCACAAGCCGACACAGCTTTCCGGCGGACAAAAGCAGCGGGTCGCCATCGCCAGAGCGCTGGTCAATCGACCCGCCATCCTGTTGGCCGACGAACCGACAGGGAACCTGGACAGCCGCTCCGGCGTCGAGATCATGGCGATGTTCCAGGAGCTGCACGCCCAGGGCGTCACGATCATTCTCGTCACGCACGAACTGGACATCGCCCAGCACGCCGAACGGATCGTCACCTTCAAGGACGGCGTCATCGTCCGCGACGAACGGGTCGAGGAACGCATTTTCTCTACCCCGTCTGACGAGGTGATTGTCACATGAATTTTATGGAGAGCTTTTACACCGCCCTGGAAGGCATCTGGGCGAACAAAATGCGTTCCTGCCTGACCATGCTCGGCATCATCATCGGCATCACCTCCGTCATCGCCGTAACGACACTTGGCGAAGGCGGACAAAAAGCGATTAACGACGAGATGGAAAAATTCGGCCAGAACACGTTCAACGTCTTCATCAACTGGGATACGAAGGAAGAGATAGCCGCAGACGACCTGACCATCGAGGACGCCGAGGTACTCAGCCGAATCAGCCCGGCAATCGAGTACATCGTCCCGTACAACTCCAATACAATCGAACTGAAAGGCCCGAAAAAAGAAGAGCGGGTCAACCTGACCGCCAGCACCCCCGACTACTTTGCCATGCAGAAGACGATGAAAGTGGCCAAAGGACGCCTGTTCAACAGCGCGGATGACAAGGAGCAGCGCGCCGTCGTCGTGCTGGAGGACAAGCTCGGCGAAAAGCTGTTCGGCCAGATGAACCCGATCGGCCAGCGCGTGCGCTGGGGCAACAACTCGCTCGTCGTCATCGGTACGTACACAGAGGAAAAGTTCAAGTTTGACATGGGAGCAGAGACGTTTGGCGCGGTTGTCCCCATCCGTTATTACCACAGCCTGCAGGAAGAGCCGTCCGTCCAGATGTTCATGGGCAAAGCCGTGGACAAGCCGTCTGTCGACCCTGCCATGCAGCAGGTCAAGCAGTATTTGACCCGCAAGCATCAAAAACAAGACCACTACATGGTGCGCAGCATGCAGGAATCGGTCGATCAGTTCAACCAGTTGACAGGCACATTGACACTGATCTTCAGCGTCATCGCCGGAATCTCGCTCGTCGTCGGCGGGGTCGGCGTCATGAACATCATGCTCGTTTCCGTCACAGAGCGCACGCGGGAAATCGGGATTCGCAAGGCGCTCGGGGCAAGGCGCAGCGACATTTTGATCCAGTTTCTGATCGAATCCGTCATCGTCTGCCTGATCGGCGGCTTGATCGGGGTCCTGTTCGGACTGGGCATCGCCGCCCTGATTGCGCAGTTTGCCAATCTGCCGCCGCTTCTGTCCTGGAACAGCGTGTTCATCGCCTTTGGCTTCTCCAGCGCAATCGGCATCTTTTTCGGCCTGTATCCGGCCAACAAGGCCGCCAAGCTGGACCCGATCGAAGCGCTTCGCTACGAATAATTTCAGCAACAAAAAACATGCACCTGTGCAGCTTGAGCCACAGGTGCATGTTTATGTTGGAAACGTATCAGTCATCAGCTTCAAAAGAAAAAAAAGCGCAATCCCGACACTCGCGACTGTCCACCAGAGCGTTTTGCTGTCCGTCTTGTCTGCCTTGTAGATACCGCTCAGCTTCCAGGTGCCTACAGCTACACAAAGGAGACTGAGCAGGAGCAGGATTGTCCCCATGGTCTCCCTCCTTTCCCCTCTCCTAGCTATATGGGGAAGGAGGGAAAAAAATCACTCCTTGGGCTGCTTTTTCCCTAACCGGCCAAGGACTTGCTGGCCGCGCTGCTTGATCGACTCATCCTTGAGCGCGAGTTGTCGTTTTTTCATCAGGCCGTTTTTCGACGTATCCGGCCTCTCCGTCTGCCGTCCATCGCGCATCAACTGTACTTGCCTCCGCCTTTTTTGTCGTAGTCGGCCAGCAGTTCCGCAAAGCTTTTGTTGCGCTCGCGCTCTTCCTGCTCGCGGCGCTTTTGCTCGGCCGCTTCCTTCGCCTTGCGCTCGCTTTCGGACTTCATTTCTTTTTCCAACTGCTTCAGCTTGGCCAATGCATCCGCATTCACCATATCCTTCAGGCTGCCGAGAGAAGATTTCGCTTCTGTCGCTGTATCCAGGTTTTGACGTTGTGGTTGCTGTTTTTGTTTTTTCTTCGCCATGTGAGCTGCCATCCTTTCCCTATCGAATTCACGCCCATTCTCCAGCGCCTTTTGGGTCATACTATTTTTACGCTTCGCATGAAGAGGAGGACGAGACATGGTACGCAATAAAGCAAAAGACTTTGGAAAAACCGCAGAAATTCGTGGCCCAAAAGCCCAGTCTGAAGCCGTCCGTTCCAACGGTTCCATTAATAGTGAACCACAAGAGCGGTTAAAAGAAAACCGTTAGGCACAAAGTAAACCGCCGGGGCTATGGTCATGCCCGGCGGTTTTTTTTCGTCGGCTGGCTGCTTGCGCCCAGTCTTTTTTGCACACACTCCTGCTTCAATAGCGTCAGCTTATCGTCCAACTGGAATTGGCAGCCATTTTTTAACAAACGTTTTCCGAGATCGCGCTCCATCTCAATCCGCGGCAGCTCGCGAAAAAGTCCTGCTTTTTGCAGGCTTTCCCGCCGCAGCGAGACGTGCTGGGTGTCAAACAGCGTCCACGGCGAGCGGTGCCGCGCCAGCTTCGCCCCGTATTTCTCCCGGGCGGCCAGCCGCTTCTGCGCGATTGGACAGGGCAAGCCGATGTGAAATGGCAAGCCGTTTACAATCTGGCTCTCTTCCAGCAAAGGGACTGTTTCCACAAGCGTATGCGGCCGCTTCACATGCGGGTATTGCTCCAGCCAGAGCTGGCACTCCGCATGCTGTGTCGCGCTGAAGCCCGGCTCATACACCGAATAGATTCGTTTTCGATCCTGCCCGAGCAAGACCAGGTGGCTCGCTTTTTCATGTGCCTGCTGATGCACGCCGATGAAGCTGCGGGGTACGATCATCTGGGCAGCGAGGAAGACGATCAGCTCGCCGCGCGCCAACTGTATCCCTGTGTTCAGCAGGTGGGCAAGCGGTTTTTTGGCCCGAAACTGCACGTAGTTCAGCGGAAAATGAGCGGTAAACCGGGACAGCTTTTCCCTCGTCGCATCCGTTGAGGTGTTGTCCAGCACGATCACCTCGAACTCCTCGAAGGCGCAGTATTGCAGGTTGAAGCCGAACAACGTGTACAACAGTTGATCGTCTGCGTTTTTGGCAGGAATAACGACACTGGTCAGCATCGAATCTCCCCCTTTTTGTAGCATATGCAGGTGGCGGCAACTTGGGCTGGGCTTGGGTCGCGGCCATGCTTGCGCGCTGCTCGCCGTATAAGGGAAATGCGACTGATGCATGCTAAAAGCGAGCATGCCTCGCTGGCAAACATACGGCTGTGTGGATAAAGGAGGTCCAACGAATGGACAACGACCAGAAAAACAACGAGAAGACGAAGGATATTTCCCTCGATGGAACCTTGCCGCATCAGATCAGCGCGCCTGACTTCAAAAAATCGTCCCGCACGATCCAGCGACCTTTTGTCAACGAGTTTGGTGTGGTGATCGGAGACAGCCAGTACGAATCCAAAGAATCCCCGTTGAACAACTGGAGCACTGACACCGACCCTTCGATCATGGCAGGCGACCAATGGGTGCACCCGACCAACGACATCGGCTGGAACTCCTACGAAAACAAGGAGCTTTTGGAGGACAGACCCATAGGCAATGCCCGCTTCATGCATCCGACGAAAGACGTCAGCAAAGGCAAGGATTAACCGCTGTCCGTAAAAAAGACCGCCCATTCGGAAAAGACAGGCCAACCGAATGGGCGTTTTTGGTTTGTGTGTTACAATGGGCTTGAAACGATGGAAAGGAGCTTGCCCATGAGCATCACACTTGCGATAGAGCCCGCATTCTCTCTCGCCTACCAGCGCTATGCGGAATTTCGACCGGGCGATACGCTGCGGCTGTACGTACGGACAAGCGGACCCGGAACGGGCGGACTGTTTTATGCGATTGAAAAAGACGAGGCCATGCCTGGTGACGCCGTTTTCGAAGTGGAAGGCTTGCGCTTTGTGATCCGGCCGACCGATTTCTGGTTTTTCGACGGCGGACAGCTCGGCTTTGATCCTACATACGGAGAGTACGGCTTTCGCTTCGCGAATCCGCGCCTGGAAGGCCAGTAGAAACTTTCCCGGGCGTCGTCCGTATGAAAGAAAGACTGCCATGACGTATGGGAGGAGCTTTTGATGAAAAAAAGTCGTTCGGTCCTCTTGGCCATCGGTGCTTTTTTGCTGGCCAATTTCAAATGGTTAATCGGCATCCTGAAGTTTTCCAAATTCGGCACGACCTTGTTGTCAATGGTCATCAGCCTGTGGGCGTACGCCATGTTTTACGGCTGGAAGTTCGCCGTGGCGCTCGTCTACCTGATCTTCGTCCATGAAATGGGGCACGTCATCGCTGCCAAACGAAAAGGCATCGCGACTTCGCCAGCCGTCTTCATCCCGTTTGCGGGTGCTTTTATATCCATGAAAGACATGCCGCGCGATGCCAAAACAGAGGCCTATCTCGCTTACGGCGGACCGCTTGCCGGCATGATTGCCTTTTTGCCTGCCCTGCCGCTGTATTGGTGGACGCAGGACCCGTTCTGGGCATTGGTCATTTACCTCGGCGCCCTGCTCAACCTGTTCAATTTGCTGCCTGTCTCTCCGCTCGATGGCGGGCGGATCGTCTCTGTGCTGTCCACAAAAATCTGGTTCTTCGGGCTGGTCGGACTGGGGATCATGCTGTTTGCCAATCCGGGGCCTATCATGGTGCTCATCTTCATCATCGGCCTGATTACGTGGTGGAGTCGGCTGCGGGAAAGCTACCAGCACCAGGTGCTCCAGTACGAGCGGGACAAAATCGCCGACTTTTTGCAGAGCATCGCCCAATGGCCCGAGCTGGAAACGACCTGGGACACGCGCGTTCGCCTGAACGAAGAGGTCACCGCGCTCAACCAGGCAGAGCCGGACAAAGGCTTCCTCGTCCCTTTTCTCCAGGACGAAAAACGCCTCATCCGCGACCGGAAGCGTCTGGACAAGGTGTACATGAACAGAAAATGGGAACTGTTCAAGCAATGGGAGCGCGAGCCGATTCTCTTCATCGACTCGGACCCGCTGCGCCCTGCCCCTTCCGAATTGCTGCGCGAAGCAGAGCAAATGGCTCGTCAGCGGCTGACGGAAGTCGAAGAGCAAATGCATCGGCTGACGACGTACTATGTAGCACCGGCGGCAACCAAGTGGAAAGTGCTGGCTGCCTACCTCGGCCTGGCCGCTGTCCTGTCGGCCTTCTTCGTCTACGGACAGCAGATTTTGCACAGGTAGCGCGGGCTTTTTCGCCTCGGTCCCGCCTGCCTGGAGCGGACAGTTTGACCATCTGTGACCTTCTGCGGCCTTCTGTGGGCGCAAAATCGTGCGCTATGGATACCTGAAGGTCGCTCTTCCCCAGCAAGGGGTCAGAAACGGCTGCTACGGTGATTTATCGCTTTTGAGAGTTGTCGCCAAACAGAGTAAAATAGAAGCGTACATTCATAATATTCCAGAGAGGATGACTTTTTACTTGGACACCGTCCCGATAGTGCTCAACCTGCTGCTTGTCATATTTCTTGTTTTTCTCAACGGCTTTTTCGTCGCCGCTGAGTTCGCTCTCGTCAAGGTGCGGCAAACGCGCCTGACGCAAATGGTGAATGAAGGAAACAAACGCGCTGTTTACGCCCAAAAAGTAACGCAAAAGCTGGATGGCTACCTGTCTGCCTGTCAGGTCGGGATCACTCTCGCCTCGCTCGGACTGGGGTGGGTCGGGGAACCGGCTATCGCCCACATGATTGTCGAACCGCTGCTCGGTTCAACAGGGATGCCTGACTATCTGATTTCTGCGATCTCTTTTGGGATAGCGTTTGCGATCATTACCTTCCTGCACATTGTCCTGGGTGAACTGGCGCCGAAATCATTGGCCATTCAAAAAGCAGAAGTGACTTCGCTGTGGGTTGCCGCGCCATTGATGTTTTTCTATAAATTGCTTTACCCGGCGATCTGGTTTTTGAACGGAACAGCCAACGCCCTGATGAAACGCTTTGGCCTCGAAGCTATTTCGGAGCATGAAGCGGCTCACACGGAAGAAGAAATTCGCATTCTCGTCAACCAGAGCCACCAAAGCGGCCATATCGACCAAACCGAGCTGGCGCTGGTGGAACACGTTTTCGACTTTTCCGAAACCCTTGCCCGGGAGACGATGATCCCGCGCATCGACATGGTTTGCTTATATAGCACGAACACCTTTGAAGAAAACCTGGAGATCATCCGCACCCAGCGACACACCCGTTTCCCTGTAGCGGATGATGACAAAGACAATATCATCGGCTTTGTCCACGCGACCGACTTTTACCTCGCGGCCCTGCAAGACGGGCATGTCGAGCTGGATTCGCTGCTCCGCCCGGTTCTGACTGTTCCGGAAACGATGGAAATCAGTACGGTCCTGCGCCTGATGCAGAAAAAACGCTCGCAGCTCGCGATTGTCATCGACGAGTACGGCGGTACAGCCGGACTGGTGACCATGGAGGATATTTTGGAAGAAATCGTCGGCGATATCCAGGACGAGTTCGACGAGGAAAGACCGGAGATCGAAAAGCTGGAAAACGGCCTCTCCGTATCCGGCATGCTGACGCTCGCTGACTTGAACGACCACCTTCCGTTCGAACTGGAATCGGAAGACGTGGACACGATCGGCGGCTGGCTGTACAGCCAACTGGAAGAAGATATCGCGGTGGGCGCTACGGTAGAATGGGAAGGCCATTTGTTCACCGTCAAGCAGATGGATAATCACCGCGTCACGCGCGTGCTGATTACGCCGATCAAAAGCGATGAAGCACAGCAGCCGGAAGAGCTTTTGACCGTCTCCTGATCGCCTGCGCATCGCAATCAATAGCGAAAGCCCCTCACCTTGCAGCATAAGGTGAGGGGCTTTTTTTCCTGTTAATTCGCCGGGGTCAGGTTGTTTCGAGGATGTTCGGCCGCTCCCAGTCGCTTACGCCGTTGTCCTCCAGAATGCCCATCGTCACGTCGCTGATGTCCGGATCGGTCAGCAGGCTGTCCCTGATGCGGTATTTGATGTCGTCCGCTACCGCCAGCGTCAGGCCCGTCCGCAGCTCCACGTAGCACTCCACATGGTAAAACCGCCCTTCCTGGACGATCCGCAGCCGGTTGATATCGACCACATCCGGATCGGCAAAAATGATCGCGGCAACCCGGTCCTCCACTTCTTTCGGAGCCGCTACCCCGATCAGTCCGACCATGTTGTCGTACCCGACCTTGAACGCTACGCCGACCATCAAAATGCCAATCAGGATCGTCGCGATGCCGTCCAGGAGGGCAAATGTCGTAAACTGCGTGACAATGACCGCGATCAAGGCCAATAGCGCGCCTGTCGTAGCCACGATGTCCTCGTAAAAGACGAGGCGCGTCGGCGGCGCCGCCCGTCCCACATGGCGAAAAGCAGCGGGGACGATCGCCCAGCCCTTCGCGTCGACACGGGTTTCGTGGACGATCTCTTTCATCGCTTTGACCAGCACGTAGCCGTCGACGACAATCGCCAGGAACAAAATGATAAAATTAAGCCAGAAGTGACTGGAATGCGCAGGCTCCTTGAGCAGATGGAAGCCTTCCATGATCGTTTCGTACGCCATGATCGTCACGACGATGACCGCGATCATGCAAAACAGGTTGATAACGCGGCCAAATCCGGTCGGAAACCGCGGCGTCGGCTTTTTCTCCGCCAGCACGCTGCCGAAAAAGACGAAGCCCTGGTTCACCGCATCGGCAATCGAGTGCATCGCCGACGCAAACATGGCCCCGCTGCCGCTGTACGCAGCGGCGACCCCTTTGACAATCGCCAGGCCCATATTGCCCAAGGCGGCCGTAGCCGAAGATGTGTTTCCTTTTTTTAACGTTGCCCAAAAAGAGCCCATGCTGCCATGTATCCCCCTCGAAAAAAATCCTGTTCTTGTTTACTATTCCCCACGAAGAACCATCGTCCCTTTTCAAAAAAAGGAAAAAAAATGAAAACAAGCGCCGTTGGCCGAATCAACAGTGCGGCGCCGCTTCCGGGCAGCAGCTCTCCAGGAGCCATCTGTTTCGATAGCAGCCGTGCCTTTACGCCAGCAGCTTCAAACCTGCCACCGACACGATGACCAGCCCGATGAACAACAGCCGCAGCCCGTCTTTTGGTTCTCCGTAAAACAGCATGCCTACGAGGGCGCTTCCCACCGTGCCGATGCCCGTCCAGACCGCATACGCCGTCCCCATCGGAATCTCGCGCATCGCCACAGACAGCAAGAGAAAGCTGAGCGAAAATCCGCCGAGCAGCACCGCCCAGGAGCGCAGGGACGGCTTCTGATTCACCTGCGAAATCCCCATGACACCGACTACCTCAAACAGTCCGGCCAAAATCAGGGACACCCATGTCATGCGACTTCCCCCTCCTTGTGCGCATCTCCCTCATGCTCATGCGTGACCAGCTTCAACCCGATAATGCCGACGAGCAGCAGAGCGATCAGCCCTACCTTGGCCCAACTGAACGGCTCCTGAAAAACGGCCATCTCGACGATCACCGTACCCGCTGTTCCCAGTCCGACAAAGACGGCGTACACCGTGCTCGTCGGCAGCCGCTTGCCCGAATAGATCAATACCGCGAAGCTGACCAGAATCGCGACAACGGTCAGCAGCCACTCCCAAAAACTGTCGGCGTGCTTCAAGCCCGCTACCCACATCACCTCAAACATTGCAGCGGCCACAACCAAAAGCCAGTTCTTTCCCACCACAATCCCTCCTTTTGTCTATCGTTCCCCAAGCGCAGCTTGCGCGCAGGCTCATCCGGAGCACCTTTTTCACACAAGCAAAAAAAGCCGCGGGCGAATACCGTCTCAGATATTCTCCCGGGCTTTTATCCCTCCGTGTACACGGCCGCAGCCGTGCGTTTTCTCTCGGTCCAGTCCGGCCAGCCTCCTGACCGCGGAACCCTAGAAAACGTATCGTATGCAATTCGAACATGGGGTAACTGGCTCTTATTGTAGCAAAAGCAAGGCGATTTTTGCAAGAACTGCGAGCAGGACACGTACGGGCGCGGAAAACCAGCCTGCTTTTTAGCCGTCGGGCAGTTTTTTTCAAAAACAGCTTCTTGTGCTATTCTAGCTAAATAGAAAGATCGTCCCAAACCGATCAAAACAGTGAGGAGGAGAAAACCGATGACAAGCGTACTGTTTGTCTGCCTCGGCAATATTTGCCGCTCCCCCATGGCGGAAGCCGTTTTTCGCCATCTCGCGGAGCAGGAAGGCTTGGCCGGGGACATTTCCATCGATTCGGCGGGAATTGGCGGCTGGCACGCGGGTGAGCCGCCGCACAAAGGCACGCAAAAAGTTTTGACCGAAAAAGGCATCGCCTGCGACACGCTGCGCGCCCGCCAGATTACCCGCAACGATTTTACCGAGTACGACTACGTCGTATGCATGGACGACGAAAATTTGGCCGCGCTCATGAAAATGGCTCCCGCAGGCAAAAAAGTGTACCGCCTGCTCGATTTTGCCCACGCCGTCCAGGAGCAAAACGTGGAAGACCCGTACTACACAGGGCGCTTTTCCTACGTCTACGACCTGGTGGAAGCTGGCTGCCGCGGTCTTTTGGCAGAAATCAAACGCAAAAAGGGATAGCCCGCTTGTCAGGGCATCCCTTTCTTTTTTATACTGCCACTGTTTTTTCCGCCCACAGCCGTCCCAGCCAGCTTACGGTGTTGCCGATCAGCTTGCTGTAGCTGTCCGCAGATGAAAACGTGTGGTCCCCGCCTACAATCACTTCGGTTTCGCACGCGCCTCGTCTGCGCAAACGCAGCTCCCGCTCATAATGGAACATCGCATCGACAGGAATCACATCGTCGCGATTGCCGTGCAAAATGAGGACATCCCCCTCAAACTGCTTGGCGTGGCGCAGCGGCTGGGCTCCGTTCAACGATTGGAAAAACCGCCCGGAGAGCAAATAGCCGTTGTGATCCGTTGTCCCTAATGCAAGCGCGTCCTGGTACTCGTTTTCCCCGACAATCCGCACAATGTCGTCAAACGGCTGCGCTACCGGAGCCCACAGCGCGAGCGAGTGAATCCGCTTGTCCTGGCTTGCCGTCAGAACGGAAACGGCTCCGCCAAGGCTGTGCCCAAGCAGCGTAATCCGCTCCTGGTCGACATGCTCCAGCCCTGCAGCGTAATCGAGCACGTCACGCGTCTGCTTCAAAAGCACATCCAGCCCGCCAGCCCCGTAGTCGCCGTCGCTTTCCCCGCAGCCGCCGTAGTCGAAGCGCAATACGCCAAACCCGTGCGCGGCGAGTTCTCTGGCGGCCTTTACAAACAAGCGGTTGACGCCAATCCGACTGCCGATAAAGCCGTGGCAGATCACAACCAATGGGTATTTTGCGACCGTTCTGCCGTTTTCCTGCTCTGGCTCATGCAACGTTGCCGCCAACGTAACTGTATCGCTTGGAATATGTAATGTCCGTTCCAAAGAACTCACCTCTTTTATTTATAGTATTCCGAGTAGTTTACTTTGTTATTGACTTTATTATCCCCTTTTTCCGCGAAAATGTCAAGAGCCACCTGCGATTGGCACAGGTGGCTCTTGAGTAGCAGAGGCGACGGGAATAGGCCCGAGAAGCGCGGCGATTTACGGCTGGATGGATTTGCCGATTCGCTGTTGCAAGAGTTCAAGCAGTTGCATCCATTCGCGGCCTTGCTCGGAATCTTCCGCTCCGGCATACTGGTGCTCGCTTGGATAGAGCGAGTAAAATGCGCCCGCTTTGTTCTCCCCGAGCTTGGTGAGGAAAGGATGCTCCTGGTAGTACGGCAGCTTTTCCTGCTCCTTGCTCAAACGGACAACGGTTGCGAGCAGCACGTCCTTTTTGGCTGCTGGATCCTTGTAGAAAAAGTTCAGGCACGGCGGGTTGCCTTCTTCGTTCGCGCAGGTGGACTGCTCGATTTTCAGCTTGCTCATCGCTTTTTCCGGCAAAAGAATCCGGTAGCCGAGCGTGCTGTCGTACGCTTTCATCGTCTCGAATGTTTTCTCGATGTTTTGGTCGTTCAACGATTCCGGCGTATTCCAGATGCCTACCGACTTTTCCGATGCAGGTGCGACACTTTCGATGAACCATTGATCCCCTTTTTGCGTCACGCCGATGATGGCCCGGTCTGTGCCGAACTTCCCTGTGGAAGTCACCAGGTCAAAATCGACCTGGAATTTCAACGTTTTGGTTTGCGCTTGTGCCTGGGCTTGCCCGCTGTCGGCTTTGTCTTCTGTTATGCTTGTGACCGTAAAGCCCTCAACCCACGGGCTGGATGTCCCCGTCACCCAATGGAAGCTCTCCATTGGTGTCTTTAGCCCCAAGCGCGCCTGTTCGGTAAACAGCGCGTATTGCAGGGCGCCGTTTCGCATTTTGACCGCTTTCGCCCATGTTTGGACTGTTTCGTACGGGGAAGTGGGAACGATCCCGCTCTCCAGCATTTTCAACTGCTCGGCCAGCGTGCTTTGCGCAGCTTCCGCCGGTTTCTCCACTGCTGCTGCGGCGTTGGCTGGCTGCTGCGCAATCGAGGCTGCAGAATAGGCTGTCACCCCGATTGCCAGTGCCGACCCTAACGCGATGAGTTTTTTATACATTTCTGAACGCCTCCCGGTTGATCGCGATGCCTGTCAAACACACAGGCCCAGATTGTCTCACAGTTATTAGACGACGGAGCGGGCGTTTTGTAACACAATTGGCTGGAAAATGTTTGCGTTCGCGTAAAAAACTTGATTGCGCCAAGCCTTTGGCGGAGGCTTCGTACCCAAAGGGCACAAGTCTTGCTTTCTCCTTTGGGGCGAAGGCTGCTATGTTGGCCATATAGGTGGATGAAGCGTATCCGTTTTTGGGTTGAAACTATAGCAGCATAGTAGCATGGTGATGTGGGCATGGGGCTGTCGGGGCGTTTTTGCTTGAAAAGCTCCTTCATCGGAACTTTTGGTGTGGCGAGGAAAGAGACGAAATCGCGGTAGCTTCTTGGGCTCCTTGCTGGGGGTTAGACTGCCCGGCTCCGGGGAAAAAGCGAAACCGCGTCCAAAAGTGGTCGATTCAGGTAGCCTCTCAGAGTTGGACGCTAAAAGCGTGTTTCGCTTTCTCCCCTCCGCCTCGGTTGGGAGCCCAAAGAGCTTTCGCGGATTTCGTCTCTTTCCTCGTCAGGGGCTAAGGGGGATCGTCGGAGGGGGAAAGAAAACGCAGGATAAAAAGCATCATACAAGAATTTCAAAGAAGGAGTGCGGGCATGCGTGTGGACCTTCTTGAGAGCTATCATTCTACCTGTTTGACCATACACAATGCTTTTTGAAATTTTTCCCTTGCCTTACGCTTCTTGGCTTCCTGATTAACAACAACCCCAAAATCAACCCCGAACGACAGAAACAGCTCGTAGAAGAAACAGGAGAAAGCAAGCGAAGGTCTTTGGGACTCCTACCTAGCCGGAGGAGAAAAAGGAAAACATGCTTTTCAGCGTCAACGTGAACCTACTTTTTTTGAATCCTCTACTTTTGACGCGGTTTTCCTTTTTCTCCGGAGGCGGACAGTCTTCGCTCCCCCGCCAGAGGCCCAAGTACCTGTAGCGCTTTCTCCTGTTTCCTCTCACCACTACCGCTACGATCAACCGTTTTCCAAGCTGACAGTCCGTCTCGCAATGCTGCCCAAGAGTCTTATCCATTCCTGATGTCTATAAAAAAAGCCGATTGCGCCCCCATTGGCGAATCGGCTTTTGGCTTGTAATTAGGCATTTACTTGCTTCACAAATTCTTTCATCAGTTGCGGCAGGTCGTTCCAGGCGTGCCCGGAAATCAGGTTGCGGTCTACGTGGAAGCGAGTCTCGATGTACTTGGCTCCCGCTGCTTCCACCTCTGGACGGCAAGCGAAGTAGGCAGTCATCTCGCGGCCTTTGATCTCGTCGGCGATGACGGTAAGTGCCACGCTCGCATGACACAAAATCATAACTGGTTTATCATGTTGGAAGAAATGGCGGGCGATGCGGGCAAAATCTTTGTGCAGGCGGATATGCTCAGGAGCACGTCCTCCTGGAATAATCAGCGCATCGTACTGCTCTGGATTGATCTCGTCGAAAGTGGCGTGCGCTTCGATCTGGTAGCCGCGCTTTTCCGTGAAGGTCTGCCAGTCTTCAAAATCGTGCACGACGGTGTTGAGCACTTTTTTATCGGTAGGGGAAGCGATCGTCACGTCGAACCCTTCCTCCAGGCAGCGGTAGTACGGATAATAAGCTTCCAGCGCCTCTACGGCGTCACCTGTCAGCATCAATACTTTTTTGGCCATGATGGCTTCACTCCTTTTTTCCAAACGATAGGATTGCTTTGCTTTCCACATCGCTTATTATAAAGGCGTGCGCCTGGCAACATAAGAATGCACTTTTTTGTGCGGTAGTTACCAAAAGGGTACCTATGGACAAACCGTAAGCAAAGGGAGAAAACCATGTCTGACCTGAGAAAAGAAACGATGGAAAAAATCCGCAACGGCGATTTTACTTGCTCCAAGGAGCTGACGCTGTCCATGTTCAGCGGCAAGTGGAAGGTCGTCATCCTCTGGCACCTCGGTGTGGAAGGCCCGCACCGTTTCAGCGAACTGCAGCGGCTGTTTCCGAAAATCACGCATAAAATGCTGACGAACCAGCTCAAGGAGCTGATCGAGGACGGAATCGTCCATCGCGAGGTGTATCCCGAAGTTCCGCCACGCGTGGAATACTCCATGACGGAGCTAGGGATGACGCTTTTGCCGATCATCGAGCTGATGTATGAGTGGGGAGAAAAACGGATGGAGCAGTTGAGGCTCGCCATGGGAGAACCGCAGGCATCCAGTGCAAGCTGCGATTGTCCAAAAGCTCCCGAAAATAACGAAGGATAGCACCTGAATCGGGCGCTATCCTTTTTGCTTATGGATTGACACTGTTTTTCGGCGGGGAGGCCAGGTCGCGCAAAATCGCTACCTCTACCCGTCTGTTTTTCGCCCGGCCTTCCGCTGTCGTATTCGGTGCTACCGGATGGTACTCGCCCATGCCAGTCGCGCTGAATTTGGTCGGGTCCAGTTTTTTGTTTTCCAGAAGCACTTTCAGAAAGTTGACGGAGCGCTTGGCGGAAAGATCCCAGTTGGACGGAAATTCAGCACGATGAATCGGCACGTTGTCCGTATGTCCGGTCACGGTCACCTTTTTCGGATGGGGAACGAGCATCGCGGCCATTTCGCTTGCCAGCTTTCTCGCTTCCGGCTTCAGCACGGCGCTGCCGGAGTCGAACAAGGCGTTGTCCAGAATCGTAATCAGCAGCCCTTCTTCGGTCAGCTTCGTCTGGAGCTTGTCCTGCAGCTTGTTTTGCTGGATGTAGCCTTCGAGCTGTGTTTGCAGCTTTTTCAAGTCCTCTGTCTCTTTGCGGACGGCTTCCTCCAGCTTTTTCTCTTCTTCTGTCTTCGGCCTTTCCTGAGCGCCTTTATGTATCGTTTGCTGCATCATGTTCGGGTCGAGCGGAATCGGGCTTGGCTGGTCCAGCACGCCCACTCCGCCGTTCAGCGCAACGTTAAAGGAGCGAACCATCTGGTCGAACTTCTTGGCGTCCATTTCGCTGGAGGCAAACAATACGATAAACAAAGCGAGCAGGAGGGTGAGCAAGTCCGCATACGGAATCAGCCAAGACTCGTCCATATGCTCTTCGTGCTGAGCATGTCTCTTCGGTCGCTTAGCCATTTACCGCAGCTCCTTCCTCCCTCTTCTCTTCCTTCATTTCTTCCTTCATCTCGGCACGCTCGTTGTACGGGATGTACACCAGAAGCTTCTGCTCGATAGCTGCCGGAGAAACGCCAGCCTGGATGGAAAGAAGTCCTTCTACCATGATCTTTTTGATCTCGATTTCCTGTTTCGATTTTCGTTTCAGCTTGGTTGCAAACGGGTGCCACAGCACGTACCCGGTGAAAATACCGAGCAAGGTCGCCACGAACGCGGCCGCAATGGAAAGGCCGAGTGCGTCGATATCGCTCAGGTTGCCGAGCGCCGCAATCAGACCGACTACCGCTCCGAGTACCCCGAGGGTCGGAGCGTAGCTACCCGCCTGGCTGAACACAAGCGCACCTGCCTGATGGCGTTCCTCGATGGCGTGAATTTCCTCATTGAGCACGTCGCGGACGAAATCCGGCTCGCCCCCGTCGATAATCATCTTCATGCCGTTGCGCAGGAAAGGGTCCTCGATCTCATCGGACGTGTTTTCCAGCGCGAGCAAACCTTCGCGACGGGCGATGGAAGCCCAGTTCATAAACTGACCGATCAATTCCCTTTTGGCAGGGAGTTTTTGCTCGCTAAAAATAACCTTGAAAAGGGCAGGAATCCTTTTGATTTCCGACATGGGAAATGCGTTGAAAAGGGCGGCGATCGTACCCACGATGATAATCATGAACGCTGCCGGATTCAGCAGGGCCGAGGGACTCGCGTGCTTCAAGATCATCCCGACCACTACTGCAACAATACCTAGTACGATACCTATCAAGGTAGACTTTTCCATCGTGACACTCCCTATTACCATAATCGAAATCTATCTATATTATGGTTTCGGTTTTTTTCGCCGCTTTTGTGAGGGGTAGTTGCACAAATTCCGCATTCTTTCGCAAAAAATCCGCTCACCCGAAAAACTGCACCAGCCCGATCATGACCAACAGACCCAAAATGAACGAAAAAGTCGCGGAGCGCGCATGGCCGTCCCCGTGGCTCTCCGGGATCAACTCCTTGTAGACGATAAACAGCATCGCGCCTGCTGCAAACGCCAGGCCGTACGGCACCAGCCCTTTGACTACGGCGGTGAGGTAGTAGCCGCAGATCGCCGACGCGATTTCCACCGCTCCCGTCATCGTCGCCAGGAAAAAGGCTTTGAGCCGGCTGACCTTTTGATTAATCAGAAAAAGCGCGACCAGAAACCCTTCCGGCGCGTTTTGCAGGCCAATGGCAAAGGCGATGAGGCCGCCAAGCTCCGGCTGCTCGCTCGAATAGCTCACCCCGACCGACAGCCCCTCCGGGATATTGTGCAAGGTAATCGCCATCAGGATCAACAGCGCCTGCGAGTCCATCGCGATGTTGACTCTCGTGTGCTCCAGATCAATATGTGGAATCACGCTCTCCAAAACGGTGAGAAAAAGCGTCCCGGTGAGCACGCCCAGACAGACGATCATAAACGGGGCGTTGGACATCGCCTGCGGAATCAGGCTGAACGTCGCTGCCGCCACCATGATGCCAGCGGTAAAGGCCAGAAGAATATCCCGCCAACGGTGCGTGACCGTGCGAAAAAACAGAATGGGCAGAGCCCCGACCCCCGTTGCCATCGCGGACAGAAAACTCCCCATCAAAAGCTGTTCCATGAAAGTTCCTCCACGAGTCGTATGTATTGTCGCATTTCAATCATCCAGATACAGGGGGCAAGATTGTCCCTCCTGTTAGCTTATAATAAAACGAGGCGGAACATGTTAAAAAGTTCATCGCTGCGGCAACAAAAAAACGCCAGAAACACTGGCGTTTTCGAGGCGTCGCGGCTATGTTTCCGCGCGATACGTCTTGCCCAGCTCAGCTCCCAGGCCAAATTGAGACTCCCACGGCTAAAGCCGCAAGCCTTCCACAATGACTAAGCGTTCGCAGTCCATTTCTGTTTTGAACAGCCTTCAAGATGAGGGCATCTCATTGCCCCTCCTAAGAC